>JAIPGM010000001.1 GCA_021735655.1 Candidatus Omnitrophota bacterium | reverse complement strand
CTCCTTTACGGGGTCAATTAAGCCCCAGAAAAACAATACAACCTATAACCTATCTACTCTGTGACTATCTATTTATTCTACTGATAATCCAGAGTTTTCACCAACTATCATTGAACAATTATCGTATCATCTCCTTTTATTTTTCATCTAACACAAAAATTAGCTATCTAATTAGCTGCACCAAGGATGAGTAACCCTAAACTTATTAACCCTTCTCTTGTTATGATTTTCTTGGTTTTAAATTGTATATTAGCCCCTTATAATACTCCAAACAAAAATAACAAAAGCATCAGTATTGTGCCTACTGCTGCCGCAATTATATACCAATGCATTAATTTTCTTATTAACATATTACCTCCTATTATTTCCTCAAGGCTTTGATTGCCCAGATAATGAAACGGATAGATAGGTAGATGGGATAACCCAAAAAAAGTAAAAAAATACCACAGAACCCTGCCGTCCGAACCAATAGTCTAAGTTTTCCTGACTGCCCACACCGCTTCAATTCATTCTCAATCACCTTTGCGAAAATGGCATCATCTACGGAATCATATTGAGGGTATTCTCCACGGATATCTTCTAATATTTTTTCTTTAGACAAATACTTATCCGATGTTCCTGGTTGTTTATACCTCTGATTAAAAAAATAACAATTAGACTTTTGAAAAGAACAATTAGACTTTTGAAAAGATAAGAAACCGCCTAAATAAGCTAAAAAAACTCCACAGAGTATAATCCCTAAGATAATTAACCCTTCTCTCTTTATGATTTTCTTGATTTTAGCTTGCATATTAGCCTTATTCTACACCCAACCCAGTTTCTTTTAAAGTAAAATAATAAACCCGCTTTCTAGAATTTGATTTAAGTACCAAAAGCAGCCCTTATAACTATATCTGGGGCTAAATTTGAAAACCTATTTATAGAGAAGTATGAAGGTAGTTATGAGAAAAAATAAGGCATACTGTTTCATTTCTTATTTTTTCTTTCTTGTAGATGTAGGTATATTGATATACATATAGTTGCAAGAACGAGTACAAAAATAAGCATAATCTGGTCTAGTGTCGTTTGAGTGCCTGAAAAGATAGTTACACACACTGCACCAGCCAAAATTAACAGTAGGTAGTTTCTCCATCCCCGCCAATGACATCGTATTGCATCTTTTTTTCTTTGTTTACATTCTTTTGGAGCAAAAAAATAATGCCACATAGCAAAACCTGGGAGTATAGTAAATATCCTTTTTTGTGTAGGAGTTAATGTTTGCAAAGCGAGCTTTTCTTTAACTTCTCGTTGCAAAGATGAAGCCTTAATGAGAATTTCCCTTGTTCCTGCACCAAAGCCTCTTGACTTAGCGGCGTCCAAAAGCAACTGATAGACGCCATCTTTATATCCCTTTTCATCAGCTAAGAGCATTTCACTTAGCTCTTCTTCAGGTATATGCAAATACCTTTCAAGTATCTTCTGTTTTTCTTTTGTATCCATTTCGTTCTCCTTACACAACATTATACCATTCTCAAAAAAGATAAAAAAATAAATTTCATACCCCTTTTAGATAGCCTAAGAGTATTTTTTAAAATTTCCTCTACGCACCAAAAACAGCCCTTATAACTATATCTGGGGCTAAATCGGATGGGGTGGGGGTCTTTATGGGGCGAGGAATAAAAGTCTACAGGATACTTTTGTTATCCCAGTGTTATCCGAACGCCCTTTCCTCTACCCAAATAAAAAACCCAGACTAAAATTAATTAATCTGGGCTTTTATAAAGATGGTTGCGGGGTTGGGATTTGAACCCAAGACCTCAAGGTTATGAGCCTTGCGAGCTACCAGGCTGCTCCACCCCGCGAAATTATAACTATGTTAACAACTTATTCTTCGATGTCAATAATTATCTCATTCTCTCTGGCTATCCCTAGATCATCACGAGCAATTCTTTCATAAAGATAAGGATCACCATCTAGATTACTAAGCTTATCCTCATAGTCAATTATCTCAACTGACAACTTCTTAATCTCCTCAGTCAACCGGCTATTTTCCTGCCGCAGGCTTCTAATCCTTGCATAATTAGGAAAATAAATAACCGTAACGATAATTAAAATTAAACAACCAATAACCGGCCATTTAAGCCGCTTAAGCTTATTTATATTTAAAAGTTTTACCGCCATAGCGTGCTTTTTTACCTAATTCTTCCTCTATCCTTAATAGTTCATTATACTTAGCAACCCTATCAGTTCGGGACAAAGACCCGGTCTTAATCTGACCAGTTGCCTTAGCAACTGCTAAATGAGCAATAGTTGTATCTTCAGTTTCACCGGAGCGATGAGAAATAACCGCTGTGTAGCCGGCCCGATGGGCCATATCAATTGCAGCTATGGTTTCGGTAAGTGTACCGATTTGATTGACCTTAATTAAGATAGAGTTAGTAATATCATTTTTTATTCCTTTCTTCAAACGCACTACATTGGTAACAAAAAGATCGTCACCGATTAGCTGAACTTTTTTACCTAATCTTTTTGTTAGCTTAGACCAGCCACACCAATCATTTTCATCTAAACCGTCTTCAATCGAAACAATTGGATATTTATTTACTATCTTTTCATAGTAGTCGATCATGTAGTTAACATCTCTTTTTTTACCTTCAAAGAGATAAGCCCCATTCTTATAGAATGAGCTTGCCGCAGTGTCTATTGCCAAGGCTATCTCTTTACCCGGTTTATAACCGGCTTTTTTAATAGCCTCAATAATTAAATCCAAGGCCTCTTCATTCTTTTTTAAATTCGGAGCAAAGCCTCCCTCATCGCCTACTGAGGTTGAAAGTTTCTTGTTCTTTAAAATTGACTTTAAACTATGAAAAGTCTCAGTTGCCGCAGCAAGAGCCTTGCTAAAAGTGCTAAAACCTAATGGCGCAATCATAAACTCCTGAATATCTAAATTATTATCAGCATGGACTCCACCGTTAACAATATTCATCAAAGGAAGCGGCAAAACAACACCCTTTGCACCACCTAAGTACCGATAAAGCGGCTGCTTCTTAGATATGGCATCAGCCTTAGCCACGGCCAAAGAAACCGCCAGTATTGCATTTGCCCCTAATTTTGATTTGTTATCAGTGCCGTCAAGCTTGATCATTATCTTATCAATGTTACGAAAATTAGCTTCTTTGCCTTTTATCTTAGGAAAAATAATTTTCTCAACATTTCTTACTGCCTTTAAAACTCCCTTACCACAATAAGCTTTACCGTTATCGCGTAACTCAACAGCTTCAAACTCTCCGGTTGAAGCTCCTGAGGGAACTATGGCCCGACCTAAAACACCATTAGTTAAAATTACATCCACCTCGACAGTGGGGTTTCCCCGTGAATCAAGAACCTGCCTTGCTTTTACTTTTTTAATCTTTGCCATTTTCCTCCTCCTTCCTTAATTTAACAATAAAAGTGAATACTGCATTTAACGAAAACTACCTTAACTATTTTTAATTAACGCTGATAAGAAACGACTATTTTAGTTTCAGCGATAATATGACCCTGGATTGCTTTTATGAGCTCACTTTTAGTCGCTCCCTCCTCCAACGAAAGTTTCATATCTAAAGCGTAGAGCTTGAAAGAATAACGGTGGGGTTTACCTTGAGGCGGACAAGGACCTCGATAGTCCAAAACTTCAAAGTCATTGGTTCCCTGAACTATTCCTAAAGAACTTAGCTCATCAATGGTAATGTTCTCTTTGAGCTTGCTAGTCTCAGCCGGTATATTAAAAATTACCCAGTGGACCCAAACCTTAAACGAAGCATCGGGGTCATCGACAATTAAGGCAAAACTCTTGGTTGCTTGAGGCGCATTGCTCCAGGAAAGAACCGGAGAAAAATCCTGGGCATCACAGGTGTAGCGATCAGGAATATAACCGCCATTCTTAAAAGCATCGCTCTCAATATCCAAAGCAAAGTTACTGCCGGCAATTAAACTACTCGCCAACAAAAACAAAATTATTTTAAAACTACACTTGCTTAACACTTATATCCTAACCTTTCTTAAAATGTTCTTATCTACAGTTAAAGCAAAGCGAATAAACCCTTCGCCGTACTTTCCAAATCCTAAACCGGGAGTTGCAACAATTCTTTTTTCTTGAAGCAAGTATTTAGAGAAGTCTATCGAAGACTTAAACTTTCTCGGGACTCTAGCCCAAACATAAAAAGTTGAGTCGCAATAGCAAGGCTCAATGCCTGATTTTTCTAAAACATCAATAAAGATATCCCTTCGTTGTCTAAGCGTTTTTCTCAAATTATTAACGTAACCGCTCTGGGTATCTAAAGCAGTTATTGCTGCCTCTTGAATTGCGCCGAAAATTCCTGAATCAACGTTAGCCTTAACCTTAAGCAGGCCTTTAACTAATTGGGGATTACCGCTGGCCCAACCAACCCTGAAGCCGGTTACACAATATGTCTTTGATAGTGAATGGAACTCCAGGGCAACCTCATCGGCTCCTTTAACTTCTAATACACTGTGCGGCTTATCTTTAAAGTAAATTTCCGAATAAGCATTATCATAAGCAAGGATTATTCCATATTTAGAACAAAAATTTACCACCTCTTTTAAAAATCCTAAAGGGGCCAGGCTTGTTGTCGGATTATTCGGATAGTTCAAATAGATAAGTTTGGCTTTATTTCTCACCCCAAGCGGAATCTTTGAGAGCTCAGGCAAAAATCTGTTCTTCTCAAGGAGCGGTAATTCATGAATCTTTGCGCTTACAAAACGAGCTGCACTTTTATAGCCGGGATACCCGGGTGAAGGCACAATTATATATTCACCGGAGTTAACAAAAGCTAAAGGAAAATGAATCAAACCCTCTTTTGAGCCGATTAAAGGAAGCACCTGACTTTCAGCGTCAACTGATACTCCAAAACGCTTCTTCTGCCATTTTTTTATAGCCAAACGAAAAGCGGTCTTTCCTTGATCTAAAGCATACTTCTGATTAATCTTTATTTTTGCGGCTTTGCTTAAGCTGTTGATTACGGCTAATGGTGCGGCAATATCCGGATCACCGATACTAAGATCGATAAATTCAACCCGCTTCTTTCTTAAAAGTGACTTTTGCCGGTCAATTTCAGCAAATAAGTACGGTGGGAATTTTTTTAGCCGTTCTGACAATTCAAATTTTTTCATTTTCCTAAAACATCCTCCATCGAATATAAACCAGCCGGTTTACCTTTAACCCAACTAGCGGCAACTAATGCTCCCTGAACAAAAATATCTCTGGTCTTAGCCGAATGGGATAACTCTAGCTTATCAAGATCGCTTTCAAAAACTACTTTATGATCACCAACGATTTCATCCTCACGCTTAGCTTCGATATCTTCAACTTTTATATTAAAATCATAACCGTTAATAATTTCTGCTATTTTCTTAGCGGTTCCCGAAGGAGAGTCTTTCTTATGGATATGATGAGCCTCAAAAATACTGGCTTGGTAGCCAGCTAAACTTTTGGCTGCCTCTTTTAATAAACGAAACAAAATATTAACTCCCACACTCATATTCGGTGAAAAAACTATCGGGATATTTTTTGCTGCCGACTTTATTTTTTCCTGACTAGATGAATCTAAGCCGGTTATACCGATGACTGCTGACTTCTTAAACTCCGTTAAGTAAGATAAATTATCAGTTATCGCCTTGGCGGCACTAAAATCAATCAAACAGTCACACTGCTGGATATAGTCACGGGATTCAACTATCGGCACCCCATTGATATTCTTTCCGATGTCAGGATGGTCCAAGCGCTCCAAGCCAAAAATTATCTGAAAATCACCTGACTCTTTAGCCAAGGCAATTATCCGCTCACCCATCTTTCCCCGGGCACCGCTTATGCCTAATTTAACCACTATATCCTCCCTAAACTATTAAATTAACTTATACTTTTTCAAAACTATCTTTAAAGTACTTAGATTTGTCTCACTCAAATTACATAAAGGTAGGCGCATATTCGGCTCAATTAACCCCATAAGCCCTAAGGCAGTTTTTACCGGGATCGGATTTGTTTCAACAAAAAGAGTTTTAATTAACTCATAAAGATGGAGTTGAATTTTTCTAGCCTCAGCTAAATCACCCTCTAAAAACTTCGCTACCAGCTGATGGATTTCCTTAGGTACGATATTTGCGGCCACCGAAACTACTCCTGATGCGCCGGTAGCAAGTATCGGCAAATTGATCTCATCACTTCCTGAAAAAAGCAGAAACTTATCGTCTACCAAACTCATTATCTTAGTAATTTGATCAAGTGAACCACTAGCTTCTTTAATCCCGACAACATTCTTACAATCCTTATAAATTCTAGCCACGGTCTCAGGAAGGATGTTGCTTCCGGTGCGCGAAGGAACATTATAAATAATTATCGGCATATCAACATTATCAGCTATTTCTTTAAAGTGCCGATAAAGCCCCTCTTGGGTGGGTTTATTATAATAAGGAGTAATTACTAAAGCAAAATCTGCTCCAGCGCTCTTGGCATGAGTAACCAGATCAAGAGCCTCATGAGTTGAATTAGAACCGCAACCAGCCAAAACCGGAACTCTTTTATCTATATGCAAAACCGCTAAATCAATAATCCGCTTATGTTCAGGATGAGTAAGAGTTGCACTTTCTCCAGTCGTCCCGCAAACTAAAATACCGTCGGTGCCGCAATCAATATGCCAATCAATCAACTCTTTCAACTTAGCTTCGTTTATATTTCCTTGAGAGTCAAAAGGCGTTACTATAGCGACAATACTTCCTTTAAGCATAAATCCTCCTAAATAATTTAAAACTTTAAACTTCCCTGGCAAACCAGATCAGCTTTGCCTTTAAGCCAAACATCCCTTACTTTATCATCAATCTTACTAAAATGCACGCTTAAGGTTTCTTGGCTTTTAGTTAAGACTCTAACCTTATGATTACCGCTTGTGACTTTAAGTTTAAATTTTAATAAAATTGCCGCGGCAACACTTCCAGTGCCACAAGCTAAAGTTTCAGCTTCAACCCCCCGCTCATAGGTTCTTACCCGAACAAAGTTATCATTAATTATCTCAACAAAGTTAACATTTGTCCCGGCCGGTTGAAACTTTTTATGAAATCGTACTGCCCGGCCTATTTTTTCAACATCGATTTTATCTAATCCAGAAACAAAAATAACCACATGTGGCACGCCGGTATTGATAAAATTTAGATGTATCTTTCGACCCAAAACAACAATTGGGATACGCACCTTAATCTGTTTAGGGTCGCTAAGCTTAATAGCAACCCTATCAGCTTTTAAGCAAGCTTCAATTATTCCGGCTTGAGTTTCAAACTTAACCTGTTTAGCTTTACTCTTGGCCCAATAAGCAGTACAGCGAGCGCCGTTTCCACACATCTCGGCCTCTGAGCCGTCAGCATTAAAAATCCTCATCCTGAAAGATGCTTTCTTCGAAGACTCAATAACCAAAAGGCCGTCAGCTCCGATAGACAATTTGCGCTGACAATACTTTCGGGCAAGCTTTTTTAGCTGGCCGGCCTTAAGCTTTGTCTTACGATTATCAATAAGAATAAAATCATTACCGGAAGCCTGCAGTTTATAAAAAGTTATCGTAGTCATTATGTTTTAAAAAACAATCCTTTCGGATTTAACTAAATCGGCATACTTTTCTCTTCGGCGGATACGCTGAGCCTTGTCTTTCTTTACTATTATCTCAGCTGCGCGGGGTCGTGAATTATAATTCGAGCTCATGCTAAAGCAATAGGCTCCGGCGGCCATAATTGCCAAATAGTCACCCTCATTTACAGTTAGATTCCTGGCTTTACCTAAAAAATCACCACTCTCACAGATCGGCCCCACCACATCAACTAATTTCTTAGGCTTTGCTTTCTTACTCTGAGCCTTTTTTACGGTAATTATATTATGATAAGCCCCGTATAAAGACGGCCTAATCATATCATTCATGGCCGCATCAACAATTATAAACCTCTTCTTAAAAGTATCCTTTAAATAAATTACCTTGGTAACTAAAATACCGCTATTACCGACAATAAAACGACCCGGCTCAAGTATTACCTTTAAGCCGATGCTTTTCAGCAACGGCAAAACTTGTTTAGCAAAGCTTTGAGCAGTCTGAGCTTTTTCCTTATTGTAAACTATACCCAACCCCCCGCCGATATCAAAATATTTCAATTGAACTCCGGCTCGTGAAACCTCATCGACTAATTCTTTTACCTTTCGAATCGCTTTTAAGTACGGTGCGCTTTCGGTAATTTGCGAGCCAATATGAATATGGATGCCAATTATATTCAAATATGGATAATTATCTCTAACTAGAAGGATTTCTTTTACCGTATCGATGTCCATTCCAAACTTGGTTTCCTTTTTACCGGTAATAATATAACTATGAGTCTTAGGCGCAACATCAGGATTAAGCCTTAAGGCCACATCCGCCCTTAGCTTTAGCTTTCTGGCTAAAGCATTAATTCTTTTTAGCTCGGCCAAAGACTCGACGGTAAACATCAATATACCGTAATCAAGCGCTTCTTTTATCTCCCGATCAGTTTTGCCGACTGAAGCGTAAACTATTTTCTTAGCCGGACATTTTACTTTTTTAGCCCGATAAAGCTCACCACCGGAAACAATATCCAATCCGGCTCCTTGATCCACCAAAAGCTTCATGATCGAAAGATTAGAATTAACTTTGGCTGAATAGCAAATTAAGGGTTTAATCGAAGAAAAAGCCTTCTTAATCTTTAAAAAGTGATCAACGATTGTCCTTGAGCTGTAGACAAAAAGAGGGGTTCCGTATTTCGTGGCTAGTTCTTGAACCGGCAAATCCTCACAATAAAGTCTGTTTTTCTTAAAACGAAATTCGTGCATTTTAGGCTACTTCTTCTTAGAAGGTTTTTTGGAAGTAGTATGCTTCTGTTTCGGTAACGATTTTTTTGACGCCACCGCATGCTCGGCGCTCATTATTTGATTTACGTTTTTATGATTCAACGACGAATTAAACTTTTTTAAAATTTTATCCGACATATCTTTAATCTTAATTTTGTTATCTTCGGAATAAATTATCAGCTTTCCAATCGTAGTATGGGCTTCCGAGAAAGCAACCCCGGCATGAACCAAAAACTCTACTAATTCTGTAGCATAAAGCTCCTCATCTTCAAGGGCTTCAAGAATTCTTTTTTTATTCAACTTTATACCAGCAATTAGCCCGGCAACTATTTTTAGCTCTTGTTCTACTACCTCGGTAGATGAGAAGAGCGGCTCTTTATCTAGCTGCATATCCCGATTATAAGTTAACGGTAGCCCCTTCATCATAGTTAAAACTGAAACTATATTACCATATATTTTTCCGGTATTTCCCCTGACTAACTCTAGAAAATCAGGGTTTTTCTTATGCGGCATAAGTGATGAACCGGTGCAGAACTCCTCCGGTAAATCAAGAAATCCAAACTCTTTGGTCGAATAAAGGATAAAATCTTCAGCCATGCGTGACAAATGCATCTGTAATATTGATAGAATGCTCAAAAACTCAATTACAAAATCACGGCTGGCAACATTATCTAAAGAATTTTTAACCGTGTAAGACTTAGAATGTTTTAACTGTGCTTTTGAACTTTCCAAAAACTTTTTTAAAGCCTCACTATAGGCTGCCTTAGGAATAGCACTTCCGGCCAAAGCACCGGAACCGATATAGATCTCTGACTTCTTTACGAAGGCATCTAATCTCTCAAAATCCCTTTCAAACATACAAAAGAAAGCTCCGGTATAGTTAATAAATGAGACTACCTGAGCTCGCTGAGTATGAGTATAGCCGGGAATAAGCGTATCTCGGTAAGTGTTGCCGAGATGATTCAGATTAGCCAAAACTACATTAATCAGACTTAAAGTATAGACCCCTTCCCGATAGCAATACCACTTCTCATCAAAAACAACTTGATCGTTTCTTGAACGTAGAGTATGTAACTTCTGAGCCAGCTTCCCTAACCTTTTAGAGACTCTATTTTGAATATCAGTATGGATATCTTCAGAATTAGGGTTAAACTTGAATCTTCCTTCTCTAACCTCTTGAAAAATATCGCTTAAAACAGAAGTTAATTTAATGGCATCGTCTTTACTTAAAAGCCCGGCCTCTTCCAGGGCGGTAACGTGAATAATTGAATGATAGATATCATATTCAACGATTTTATAATCATATTGTATTGATTTCTGAAATTCAAAAAAATCTTTATTTACTTCCTTCCTAAATCTTCCACCCCATAATTTATCAGCCATGTTTACCTCCTCAATGAAACTTGCATTTTTCTTCGAAAAATGCTTAGTTGAATTGATATCCGCCGAGTTACGGTAAATTTACGGAGGAAATTTACCGTATATCTAGCGAGGCGGATATATTCTATTTACCAACAAAGGGCATTCCCCAGATTTTAATAAACCCTTCGGCCCAATCTCGGTTAAATTTATCTTTTTCACCGTAAGTTGCCAGCTCTTCCTTATATAAAGAGTGCGGCGAACTTCTTTTAGCGATAATTATATTTCCTTTGTATAGTTTCAATCTTATCTTTCCGCTTACTTTGCTTTGAGTTTCTAAAATCGCCGCATCAAGGCTGATCTTCAGCTTAGAAAACCACAAACCTTGATAGGCCAGTTGGGCATATTTCAAGGCTAAAAGCGCTTTTTGTGAAAGAGTCTCTCTGTCTAAGACTAAACTTTCAAGCTCCTTATGAGCTAAGTGCAATATCCAAGCTGCCGGAGCCTCATAAACCTCTCTCGACTTTATACCGACAACCCTGTCCTCAATAACATCAGTCCTGCCGATTGAGTGTTTGCCACCGATTTTATTAAGCTTGTTTATAAGCGCCACCAACTCCGTAGATTTCCCGTTTAGCTTAACTGGCTTTCCTTTAGAAAACTCAATATCTAAATATTGAGGACTAGAGGGAGCCTTTTTTAAACTTTGAGTTAAAATAAAAGCATCTTCTGGAGGCTCGTTGTCCAAATTTTCGAGGCTGCCGGCTTCAATGCTTACTCCCCAAATATTTTTATCAATGCTGTAAATCTTCTTCTTGGTTGATTTAATCGGCAACTTTTTACTTTTTGCATATTTAATCTCTGAATCTCTAGAGGTTAAGTGCCACTCTCTCAAGGGAGCAATAACCTTTAGTCTAGGATTCAAAGCTTTCACTGCTATCTCAAACCTTACCTGGTCATTACCCTTAGCCGTACAGCCATGAGCAACATAAGTTGCTTTTTCCTTTTTGGCTACTTCAACTAAATATTTAGCAATTAAAGGACGTCCAAGAGCTGTCGCCAGAAGATATTTATTCTGGTAAACTGCCCCGGCCTTAAGTGCCGGAAGTATATACTGATCAGCGAATTCTTTTTGTAAATCTTTTATATAGATTTTAGATATTCCGCTGGCCTTAGCCATGCTTTTAAGCTCTTTAGGTGAGAACTCACTGCCTAAATTAGCAGAAAAAGCTACCACCTTGTAGCCTTTATCTCTAAGCCAAGCCACACAACAAGAAGTATCTAATCCTCCCGAATAAGCTAAAACTACTTTTTTCATTATTTATCCGCCTTATTACCTTTTAAAAGATAAACTAAAATTGCCTTTGCCGCATGGAGACGATTCTCAGCCTGCTTGAAGACTGCCGAATTTTTACTGTCAATTACCGAATCGGTAATCTCCTCCCCTCTGTGAGCCGGAAGACAATGCATCACGATACAATCACTCTTAGCAGCTTTTAAGATTTTATCATTTATCTGAAAGTTTTTAAAAGCTTTTTTTCTTTTCTTTCTTTCCGACTCCTTGCCCATTGAAGTCCAAACATCGGTGTATAGAACATCCGCGCCTTTGGCTGCTTCACTAAGTGAAGGATTAAAAGATATCTTTGCCCCGGAAATCTCTGCCTGAGCCTTAGCCTCAGCTAAAACTTTATTCTTAAGCCCATACCCATAGCCTTTAGGAATACTTAGAGTCAAATTGCCACCTAAAATAGAAAATGCATGAATTAAAGAGTTGCAAACATTATTACCGTCACCGGCATAGACGATTTTTAACTTTTTTATATCGCCCTTAGCTTCCTTGATTGTAAGAATATCGGCTAATACTTGCGAAGGATGAAAAAAATCACTTAAAGCATTAACTATCGGTATTTTTGAAAGTTTTGCAAACTCTAAAATTGTATCATGCGAAAAGGTACGCAAAACTACCGCGTCTAAATACACTGAAAAAGTTCCGGCAATATCACCAACCGATTCTCTTTCTCCGATTTTTATCTCTTGAGGGGTATAGTAAATAGCTTCAGCGCCTAACTGTACCGCCCCAATATAAAAAGCAGTCTTAGTCCTCAAGGACGGTTTTTCAAAAATAAGCCCTATTGATTTTCCCTTCAGTGAATCTCGATAAAGACTTCGATTGCTTTTTATCTTTATCGCTAAATCAATAAGCTTTTCAATCTCTCCTTGAGAAAAATATTTAAGGGCAATAAAATGATTCATTCTGGCTCTACTTTTTTTTAGCAAACTTAGCTAATACCGCATCTAATATCTCTAGACCCTGATCCAACTCAGATCTAGTTACGTTTAAGGCCGGTAACATCCTTAAAACTGTTCTATGGGTAGCGTTTATTATTAACTTCCTCTTTAAACACTCTAAAAATAAAGGCTGCGCATCAATTGATAGCTCGATTCCCAGCATTAAGCCTTTTCCTCTCACTGCTTTAACCAACGAATACTTTTTCTTGAAAGTCAAAAATCTCTTATGAAGATAGTCACCATTCTTTTTAACCTTACCAAGAAGCTTCTCTTGATCAATTACCTTAAAAGTTTCAAGTGAGGCCGCAGTCACTAAAGGCGATCCGCCAAAAGTTGAAGCATGCATCCCCGGCTTAATTATATCAGCTATTTTCTTGTTAACAACTATTGCTGACATCGGGGCTCCTGCCCCGATACCCTTTGATAAAACCATTATATCAGGAGTTATGGAATAATTCTGATAAGCAAACAGTTTTCCAGTTCTGCCCATTCCGGTTTGGACCTCATCAATAATTAATAAAAGGCTATGCTTTTGGCAATATTGCTTTAACTGCCTTATATAATCTTTATCAGCTACGTTTACTCCACCCTCTCCCTGAATTAGTTCTAGGATTACCCCGACCGTCTTTTTATTAACCTTATTCTTAAAGCTCTTTATATCATTAAACTTTGCTTCTTTGAAACCTCCGAGTATCGGCTTAAACGGTTTTTTATATTTAGCTTGGGCTGTCGCTGAAAGAGCACCGAAAGTTCTTCCGTGAAAGGAATTTTTCATAGTAATCAACTCATATCTTTTTCCTTTACCAAAGAGACGGCTAAGCTTTATCGCCCCTTCAATGCCTTCAGCCCCGGAATTAGCAAAAAATACCTTAGCCGGAAAACTCTTTTTCACAATCTCTTTAGCTAATAAGGCCTGCTCTTTAAAAAACAAATTATTCGGAAGATGAATTAACTTTTTTGTCTGTTTATTAATAGCCGCCGCGATTCTCGGATGACAATGGCCCAAAATTGATACCCCCCAGCCGGGAAGTAAATCCAAATATTTATTACCTTGGGCATCCCAAAGCCAGCTTCCCTTACCTTTAACAAATACCGGACCTACTCTAGTGTAAGTATTTAACGAATAATCCTTATATAACTTCTTAATGTTCATTTAATCAATCCTATTTTACTATCTCGGTGCTAATACCCTGATCGGTAAATATCTCTAAAAGCAAAGCATGGGGAATTTTGGCATCAACAATATGAGCCTTGCCTACACCGTTATTAATTGCTTTTTTGGCAGCCATAACCTTTGGCACCATACCCTCATCGATTATTTTTTCCTGAATTAACTCTTTTACCTCTTTGGCAGTTATAGTTGAAATTAAAGAGTGATCGTCCTTAGGGTCTCTCATTACTCCTAAAACATTGGTTAAGAGAACTAACTTTTCTGCCTTTAACTCAGAGGCCAGAAAAAAAGCTACCTCGTCAGCATTTATGTTATAGGAAACTCCGTCAGCTGATACACCCATCGGGCAAATAACCGGAATACCGCTCTCTAAAGCCTTAAATAACGTTTCTTTATCGAAACCGACCATCTCACCGACCAAACCTAGGTCAACCTTACTCTTTTTTTTCTTAACCCTTAAGATACTATTCTTCTTCTTAAAACCTAGGGCCTTAACTTGATGGGTTGCTACTTCGCCAAGAATAAGATCATTTAATTTATTAAGCTCCTCTTCGACTACATTTAAAGTAAACTGATCAGTCACTCTCATGCCGTCAACAAATTCAGTTGCCACCTTATGGTCTCTGAGTCTTTCAGTAATATTAGGTCCACCGCCATGAACGATAATTGGCCTAATACCGGCAAATCTTAAAAAAGCAATATCCTCAAGAACGCACTTCCTGACTCTTTCTTCGCCTAGAATTGAACCTCCATACTTAATTACAAATATCTTTTTATGAAACTTCTTGATATAAGGCAGCGCCTCAATTAAAACATCGGCTTTTTTTATTGCTTCTTGAACCATATTAACTCCTAACTATATTCAGCGTTTATCTTAACATACTGCGGGGTTAGATCCGAGGTGTAAATGCTTGCTGACGACCTACCTCTCTTTAGGTCAATCGCTATATCAATATTTCTCTTCTTAAGGGAATTTGTTTTAATACCTATATTTTCTCCCAACTTAACCCCGACTTGCCCCAAACTTTGGATAATCCTTCCCCAATTTGCATTCTCACCATAAATAGCACATTTAAAAAGATTGGAATTTGCTAAAGCTAAACCGCACTTCTTTGCCTCAAGTTTAGTTTTTGCTCCCTTTATCCGAATATGAATAAATTTACTTGCCCCTTCGGCATCTTTGACTATTAGCTTGGCTAATTCTAAACATACAACCTTTAAACTCTTAGAAAAATCAGCTATTTGAGCTTTGTTCTTTAAAGGAACCTTTCCGCTCGAAAGACATATTAAGGTATCATTAGTACTCATACAACCATCAACGCTTATTGAATTAAAACTTTCTTCAACTGCTTCTTTAGCAATTTTTTTAAAAACAGCCTGCGGTAAATCACAATCAGTAAGCACAAAAGCTAACATTGTAGCCATATTAGGACAAATCATCCCAGCGCCCTTGGCAAAGCCAACCACGCTGGCCTTACCTTTAAGAATCTGTTTGCCGGCAGTTTTAACAAAGGCATCCGTAGTAAGAATGCTCTCTGAAAAATTCTTAGACTGCTTTCCCAAGTTCTTTATTAAAGGCTCTAATCCCGATATGATTTTTTGCTTCGGTAATTTTTTACCGATAATACCAGTAGAAGCAATCAAGATGCTAGATTGTTTTACTCCTAGCTTCTTAGCTAACTTTAAAACTATATCTTCGGTATCTTTTAAACCAGACTTATGAGAATAACAGTTCGCATTTCCGCTATTGACTAAAACCGCCTTAATCGGATTTTTAATATTTTTCTTAGCCGCTACGACCGAATAAGAAAGATTAGCATTCGTTGTAAAAAATCCGGCTACCTTAGCAAAATCCTCAACATAAATAAGTCCAAGATCCAACTTTTTTCTTTTTAACCCGCAATTGATTCCGGAAGAAAGAAAACCTTGTGGTAATTTCATAATAAACCCAGTTTTTCATCCCAGCCTAAAGCTATATTCATATTTTGCACTGCCTGGCCGGCGGCACCTTTTATTAAATTATCAATCGTTCCAATGATGACTATCTTTTTATCTTTAATCTGGAAACCAATATCACAAAAATTACTACCGACAACATCTTTTAATTGAGGAAGCTTCTGCTTAAACAACCTCACGAAAGGGGCTTTCTTGTAGTACTGAGCATAAATACTGTTAACCGTATTTTCTTTGACCGGTTTGACTAAATCAGCATAGATAGTCGCCAAAATTCCTCTCTCAGCCGGAATAACGTGCGGAGTGAATCTAAGTGAAACTTTCTTTTTACTAATATTAGAAAGCACCTGTTCTATCTCCGGTAAATGCTGATGATCAAAAAGTTTATAGCCAAACAGATTACCGCTTAAATGATCATAGCGATAAGTTAAATCCGGATTTCTTCCGGCACCGCTAATCCCACTTTTAGCATCAATAATTACATTCTTAACTACGCCTTCTTTCAACAAAGGAGCTAGACTTAAAGTTGAGACCGTAGGATAACAGCCTGGGTTAGCGATAAGTTTCGCCTTTTTTATCTTCTCTTTATAATATTCCGGAAGCCCATATACCGAGTTCTTTAAATTTTTTAAATCCTTATGTTTAGCCTTATAAAATTGTTCATAAACCTTCGGATCTTTTAGTCTGTAGTCAGCTGACAAATCTACTACTAGCTTTCCTTTCTCTAAGAAAAAAGGCGCCACCGTATAAGATAACTTATGCGGCAAAGCTAAAAATATAACCTCAGCCAGTTTGGCCGCCTGCTCAAGATCAGGATTGGCACAAACCATATCCAATTTGTTTTTAAAATGAGGGAAAATAGTTGAAAATTTCTGAATTTTTTCAACCTTTGCGCAGATATAGCCAATCTGCACCTTAGGGTGATTAAGTAGAATTTCAATCAATTTTTCGCCGGTAAAACCGGTTGCTCCTAATACTGCAGCCTTAATCATTTAAACCTCCCATACCTATATATTATAAGAACAAAGCCTATCATAAACTAAAAGTTAAACCTAGTCAATATAATTTAGAAATAGGCCTGAAATTACTTAGGCTTTTCAATCTCCAAGAGTTATCTCTAATTGATCACCTAGGGCCAAAGATCTGCGCTTGGCGCGATTGGCAGGAAGTTCTATAGTAATAGCCGCCTTGGAGCAAGTAACCATTTTCCAAGGCTTAACTGCTTCACAAATTCTTATTACCTTATTGCTCTTATCCAAAAACACAATATCAATAGCAAACCTCATAAAACAAGTGTGAATCGCCGGCGCATTATGAAAAATAAGGGCTTCTTTTTCATCAATTTCCTTTTTAAACATTAACCCCTTTAGACGCAAGCCAAAACTCTTAGCTATCCTGGCTTTACCACTTATTACTGTACCCTTATCTTTATCAAAAATCGAATATGTCATTATCCTATCCTCTCGTTTACCTCTTTTGACATCGCCTTGGGCTTAAAATTACTCCCCACACAAACAAGTTTAGTAATTGCTGAAACTAACACCTGATCAGCTCTTTTTACTTCTTGGGAAAACTCCAAAGATACGTTTTTCTTTTTAATAACCTCAGTATAGATTGCTAGCTTATCGGCATATTTAGCCGGAGCCTTATAACTAATATTTACACTACCAACCACAAACAAAGTATCTTCTTTGGCCAATTTATCTACATCCAAACCCTTATCGAGTAAAAATTCGGTTCTGGCTTCTTCAAGATACTTCAGGTAATTAGAATAATAGACCACTCCTCCGCAATCAGTATCGTGGTAGTAAATCTTTTTTTCTATCGTATGCATAAGGTAACAATTATACTAATCACTAGTTTTTTAGTCAAATAAATGTTTTTTAGCTTAAAGAAACGGTGAGTTTAGGTCGGTTGAATTAAATTGTTCGCTGGTCAGGTAATCTCTAAATTTTGTACTATTTAAGTTTTTAGCCAGCTCTTTTTATTTTTACAAAACGTTCAATTATGAAAAGTCAGAGCACCTAAGGTTCCAGCTTCACCGCTGATTGGTGACTGGACTGTTCCACTGGTAAGAGTGCCGTCATCTAAAATCTCAGAAATTTTTATCAGTGCTTTTTGAGGAACTTGTCCCTGGTTATCCGCAACTCCCATTCCCGGCCGGTCATCATCCATGACAACAATACCATCATTTAAAGAACCGTCTCCGTCCCAAGCATAGTTCTGAATCCAGCCGTAGCTACCTCCCCAAGGGTGTGCGGGCCACTGTTCAAGATAAGCACCATTCCAACCGGCATCTCCCGAATCAGTTATATAGGGATTGTTAAGGTAAGTTGTAGAATCCTCCATCATGTAGGTCGGCGCCCGTTTATTAGTGGACACATAATAATTACTTGCGGCTCCTTGCAGAGTTTTTATGTCGCTTACTGCTCGAGCGACCTTTGACTTCTCGATTGACCTAAAAGCATTAGGAGCGACAATAGAAGCAAGGATGGCAATAATAGCAATAACCACTACTAATTCGATTAAAGTAAACGCCTTTTCTCTCATAATTTTAGTCTATCATTAATGCCTCTTATGTAAAGATTTTTTTTGAAAATTATTTACTTTCTCCTTTTATCTAAAAAATCCTTCATATCATTAGCTAAATTGATCTTTAAATTAACCTTATCGGAGCTCACCGGATGAAGAAATTGCAAATAAAAAGCGTGCAAAGCCAGCCGTCGAAATCTAATTGCAAAATCCTTCCGGAAGGCATACTTTGTTTCACCTAAGATCGGATAACCGATATTAGCTAGTTGTATACGCAACTGGTTAGTTCTTCCAGTTAAAGGAGTAAGTTCTAAAACACTGAAATTAGGAAATCTTTCTAACACCCTATAAATTGTTTTTGCTCTTTTGGGTTTTTCACCAAAACGTTTCCCCTCGCGATCGATTATCTGATCATCAAGTAAGCCTTCCCTTCCATCTAAACGACCCTTAACAAAAGCAATGTACTTTTTTTTAACTTCACTCTTTCTGAACTGCCAGGTAAGATCAGTCTGGATGGCTGAGCTTTTCGCGTAAATAATCAAACCAGTAGTTTCTCGATCTAATCGATGACAAGGAAAAACTTTCTCATTTAACTCTTTAGCAATAAGCGTGGTTAAAGTCACCTCTTTCTTGCTAGATGCAGGTTGAACTAAAATTTTCGCAATTTTATTTACAACAACTAAATATTCGTCATTAAAAACAATTTCAAACGCTTTATTATGGGAATTCATTTTATCCTTATTCCTTTATTCCTTCGAAAGTTGCCCTAACCTCATCTCCCAGCTCTCTTTTTAGTATCTTTCCGGTAGCATTTTTAGGCAAGTTTTCTTTAAAGAAAACTTTAAGCGGTATTTTATAGGCTGCTAAATTCGACCTTAAATAATTAATAATTTCACGCTGTTCTATTTTACCCTCTGTAACCACAAAAGCAACCGGGACCTCTCCCCGATGTCGATGGGAAACACCGACCACCGCAGCCTCCTTTATCTTCGGATATTGATAAAGTAAATCTTCAATCTCCCGAGGATAAACATTAAAACCTCTCACATTAATCATCTCTTTGCTGCGACCAATGATATAAATACAGCCTGCTTCATCCATCTTAGCTAAATCGCCAGTATAAAGCCAGCCTTCTTTTAAGGCTTTTTTTGTATCCTCAATTAAATTATAATAACCACTCATTACATTAGGGCCTTTAACCAATAATTCACCAACCTCACCCAAGACAACTTCCAGGCCATCTTTACCTACAATCTTAACCTTAACCGAAGGAAGAACCCGGCCGACTGAACCTGGTTTGAGTTTTCTATCTAAAAGGTTGAGGGAAACTACCGGTGAAGCTTCAGTTAAACCATAGCCTTGAAGCAAGGGTCGCTTAAAATTCTTCTCAAAATCTTTAGCTACTTTTAAAGGAAGAGCTGCCGCACCAGATATGCACAGACGAATTGGATTAATAAAAACATTTAAAACCCAGCGCAGCTTAGTAAGCTTCATCGCACTCAAAATACTATAAAGTGAAGGTACCCCGACAAAAATAGTAATCCGATGACGAAAAATTGTCCGAATGACTCGCTTAAACGGACGCACTGAGCGCATAATAACTACTAGACCGCCATTATAAATAGGAAGCAGCATGCAAACGGTTGAAGCAAAAGAATGGAAAAGAGGCAAAATACAAACCACCGAATCAGCTTTGCTGAATTTTATAACTTGCGAACAATCCTTAATGTTAGAAATAAGATTTTTATGACTGAGGCAGGCGCCCTTAGGTTTTCCGGTTGTTCCGGAAGTGTAAACTATTTCAGCTAAATCATTTTCAACCACTTCGCACCTTTTAAAATTCCCTTTAGAATTCCTAACTAAAGAATGAAAGCTAAGCATCAGCCTGCTTTGACTCGGGGCCGGTAGAGAAATTATATTCATAAGCGTATCAACACGCGAAAGAATATTCTCAACATCTTCCACTTTATCAATAGAACAAATTAGAATTTTTGCCTGAGAATCGGAAACTAAATAACGGGCCTCCTCTCGCTTAAACATCGTATTAATCGGAACAACTACTGCGCCTAGCCGGGTAATCGCAAAAAAAGAAAATACAAACTCCGGGCAATTGGGCAACCAAACAGCAACCTTATCCTTGGATCTTATTCCTAAACGATAAAGAGAAGTCGCTAAATTGTCTGCCGAGACTTTTAACTGCTGGTAGGTTATTTTGCGGGCTCCAAAAATTAATGCCGGACGATTAGCAAATTTAGAAACTGCATTGTCTAAAAGTTGATTTAAATTATTAATATTATTTTTCATGCCTATCTTTAACTAGATAACTCTAAGCAAACAACCCAAAAAACTTCCCAAAAAATTAGCAGCTATATCCGTGACCTGAAAACTTCGATAGGGAATAAAGTACTGAGCTATTTCGATCAATATGCTCAGCGAAAAGGAATAAATGAATCCACCAAGTACAGCATGCTTTTTATTTGCTTTGCGGAAAGTATTCACCGTTACAAAACTAAGCAAAAAATAAGCTAATCCGTGGAAAAATTTATCTAAAAAAGGAAAGACAATTTCTTCGGCTACGCCAATCGGAGAAATAGAAAGTACGAAAATTAGCAAAGAAAAAGTAATTACTGTTGGCCAAGAAAAAAAACGCATAGGTTGGACTGGGTTATGTTTTAAAGCTTTAGGCTAAAATCACAAGTCTTCTTCAAAGTTCCGACGTTTTAGCACTTCTTCAATTTTTGCCCTTAAAACATCTATTTGGACAGGTTTAATCAAATAATCTTCGTTATAAGCACTTGCCGCTTTTACTTTAGACTCTTCGTCAGCCCTAGCAGTGAGCATAATTACCGGAATAGACATTGTCTTCTTTGAACTCTTAAGTTTATCTAAAGTCTCATAGCCATCCATACCCGGCATCATAATATCAAGAAGTATTATATTCGGCATGTACTTGGCGGCGACTCTAATACCTTCTTTACCGCTAGTGGCCGTTGTAACTTCATAGCCTTCAACTAACTCTAGGTTCGCTTTGACAAAAAAGGACAGATCTTCTTCATCATCAATAATTAGTATCTTTTTCATCAATAACCTCCCTAAAAAAATAATACACCTTTATTAAAAGATGTCAACCCTATCCAGCGGCTATCGGCAGAATAACTCTCGCCATAGTCCCCTTCCCAAACTCACTATCAATAGTTAACTTACCCTTATGGTTCTCAACTATTATTTTAGAAATTGATAACCCTAGACCAGTCCCCTTCTTATCACGCTTTGTAGTAAAAAAAGGCTCAAACAGCTTAGATAAATTATCTTCAGATATACCTTGGCCGGTGTCGTTTATTTCAATAACGCAGGCTGGATAGGCTAAATAACCAGCCGAGACTTTTAAAGTTTTTATCTTAATAATCGAACCCTTAGCTACAGCATCGACGGCATTCATTATTAAATTAAATAAAACTTGCTGTAGCTGGTTTTTGTCTCCGGAAACGAAAATATCTTCTTTAGTAAAATCAGTATCAATTTTAACATTAATTAAAGAAATCCGATACTTAACTAACGTGAGGGTATCGTTAATCAAATCAACTGGATTAAGTTTTTCGGTTTTTATTTCCGAAGGCATTGCAAATTTAAGAAGATTACGTACTACGCTGTCGGCCCGCAGAGTAGACTCTTTAATTTTTTTAATAGCTAACCTTTCATCTTTGTCTGCTTTAACTAGTTTTTTTTCTAAAAACTCAATACCTCCCAAAATAATACCCAAAGGATTCTTTACCTCATGGGCCATACCCGAAGAAAATCGTCCCAAAGCCGCTAGCTTTTCAGACTGAACGAGCTCATGTTGAGCCTCTTTTAATCTATCATAAGCAACATCAAGATGCCGCTTCGACTTTATACGTTCCTCCTCAACGCCGATGGCTGAGGCAATAACCCCTAAGAACTTGCGATCATCTTCCCTAAGTCTAAAATAGTCCCTGTAGAAACCACTCAGCAAGCCAACATAGCTACCTCCGCACCTAACTGCCTGGCCAACAAAAGTATGAAGTTTAGAATTTTTTGTCGATTGAGAAATTTCTGATACATCTTTAACTAATATCTCGCCTTCAGCTCTCATAGTCTCATGACAAGCACTCTTATAATATTTTACTAACGGCTTATAGCTACCAGAGCTATTATACTCACCGAGAATCTCAAAAGAATTTGTATCTGGATTAAATTGCTGATAAAACATCGTATCAACTTCAAGGATTTCGCCGCTTAAAGCAACAAAGCTCTGAATATTAGCAACCGGGTCTATTCCCAAGCTCACAAAACAATCATTTGTCTTGCCTAATCGTTCCTCGACTTCTTTACGATGGATTACTCCAGCTAAAGTATTAGCAATGGCCGATAAAAACTCTTCCTCCTGTTTACTCTGGATATGGCCATCTTCCATATATATATCTATTACCCCCAAAACTGCCCCTGAGTAGATGATCGGCAAACAATAATGGGCGTTAATTCCGCCATTTTTAATTCCGATCTCATTACCTTCCTGAATATGGGCTGAAAATTGTGGTCTTGCCAACTGGGCAGCTCGACCAGCAATATGCTCACCAAAAGCAAAACGCTTTATACCCGGGATCTCTTCTTTAGAAAAATTAACCTGAGCTCTCAAGACTAAGACTTCCGGTTCATCTCCAACTAAGTAAATCGCCACCTTGGATTTTGAACTAAGCCAAGGGGTAGATACAATAATGCCCGGGGCACATTTTAAAAAACCCTCAAGAGTAATATTCTCTAAAGAAAAACGTAAAAGAGAATTAATTACTGCCTGAGCAAGGTAGCTGCGTCTTATTTCGACTTCCTGATGATTAATTTTTGTAAAATCCTGAATTGTTTCTATCGCACCAACGATTTTACCTTCAGTGTCAATAACTGCCGATGCAGAAACTTTATAAACCATCCTTTTACCTAAAGCGTCAACCTCAATCATTGCTTCATGAGCCACGCCATCAGACAAAACTTTACAACTCGGACACTTGCCGCAATTTTGAGAAGAAAAATTACTAAGAATATCATGGCTGACCGATTGGCTAGAAACATCTCCTTTGGGAAACCATTCTTTGTATTGGCGATTTTTATAAGCAATCGATAAATCCGGAGAGACAACCGAAATGCCGATACCAATATTATCAATTAGCCCCTGATATTGTCGATTAAAACCCCTGAATATATTTTGTTTTTGCTGGTATTCGGTTATATCTGTGCCAACGCTTACAATGTATTTTAGCTTTGATTCCTTGTCTAAAACCATCGTGTTGTGCCATTTTATAAAAATACGCTGCCGATTACGAACTAACCAAATATTCTCATACTCTCTAGGGAACGATTTGCTACTAATCCAATTAAGTCGCTCCCTCATCAATTCAGCAGTATCCGGCTCTAAAAAGAGTTTCCAAAAGGATTTATTCCTTACTTCACCGAATGTATAACCGGTTATTTTTTCGCAAGCCTGATTAAAACGTAAAATTTTACCGGTAGGATCAAAAACAAAGGTCATAGCCCCAATCCTATTTAGAGCTATTGGAGAAAGGCAATACTCCTGATCAAGCTCATTCTCGATAACCTGACGCTTTCCGATAAAATATCTAAAGTAGCCACTGGATATTATTAGAACTAAAACTACTGACAAGCGATGAATTAATTCTTGAGAGCTAGGGGCAGTAAGATTTTCAAAAAAAGTTCCCTGACCAAAAATAAGCATGTCGCTCAGGGCGGAAAAAATCCAATAAATTAGAGATATAACAAATCCAAACAGTAACATCAATCCCCCTTCTCAATTACTCTATAAACAATATTATACTACAAATCTAAAAATAACGAAACAAACTAACTATTGAAATTAAAAAAAAAGCTAATACAATAGCCCTTGTGCTTAAAAAGTATATAAAAACTGCCAAGAATTTACTTTTTCCCTTAACCTGTTTTAGCTGCGAGAAAAAAATACATCAGGGACAGCTCTGTAATGACTGCTATAAAAAAATAAAGTTCTTAAAACCGCCTCTTTGCCGCTATTGTTTACGAAAAATAGATGAACCAGAAAAATTAACCTGCAATAAATGTAAAACTAAACTATACCCCTATATGCGAGCAATCAGTGCAACCGAATATAAAGAGCCCTTAACTAAGCTAATTCAGCTATTTAAATACCGTAATTGCGATTATTTAGGTGACCTCCTAGCTCAGCTAATAATTAAGCATCTAGAAGATATCCAATTTTCTGCTTATCGCTATCACTGCATAACTGCCGTTCCCTTGCACCGTTATAAACTAAAAATGAGGGGTTATAACCAAGCTGAGGTCTTAGCTAACTTCCTATCAAATCATTTCAATATTCCCCTAAGAAATGATATAATAAGTGTCACGAGATTCAGGCCTTCTCAGACAAAACTGGCCAGGCTTAAAAGACAAAATAATGTAAAAGGAATATTTAACGCAAGCAACGCTGTGAAAAACCTAAATCTTATTCTAGTTGATGATATCTTCACTACTGGATCAACTATTTTTGCGTGTTCAGAAGCCCTAAAAGAAAAAGGTGCCAATATAATCACAGCCCTAACTTTATCCAAAACTGTAAGAAACCAATTTAAACAACAATCATGAAAATAATCCGCAGCTACATCATTAAAGATTTCTTTACTGTTTTTATCTTCTCGCTTCTTATTTTAAGCACCGTGCTGTTGATGGGCAAACTGATTGATCTCTCAGATATGATTGTTCGTAAAGGCGTTAATATTAAAGACGCCTTTACTTTGTTGTCATTTGCCTTCCCGCCGCTCATGCGCTACACCCTACCATTAGCATTCTTCATGGGTGTACTCCTATCTATGGGCCGATTAATCGCCGACAATGAAGTAATTGCCATGCGAGTAGCCGGGGTCTCAACTTTTAAAATACTACACATTTTTCTGATTATTGGAACAATCTTCGCATTGCTACTATTTATTCTAAATGATAAGGTAGTGCCTCAACTTACCTACCGCTACCATAATGTAAAAAAAATACTTATGAAAAATATATCGGCCTTTATTGAGCCGGGGGTCTTTTTAGAGCATTTCGAAAATCATGTCATCTATGTATCCGATAAGCAAGAAAATAAATTAAAAAATGTCATAATTTATATGCTCGATAAGGAAAATAAAAAAGCGACCACAATGATCGTAGCTAAACAAGGAGAGTTCATCGTAGAGAAAGACGTGCTAAAAATGAAACTGGAAGATGTCTATTATCATGACATCGACTCCGCCGGCAAACGTGATGTACGTGGTGAATTTAAAATCTTCTTTAAAAATATCCCGATTGAAAAAGAAAAACCGACTAAAACCGAAAAGAAACCTTCAGACATGAGAATAGAAGAGCTACTCAGTAAGATTAAACAATACCGGCAAAAAGGCATAGAAACGACCGATTTTCTGACTGAATTTCACGAAAGGATAAATCTATCCTTCTCGATCATTGCCTTCACTATCTTAGGTTTCGGAGTATCTCTAGTTGTACGCCACCGGGAAAAATCGATTAACTTCGGTATTGCCTGTTTAGGTGCACTAACCTACTACCTGCTTTCAATACTAGGTAAAGCCTTAATCGAACGTCAAATAGTAACCCCTTGGATCGGAATTTGGCTATCCAGTTTTATAATTATGCTTTTAGGAGTTTCTCTTATCTATAAGTATGCGCATTCTCGATAAATATACTTTAAAAAGTGCTGTTTTAGGATATATTTCTATCCTAGCCATATTTATCGGTCTTTTCTTTGTCATTGATACCTTCAGTAATCTTGCCGATATCCTAAAATCAAAAATACCATTTCTAATGCTCGTGCGTTATTATCTAAGTATGATTCCTTGGATCTTCAAATGGGTAAGCCCTTTTGCACTCCTGATCAGTATGCTTTATACCTTAGGGGAACTCAATCGGGGTAACGAAATTGCCGGAATGCGCTCAGCCGGAGTAAGCATTATGTCCCTGTCTTTGCCGCTGATTTTGTTTTCAATTGTTGTCTCCTCTGGCGCCTTCTACCTTCAAGAAAAAGTACTGATTAAATCTCAAAGAGAAGTTGAAGAAATTAAAAGAAACTTCATAAAAAAAGACCTCTCCGGATCTTCGCTTGAGCGAAACTTTAAGTTCTCCTCAGGTGGAATGATTTTCTTTGCCCGGGAATTTTCACCAAGTGAAAAAATCTTAACTGATGTTGCAATCTTTCAAGAAGACAAAGAAGGTGACTTTATAAAAGAAATAATCTGTAAAACTATCTACTATAAAAATGAACAGTGGACCGCTACATTAGTTAAAGAAAATACCTTTGACCGCTATGGTAAAAGCATCAACAGCCAAAACTTGGACAAAAAGCCTATTCCCTTAGCTGAAAACCCTCAGGAACTTCTACTTAAAAAAAGTATTCTCCTGGAATTCACTCCTCTCAATGATTTACAACGTGAAATAGATCAGTTAAAAAAAATCGGCTCACAAGAAAAACTAAAAGAATTAATCATTCACTATAACCAAAAATTAGTCGAGCCTTTCTCCCATTTCTTCTTAGTTATCGGAATTCTACCCTTTGCTCTAGAAATTAAAAAACGTAAGGTTGGCCTTACTTCCTTGGGGGTAGGGTTTATCTTTATCTTTATCTACTACTTTATCTCTTCATTTAGCGTTGCTTTAGGAAAATCAGGCATTATTCTGCCAATGATTAGCCCTTGGATGGCGCCACTATTCTTTTTAACTATCGGCGTAACCGGATTGCGCCTAATAAGGTAAATTACACTATTAAATCCATCTTATCGTGATATAATTATTCAAAAGGAGATTTTTTATGAAAAAATCATTCACTCTAATCGAACTTATCGTAGTCATTGCTATCATTGCTATCCTTGCAGCAATTATCGCTCCTAATGCCTTTAAGGCCATTGAAAAAGCCAAAGTTGCCAGAGTAATTGCTGATTCCAGAGTTCTTAAAACCTCAGTTGGTGCTCTTTATGCTGATACTGGACGTAAAGTTATGGATGGCTACACTGGTACGCAAATGCACTTGTTACCAGGTCAAAACCCTTTAGACACAAATCCTCTCAATATTACTCTGCATTGGGCACCAGCAACCTGGCCAGGCTGGGATGGACCTTATGTGGAAAAGACTCCCGGAATGCATCCTTGGGGAGGCCAATATGCTTTTACTTGTTGGCAAGATTATAGCGATCCGGTAAATGGCATAGAAGAATTAGTTTTAGAAATAGATAATTATTGTTATCCTTACGTTGAAGGCGTTATTAATCCTAGTACCTGTCGAATGCCACAGAGTGCTGCTAAAAAGTTAGACACTATGGTGGATGATGACGAAGATTGGCCGCTCAATACCGGTAATGTTCGCGGATCAGCCGGAGGGTCAATGTCTGATATTCACTGGATATTATTTTGGGATTATGACGATCGCTATACTCCATAATATTTAGGCAAACAGCAAATTACCCTATTAAATTACCTCTTCCTGTTGTGATATAATTATTCAAAAGGAAATTTTTTATGAAAAAATCATTCACTCTAATCGAACTTATCGTAGTCATTGCTATCATTGCAATTCTAGCGGCAATCATTGCTCCTAATGCTTTCAGGGCTATTGAGAAGGCTAAAGTCACTCGGGCTATAGCTGATATTAAAGCTACCAAGACTGCTATCTTATCCCATTACGCTGATACCGCTCAATGGCCATTAGAAGAATTTCCCGACGATGACCCCGCCGATGGTTTCGTAGATGAAACAGAATGGGTACCGGTATATAGTTCTACTTTGGTTAATGCAACCTCTGGTGCAACGATTAGAGGTTGGGACGGTCCATACTTAGACGGTAGTATGGTCATGCATCCCTGGGGAGGAATTTATGCTCTTTATTGTTATGATCTCGAAGCAGATGGAGCTCCTTATGAGCTTAGTATTTTAATTTCTAACCATTGCTTTCCTACGCCAGGTGTTTTTTGTGCACCAAAAGCTGAACCATTACAGAAAATTGACGATACCCTTGATAATGGTATTCTAACTAATGGAACCTTTCGCATACATCCAGTTGTTGGCAATGATGAAGCATTTTATATCTATCACACCGGGGCTTAAAAGAAATTTCTACTTCTTGTAAATTCGAGGTATTCTCTCGGAAAGTCTACTTACAATTTCATAGGGAATAGTTTGAGCCAGTTCAGCTAAGTCTTCAGCCAATATTTTCTTAGTTTTGCTTTCACCAATTAAAATTACTTCTTCACCAACCTTAATATCGCTTCTACCTTTTAAGTCTATCATAATATGATCCATGCAAACTCTACCGACTAACTCGAAAAATTTACCCTTAATTAAAACTTTAGACTTGTTAGACAAAGACCAAGGATAACCATCAGCGTAGCCAACCGCCACCGTAGCGATATTGCGGTTATTCTTAGCTATGTAGGTTCTTCCGTAACTAACTCCTGAGCCTTTTTTAACCTGTTTAATAAAGACAATCCTTGACTTTAAACTTAATACCGGTTTAATTCCGATATCTACCTCAGCCTGAGGTTTAACCCCATAAAGAATGAGCCCGGGACGAACCATATTAAAATAAGTGTGACTGTAACGCAATAACCCAATACTGTTAGCGCAATGTTGATATTTAAATGATATACCTTCGGTTTTTAACTGCTCGATAAAACCATTAAAAGCATCTATCTGATACTGAGTAAAACCAGGGTCACTGTCAGCGGCCGGGAAATGGGTATAAATACCCTCAAGAATTATATTTTTAAGTTTAGCTAACTCCCTGACAAATTGGTCAGCTTGTTTATAATGAAACCCTAAACGACCCATCCCGGTATCAACCTTTACATGAACGGCTACTTTACGACCCATCTTTTTAGCCAAACGATTTAATTTTTTAGCAAATTCTAAATCGACTATTGTCGGAATAACCTTGTGTTCTAAAAATAAATTACAAAAATTACTTAAGACTGCCGTTAAAACAATCACCGGGGAATCAAAACCAGCCTCACGCAAAGCCAGGGCTTCCTCAATACTGCCAACACCAAAAATATCTACGCCGTCTTTTTTTAACTGTTTGGCTACTGGAACAAGACCATGCCCATAGGCAGACTGCTTGATAGTTGCAATTATCTTAGTTTTTGGCTCAAGGTAAGCTTTGATTGCTTTAAAGTTACTACTTAAAGCCGCTAAATCAACTTCAATCCAAAGCGGACGAATTATTTTTTTTGGATTTGGCATGTTTTTGGATGTAGATATAAAGGCTTTAACTTGTCAATTGTGGTAAACTTACCTTGATTATAACACAGCTCAGCCTCAAGTAGCAAATCCCGAGCCTTAGGGTATAAATCTTTATCATAAAACCCAATCTTTTTATTTAAATTGGAAACCTGATCTCTTAGATCTTTATCATAGGTACAAAAAAGATAATCCTCTTTGTTCTTGATAAACTCCTCTAGTTTGTAAAGTTTTTCTTTAGCCTCTTTCCTTAAAACTCCCAATCTAGACTTAAAACAAACTCCGTAGATTAAACCTCGCCGGGCATCGGAAATAACCGCTATTTTGCTAGACTTATTCCTCAAAGCATAAGCTAAAGAATAAGAACTTCCCACCTCGATAGTCGGTTTTTTAGTTACCAACATAAAGGCTTTAATTACGCTAAAGGATATCCGAAGGCCAGTAAAAGAACCTGGGCCACTGCCAACTACAAAAGCATCCATTGACTTTAGACTTAGCTTATTCTTACTTAACTGCCTGTCAATCTGCTGAATAAGTAAAGACGCCCCAAAGCGTTTCTTTCGATTAAAATCAGCCACTAGCTTTCCTTTATATTTTATAGCTAGTGAGATATTCTCAGAACTGGCATCAACTACTAATAAATTCATTTGTTAATCAATCCTTTTATGGCTTTTATTTTCTGCTTATTATAACCTACCGTTGAAATTAATAACTGCCTTGAACTTTCAGCTAAGTATGAGAACTTAACCACTATATACTTATCCAATTCCTTATCTATCCTATCACCCCACTCAATCAAAGTAAGACTATTATCGGAATAGATAAAATCATCAAGCCCTAGGTTTAAGGCCTCATTTTTATCCAAGCGATATAAATCAACATGATAGGTCTTAAACTTTTTAGTTAGATACTCACGTACTAAAGTAAATGATGGGCTTAGAACCCGACCCCGATAACCTAAACCTTTAAGAATGCCCTTGGTAAAGGTAGTTTTACCGCCGCCCAAGGCTCCAACTAATACAACCAGGTCCCGACCAGACAAAGCCTTTGAAAACAATTCACCGTAGTGCTTAGTTTCCGTAGCCGATAAACTCTTTAACTTTAATGTCAAATTAAACTTCATCTCAATTAAAAATGCAAGTAACCGTTCGGCGATAAATTATATAACTTATTGTTTTTCTCAATTTTATACCCAAACTGCTTAGATTTCACCCTACCAACACAGTAGAATTTCTTTTCCAAAGTTTTAAGCTTCTTCTCAGCCTTATCTACAGTAAAAATCAATTCATAGTCTTCTCCGCGATAAAAATCAGCTTTCCCGTTGACGGCAGGTATAGCCTCTTTATTAAGACAAGCACCTTTTTTACTTAAAGTCAAAACTCGATAAAGATCTACAATAAAACCATCGGATATATCGATCATCGAATTTAATCTAAAATTCTTAGCTAAATATTGGGCCTCCTTAAGCCTTGGCTCAAAAGGCTCATTTAACCTATTTGTACCTAACTTTCCAGTAATAAAAATATAATCTCCAACCTTTGCGCCGTCTCTTGAGATAAATTTAGGGGCTACACCTAACCCCCAAACATCTAAAAATAATTTTGCACTTTTAGCAGTATCACCACCAACTAAAGAGAATTTATATTTCTTAGCCTGAATTAAAACTGCTCCCAATATCTTCTTTACGTCGCTAATTTTTAAATAGCTGGGAATGCCTATTGAAATACCGATAAATTTTGGAACTCCTCCACAAGCAGCAAAATCTGAAAGCACTCTTGCTACTGCCCGCAAACCGATTGTTTTAAACCCTGTCTTTCCTAACTTAAAATGAATATTCTCAATAAATAAATCGCTCTTAAGTAATAACTTATCGCTTCTGGATTTAACTTGAGCACAGTCATCGCCGATGCCGATTAAAACTTCCCGGCTCTTGGGAACTATTTGTCTCAAGTAATCAATCCAAGCTAATTCCTTCATCGACACAACACCTTTTTAATATTCTTTCTAAACGGCGGATAGATAATCCCTTTATCGCTAACAATAGCTGTAATCAGCCTACTCGGAGTTACATCAAAGGCCGGATTACAAACTTTAGCCTGCTTTGGCGCTATATAAACTTTGCTTACCACCTTACGTACTTCATCAGGCTTTCGTTCCTCAATCGGAATAGAAGCACCGCTTTTTAATGATAAATCAAAAGTAGAAAATGGTGCAACCACATAGAAAGGTACTTTATGGTAATTAGCAATAACCGCAACATTATAAGTACCAATTTTATTAGCTACATCACCGTTGGCTGAAATGCGGTCAGCCCCAAGGAAAACTTTATCTATCTTGCCTTTAGCCATAAGTGAAGCGGCCATGTTATCGCAGATAACATAAGAAGGTACTTTTTTCTTTATTAGTTCCCAAGCGCTGAGGCGTGAACCTTGTAGTAGCGGTCGAGTCTCATCAGCATATACAACTATTTTATTATTATACTTTTTCGCAGCCTGATAAATCACCGCTAAGGCTGTACCTTGTCCTGAAGTAGCAAGAAATCCGGTATTACAATGAGTTAGAATCTGATCACCTTTTTTAATTAGCTTTAAACCGCAATCAGCCATTTGTTTACACAACAAAACATCCTGTTTATGAATTGCCTTAGCCTCATTTAATACTTCCCTTTTAATGACTGAAATACTTTGCCCGCTAACCTTATTGGCTGCCTTCCTGAGGCGATTAAGGGCCCAGGAAAGATTAACTGCTGTCGGCCGACAAGCCTCTAAATCTTTCAAAGACTTTTTAAATTGCCTCAAAAAAACATCTTTGGACTTTGAAAGGTTGTTAAGATGAATTGCAACACAATAAGCCGCAAAGACTCCAATCAACGGAGCTCCTCTGACTCGCAAGAGTTTAATTGCCAAAAAGCCATCTTCTAGCCTCCGGCACTCTCGCCAAAGCTCTTTTAGCGGCAGCTGAGTCTGGTCAAGATAAAACAAACGATTATTTTTAAATCTTAGCGAAGTCATCATTTGCCTCCGGGGTTAAATGAAAATGCCTTTCTGGCATTTAAAAAAACTTGTTTTTCTAATTCATCCCTCGCCACACCTTTTATTTGAGCTGCCCGATCGTAGACTTTACCTATATCTAAAGGCGTGGAATTGGTATCTTTTATTCTCATATAAGGAGAATCGGTCTCAAACAAAATATTTTCTAAAGGGCATTTCTCTAAAGATCTAAGTATTTTATTACTCTTACGCAAAATATTCAAAGAAAAAGAGACAAAACCCATCTTCTTAATAATTCTTTCTAAAATTTGGACCGAATGAGAAAAACAATGGAATATCACCATTTCGTAAGTTTGATAAAATTCATCCAATATATCCAATACCCGTTGAGGCTCATTTAACTTATCTCCTAAAGGATTAATACGATTATGTATAGTTATCGGCAAATTATTATCTTTAGCAATTTTAATAAAAGTCTTAAAAATTTCTTCCTGTTTTTTGGTTGATATAGTCGCTTTGTAGTCAAGACCGATTTCACCGACAGCAATAACTTTATCATTATTTTTAATTAGATTTCCGTAAGCTTTTGGTGTTTGATGATCAAAGCTCTCTCCCGATAAGGGATGAAAACCTAATGATGTATAGACATGGTCGCAACTCGCCGACAATCGACTAGAAGCTAAAGAACTATTCAGGTCTATACTCGAATCGATAAAGCAATATTGAAAGTCATTTCTTGAAGTATCCAGAATTTCTTTTCTGGTTATTTCTGAAAGGTTATTGAGGTGACAATGAGAATCAATCAGCATCAATGCGTGGAAAAAGCGGTTTTTCTTTTTTTATTTTGAATTCTTTCTGAGTGCCCCATTTAGCTGAAGCTAAAGAAAATTCACCCTGAGTTAGCCCTAACTGAGAATAAATCGACTTAGCCGCATTCGGCATAGCCGCAGATAAATACAAAGCTGATATACGAATGCCTTCAAGAAGATAATATAAAAAGTTTTCAAGTTCTTCAACCTTTTTCTCTTTCCAAAGAGTCCAAGGCTTTGAGTCTTCGATAAACTTATTCATGGCTCTAATAAAACCAAAAACTTCCTCTAGGGCAACTGAAAAAGCACAACTATCCATAAGCTCAGAATACCTAGCCTCAAGGTTACCAAGACTTTGCTTAAACTCAAAAGGGAGACTGCTCTTTGAGGGCTTAACTTTACCTTCAAAATACTTTTCAGCCATATTTAAGGTCCGATAGACTAAATTACCTAAATCATTAGCTAAATCAGAGTTAGTTCGATTAAACAAAGCCGGCCAAGAAAAAGTACCGTCAGAACCTATTGGTACCTCGCGCAACAAAAAGTATCGTAAAGCATCTACGGCCATCTCTTTGCTTCCTGAGAGTGAAATAGCTAAAGTCTCGATAACGTCAAAAGGATTGACGATGTTCCCTCTTGATTTAGACATTTTTTCACCCTCAAACTTCCACCAACCATGGGCAAAAACAACTTTAGGCAGTTCAAGATCCAAAGCCTTTAGCATTATCGGCCAAAATATGGCATGGTGGCGTAGGATATCCTTAGCCATAAAATGAATCTCGGCTGGCCAAAGTCGAGAGAATTTTTCCTGATCTATACTGTAACCGGCTCCACTAATATAATTAATTAAAGCATCAAACCAGACATAAATTACATATTGATCGTCACCGGGAAAAGCAACCCCCCAACTTAAACGCTTTTTAGGACGGGAAATACACAAATCCTCCAACTTATTCTTTTCTAAAAATGCTGATACCTCATTATAACGACTCTTGGGTTGCGCAAAACCAGGATTATTTTTAAGATGACTAACTAACCAATCCTGATATTTTGAAAGTTTAAAGAAATAATTATCCTCTTCGATAAGCTGAACCTCCCGCTTACAGTCCGGACAACCTCCAGCTTCCTTAACTTGAACCGGAGTCCAAAAACCTTCACAAGGGGTACAATAAAACCCCTTATATTTGGCCTTATAGATATCACCCTTTTCAATTAATTTACTAACCACCACCTGAACTACTTGTTTATGGAAATCATCAGTGGTCCGAATAAAAAAATCATTGGAAATATTTAGTTTTTCCCACAACTTCCTGAATATCTCTGCCTTATTGTCGATGAAAACCTTAACCTCTTGTTGCTGAGCCTCAGCAGCCTTCTTTATTTTTTCGCCATGTTCATCAGTGCCAGTCAAAAAGAAAACCTGGTTGCCTTTCAAGCGTTGATAACGAGCCGTGCAATCAGAAATTATATTGGTATAGGCGTGGCCGATATGCGGTTCGGAATTCACATAATAAATAGGGGTAGTAAGATAAAACTTACTCATTTTCTTTAAAGGTGATTTTTTCTGTTCGGCCATCTTCAAACTGAACACAGACAAGCCGCTTTAAAACATTTACTGAAATTACCTTACCCTTTCCTTGTTCAGTATCGATAGTTTGGCCCTCTTTAGGTAATCCCTTAGATAATTCACGATAATTCTTGTACTCATAAAAAAGACAACACATTAACCTTCCGCAAATACCGGAAATTTTACCACTACTTAAAGGTAATTTCTGAGCCTTAGCCATCTTCATACTTACCGGCTCAAAACTTTTCAAAAATCGGATACAACAAAGAGAGTGACCGCAAGGTCCTACGCCGCCAAAAAGCCTGGCTTCGTCGCGTACGCCAATTTGCCGCATCTCTATTCTAATCTTAAAAACTTTGGCTAACTCTTTTACTAGTTCCCGAAAGTCTACTCTTCCTTCAGAAGTAAAATAAAAAACAATTTTTTTCTTATCGAAAGAATACTCAGCGTCAACCAACTTCATCGCTAATTTGTACTCTCTAATTTTACGCGCACATAAGCGCATCGCATCTTTGGATTCCTGCCTATTTGCTTTAATCACCTTCTTGTCTGGGGGAGTTAGCTTTCGGACAATACTTTTGACCGAACTTTCCTTACTCTCACTTTTTGGACAAAGGTTGGCCTCACTTACTTCGATGACCTCACCATAATCAAGTCCCCGATCGGCCTCAACAATAACATAATCATGAACACTGACGTCCTCGGTAACCTTATAAGTCATCAGCTGTCCAGCTTCGCGCAACCGTACTAAAGCAACTTTCATTATCTTTTCCTTATTTTAGTTTAGCCTTTATTAAATTCAGGGCTAAATTAATATTCACGCTACCATGAGCACTGTAAATTTTCAATAAATCCTCTAAAATACTGCTGATTCGGGACGGACTGTAAGAATTTAAAATTATCGCACATTCCTTATAATTAGACAACTGATTATTTCGCCCACCCTTTTTTACCAATAAATCAGTATGCAGCAAAGCAATTAGTCCCCATAAGAAAACAGAAAATTCCTTACGGTCCTTAAAAAACAGATCCCGGCCGGCGAAAAGATCAAAAATAAGTTCCCGATCGCTCGAAACTAGGCTATTTTGGCTAAACGGTAAGAAAATCTTCCGGCAACGCGAGATAATTGTTGCCGGAACCCCGTCTAATTTTGACATACAAAGAGCAATGAAAGAATTGTCCGGGGCCTCCTCCAAAGTCTTCAGAAATGCTGCTGCAGCCTGGGGAGTTAAATTTTGGGCACCTTTTATAACTATAGCTTTACGTGTTAGACGAAAACTTTTTAAAGAAAGAAAACGAATCGCCTCACGAATAGCTTCGATTTTTATAGTTAAGCCCTGCGGCTCAATTGTCAATAAATCCGGGTGATTAGCCTCGTCGATCCGTTTGCAATCCCAGCAACTATTACAAAAACGATCTGCATCTTGACAATTTATCAATTTTATAATATCGGGAACTTGCGAAAAGTCCTCTCCGATAAAAGTATAGCCGACTCCAATGCAGGAATGTTTTTTAAGGGTATGGAAATAACTAAATAACTCTTGGCTTTGGTCCATCGTAAGCGTCAATTTGGCGACTATTAAAAATTAACAATACTTGACTAAAATTCTGCTTATTTTTTTATAGATACTTTCTAAATCTCCGCGGGCATCAATAGTTTTTATCCGGCGAGGATATCTTTTTGAAAGCTGTAAGAATCCTTTGCGTAGCTTATTATGAAAATTTAAAGGCCGCGACTCGATCCGATCACGCGTCTTTAAGCGACTAAGGCCTTTTTTTGCCGGAAGATCAAGATAAAATGTTAAATCCGGCTTAATTCCTAAAGAAAATATTTTAACTGAAAGTTCAGTAGCTTTCTTTAAGCCAAGAGCAAAGCCTTGGTAAACTAGAGTAGAATCAAAAAAACGATCACAAATAACAAAATCATATTTCAACAGGCTTTTTTCTAACTCCTCCTCGATGAGCTGGGTTCTGGCTGCTAAATATAACAAGAGTTCTGTGTGTGCCGACAATTTCTTGTTCTTTTTATCTAAAAGAATTTTTCGGATCTTTTCACCGATTGCGGTTGAGCCTGGCTCACGATAAATTTTAACCGAAAACTTTTTCCGCCTTAAAAAATTATTTAAAAATTTTATAACGCTGCTTTTTCCACAACCTTCTAGCCCTTCAATGGTAATAAAAATTGCTTTTTTCTTGGCTTTTAAAGCTTTCTTCGCCATGTTGTTCCATCCTTAGTGTCTTCTAAAATGATTCCTTTAGCTTCTAAGTCTTTCCTGATTGAATCAGCCTGGTCAAACTTTTTCTTCTGCTTACACTCTGACCTAAGTTTAACCTTCTCATCTATCTCCTCAACCGACACTCCTTTAGCTATCTCCTGTTTAAAGCTAAGCCCAAGAATACCTCCCATTTCTTTTATTAGTTCTACCCCACGGCGAAGCATGAATTGTTTATTCTCCTGGTCGCTTTCTAAAAGTTTATTACACCTTGCAACTAAATCAAATAATACAGCTAAAGCCTTTGCGGCATTAAAATCATCATCCATCGCTTCAGTAAACTGCTGTTTATACATAAGCATACCTTCCTCTCCAAGACCACTCTGGACACCCTTAGCCTTATCGACCAATATCAAAATTCTTTCGTAAGCTTTCTTTAACTCCTCCATTCTTTCCCAAGTAAAATCTACCGGATGTGAATAATGACTTTGCAAAAATAAAAGTTTAAGCACATCTAGAGGGTAGCCTCGATCTTCTAGCTCATTAATAGTAATAAAATTGCCTAATGATTTAGCCATCTTCTCTTTATTAATTGTCAAAAGACCATTATGAATCCAATACCTAGCAAATTTTCCGCCGGCGCCTTCAGATTGAGCGATTTCATTTTCATGATGAGGAAAAATAAGATCAATTCCTCCGCCATGGATATCAAACTGACTGCCTAAAATATCAGAACTCATAACCGAGCATTCAATATGCCAACCCGGGCGCCCCTGTCCCCAAGGACTATTCCAACTGCGTTCATCAGGTTTGGCCTTCTTCCAAAGAGCAAAATCTAACTGGTTATGCTTAATCCCGATTTGATCTTTTTTCGATCCTGACTCCAACATCTCTAAGCTCTGGTTAGATAATTTACCATAGCCGATAGCCTTGGTGATATCAAAATAGACATCTCCTCCTGACTCATAAGCAACGCCTTTTTTGATTAACTTTTGTATAAAAGCTATCATCTTCTTGATATATTCAGTAGCCTTTGGTTCATGGGTAGGTTTCTTTATTCCCAATTCATCTATACATTCATGATAAGCCTTAAGATACTTTTCTGAAACCTTCTTAACTGCGATATTTATATCCTCATTTTTAAATTCTTCCTTGGCCTTATTAATTATCTTATCGTCAATATCGGTTACATTCCTAACAAATTTAACTTTGTATTTTTTAGATTCAAAATAGCGTCGAATAACATCAAATATATAGGCGCTGCGCACGTGTCCGATGTGCGGCTCGCCATAAACGGTCGGACCGCAAACATACATTGAAACCTTACCTTTTCTCAAAGGTTTAAACTCTTCCTTTTTCCTGCTCAGCGAATTATATATTTTGATACTCATTTTTCCTTCAAAAGAGCTACAGCTAAACAGCTCATACCATTTTTGGTACCAAGAATGTTTTGGCCCTCTTTCGATTTAATCTTTAGGTTCACATTTACTGTTACTAGGATCTTCCTCAAAGATTTAGTAATTGCCTGTTTATACTTAACTAGACGAGGTTTATCGGCTACGATAATAATATCAACATTCTCAATTTTGTATTTGCCGCCGATTTTTTTAAGCACAAAGCGAGTGATATCTATGCTATCGATATTCTTTGACTGCTTGCTCTCAGGAGGAAAATAATCACCGATGTCGCCTAAACCAGCTGCGCCAAGTATCGAATCACTTACTGCATGTAATATTAAATCTCCATCAGAAACTGCTTCAAGACTAAAGGCAGCCGGAATCTTCATCCCGCCCAGAATTAAGCTTTTCTTCTTTGTGCTAAATTTATGAACATCAAACCCCAAACCAACTTGATAACCATTCATATCCTTTCACCTCTTAAGTCTATATATAGCTTCAGCTAAAGCTATATCTTGGGGATAGGTTATTTTAATATTATATCTATCCCCCTCTACGATTTTAACTCGCTTACCTAAAAGCTCAACCGCCTGGGCACTATCGGTGATTGCTTTTGACTTAAACTTTTTATAAGCCTCGACTATTAAATCTTTTCTAAAACCTTGCGGGGTTTGAGCACAATAAAAATCATCCCGCTTAACAGTCTTTTTGATAATCTTTCCTTTAGTCAACTTCAAGGTATCAGTAGCTTTAACTCCTAAAATTACTGCCGGATTAATTTTAAGTGCTTTGATTACCTTAATTACTAGTTCTCTACTTATCAGCGGCCTGGCTCCGTCGTGGACAAGAACCGAATCAATACCGCCGTCTAAAGCCAACAAACCGTTATATACTGAATCTCTTCTCCGTGCGCCACCCTCAACTAAAATCACTCGGCCGTCTTGAATAAACTTTCGAGCTAAACGAAAATGGCTCTTTCTCAACACCAAAACAATCTGCTTTACCTGTTTTAGACTTTTAAAAACTTCTAAGCTATGGGAAAAAAGAGGCTTCGAGCCTAACTTTAAAATTGGCTTATCTCGCTTTCCGAGCCGCGTGCCAATGCCAGCAGAAACAATTACTACGCCAAGGTTCATTACCTACTTTGCTAATTTTGTAAACACAATTCTTCCGCTTGAACTCTGTAAAATCGAAGTAACCTCAATAGTTACAATTTTACCGATTAAGCGTCGACCACCCTCAACCACAACCATAGTTCCGTCCTCTAGGTAACCTATAGCCTGGCTCTGTTCCTTACCTTCTTTTATCAACTTGAGTTGAAAACGCTGACCGGCAACAAAAGTTGGCTTCAAAGCATTAGCTAAATCATTGATATTTAAAACACCTACGCCCTGCAACTGAGCTATCCGGTTTAAATTATAATCAGTGGTCATGACCTTAGCATCTTGCTCTTGACCCAAACGGATAATCTTCTCATCTACACTTTTAACCCCTTCTACCGGCTTATCATATATTTCAACGTCAATGTTTGGCTCTTGTTTTAAAGAATGTAGAATTTCAATACCCCGCTTCCCCTTTTGGCGTTTCATATGATCAGTGGAATCACTCAAAGCATGAAGTTCATTAAGTACAAACCGAGGAACTAAAAACTTAGCTTCGATAAACCTAGTCTTCACAAGATCTAGTATCCTTCCGTCAATAATAACACTAGTATCCATGACAATAATTTCTTCCTTCAACTCTTGACGTTTAAACTTAATATAAGGAATAATTAAATGGAAGTCATCTTTGCCTTTTAGGCCTAAGGTGAGTCCCAAGTAAACAAAGATGAAAGTGACAAATATTCTAATATTATTAACTACTTGGGAAGGGAAATCTGGAGATGATGAAAATTGGTTTAAGGTTTCAGAAAATATCCAAGCCAACAAAAGCCCCAGCATTATTCCAAATACTGCGCTAGATAAGCCTTTTAAGGAAACTCGCCGGGCAAACACCTCAAAGAGAACGACAACGATACCAACCGCAGCGCCGATTGCCGCAAAAAATATTGAATCGGTTCCGCCCAGAACATAACCCATTCCGATAAAAATTAAAATAAACAAGATTCTTAAAAAAAATAAACCCATAAAAACCTCCTCAGCATGTCTGCTTTTTGCAGAATTGATTAATGAATACTTTTTTCACTCAGAATACCTCTTTCACTGCCTCTTTTAGACAACCATAACTTTTAATTCTTGAACTAAAACCTTTATCCACCTCCTTTAGGTTAGGCTCAGGAATTATACAATATTTAAAATCAGCTCTTTGAGCTTCCTTCAGTCGCAAATTTATGTTAGAAACACGCCGCAGCTCACCGGCCAGCCCTACCTCTCCGATAAAAAGCGTCTCGGGAGGTAAATTCTTATCCCGAAAGCTAGATATAATTGCCATCACTGCACCAAAATCTGCTGCGGGGTCATTAAGTCTCAAGCCCCCGGCAACATTTAAAAAAATATCTTCGCTGGAAAGAGATAATTTTAAGCGTTTTTCAATAATCGCCACCAAAAGTGAAAACCGGTTGAAATCAAAACCAAGACTTCTTCGACGGGCCACTCCAAAAGAAGCCCGACTGACTAAAGATTGAAGCTCAATCAACAATGGTCGCAACCCTTCAATTACACAAACAACACAGCTCCCCGGAAATGATTGCTCACGATGAGGAAGAAAAATATCAGTGGTCTTCTTAACCTCCGCTAACCCAATTGATTTCATCTCAAAAACAGCTAAATCCCCAGTCGGTCCAAACCTATTCTTCATTGACCGTAAAATACGATAATTCGAAAGTGATTCACCTTCAAAATAAAGAACACAATCGACAATATGTTCAAGTACTTTAGGCCCAGCAATTGCACCATCCTTAGTAACATGGCCAACCATAAAAATAACAATTCCCAAGGTTTTGGCTATCTGAGTAAGGTAATCAGTGCAGCCTCTAATCTGAGAGATGCTTCCCTTGGAACCATCAAGTTGCGGATAATAAACTACCTGAATCGAATCAATTACCACAAATTTGAATCCATTCTCCTGAATCGCTTTATAGATATATTCAACATTGTCTTCATCAAGAATATAAAGTTTTTTGGTATCGCTTTGAAAACGTTTAGTTCTAAGAGTTAGCTGCTCAATTGACTCTTCAGCACTAACATAGAGAGTCTTACCATTTTTGGTGAGACGGGCAGCCACTTCCAGCAAAAGAGTTGACTTGCCTACGCCGGGCTCACCACCAATAAGCACTACCTCGCCGGGAACAAGCCCACCGCCGAGCATTCGATCAAACTCCCCAATTCCGGTTTCGATCCGCGATAGCTCTTTTGAATCTATTTCACCGATAAGTTGAGGTAAACGCTTCTCCTTTCTAACGCCACCGGAGGTTTTTTTTACCTCCTCAACAAAAGTCTCCCAGCCTTGGCAAGTAGGGCATTTGCCCAACCATTTAACCGATTGATACCCGCATCCGGAACAATTAAACATGATTATATAATTGAATAATTGGTAATTGGTAAGTAGTTAATACTAAAACCGACGTGATAAAGACTGCATCTTTAATCAATTAACTACCTTCTAAAATTTCCTATTTTCTTTTTTTGCGATCTTTAGGCTTATGTAATAACTTCCAAGGATGAGCCTTCAAATCTCCGATAAACTCCTCGGTTGTTTGATAAAGTGAATCGTCATACAGCAAGCGTCCGATGGTCCCTTGTTTGTCCTTCATATCTTCAAGTAAACCCTTCACTTCTAAAGTAACATCTTCAATATTATTAACTATATTGGCAACTGACTGTTTAATTTCGCCCTCTCTTAAAAAAGCTCTTACCTCATTCATGGTTTTGGAAGCACTGGCAAAAATATCAAACAAGGGAACCGGAGAGATTCCTTCAACAATATCACCCTCTTGGATATAAGCAGTTACCTTTTGCGGCGGATCGATCTCTAGATACTTTTCACCGAACAAGCTTAAACTATTTACAAAAAAATAGGAGTCTTTAGGAATATTCACTCCTTTTTCTATCTTCGCATAAACAAATACCAACGGCTTATCGCCAATCTCCTTAACTACTACCGTTCTTACCTCACCTACGTCTACACCGCAAAAACGGACCGGGGAAGCATTCGCTAACCCTTCGGCAAAATCAAAGGTAACCGTCACTTCATAGGTACCTTTAAAAATATTTACCTCTTTCAAGGAAATCAGTGTAATGAATACTATAATCAACGCTCCTAAGAAAAAACTCCCCACTTTAATGTAAACGATATTTTTCTTCCTATCCCAAAGATTTTTTACAGTCATATTTATACCTCCATTTCCTGTATTGGGCCTCCAGAAGACCCTTTTAAGAATTGAATAAGGCGGTCGTCTTTACTATTTTTTAGATCTTCTTTATCGCCCTCAAATATTATCTTGCCACCAAGCAGAAAAGCCAATCGATCCGCAAGCCTTAAGCCGACTTCTAAATCATGCGTTACCACTACTGAGGTAATCCCGAGGCGCCGATGGAGATCTTCAATTAAAGAAACTATCTTGTCAACAGCGATCGGGTCAATTCCGGTTGTCGGCTCATCATAAATTATAATTTTCGGATTATAAATAACTGAGCGAGCTATAGCAACCCGCTTTCTCATTCCACCACTTAATTCATAAGGATAAGAATCTTCTATCCCCTTTAACCCTACCAAGGCTAATGTTTCGGTAACCTTTTTTCTTATCTGCCGTTTACTCAAAGTTGTATGCTGATAAAGAAAAAATCCAACATTTTCCTCGATACTTAAAAAATCAAACAAAGCACTGCCTTGAAAAACTAAACCAAATTCTAACCTTACTTTTTCTAATTTCTTTTTGCTCAACTGAGTAATATCAACATCATCAATGCAAATTGTACCATGATCCGGTCGAAGCAAGCCGATAATATTCTTTAAAAGGACAGTTTTCCCGGCGCCACTGCGTCCAATCAAAAGGAAAGTTTCCCCCTTATTAACCGTAAGGTTGATTCCTTTTAGAATCTGTTTTTCGCCAAACGACCTGCTTATTCCTCTTATTTTTATCATACTCCAGTAAAGTAAAAAAGTGCCGTTAATACACAATCAAAAGCAACAATAAAGATAAACGAACGCACTACCGAATGAGTAACTGAACGCGATACGTCAATCGAAGAAGAAGGACGAAATCCTTCATAACAAGATACAAAAGCAATAATGCTGCCAAAGGAAAAACTCTTAACCAAGCCGCTCATAATATCTCGGCCGCCTAAAGCTTGAAAAGTCATTCTAAAATATAAACCGAGGCTAATTCCAAACTTAGTTGTACCGACAAGATAACCGCCGATTATCCCCATACAATCAGCGTAGATAATTAGAATCGGCATGCAAATTGCTAAAGCTAAAAACTTAGGCACAACCAGATAATCTATCGGATCCACCCCGAAAGTCTCTAAAGCATCTATTTGCTCACTTATCTTCATCGAGCCAATCCCGGCAGTGATTGAAGCACCACTTCTAGCGGCAACGATTAATGCTCCGATAACCGGGCCCAACTCCCTAACCATCGAAAGAGCGACTAAGGTTGCCAGCTGAATTTCCGAACGAAATGCTCTTAATTGATAAGCAGTCTGAAAAGCAATAATTATTCCAAGAAAAAATGAAATAAGCGAGACCAAAGGCAGGCTATCGATACCGATAAAGACAATCTCTCTACCAATTGCCCTTAAGCTGCGCTTTTTGATAAAAATCCAACGAATGGTATCTTTAGCGAAAAATCCCAAACTACCCAAATAATGAAATAATTGGCCAACTGATTTCAATAGGCTCATCAAAAATCCCTTCGCTTTTCAATACCAATAACGGTGCTATTTTCTTGCATTTTTAGCTTCAAATACTTATCATCTTTCATCCTGTAACGCAACTCGGTGTCAGGCGAAGCTGAATCTTCTTGTTTGTCGGTTCCAACCGAAACATCTATATTCTCATCAAGACTTTTCTTTAATCCGAACCTACTTTCATCTTCCGAAAAGAGTTGCCACTCATCAATAAAGGCCTTTTTAGCCCGATATTCGGCTTGTGGTATATAGCTATACAGATTTCTTAAATCTAGAACTTTATCTCCTTCAAGAGTTGCTACCGTACCATCAGTCATAACAAACTCTGAATCAGTAATATTGAGTACCGGTGGTTTCCCCAAAAGATCTAAACGTAAATGGGCAAACTCCCTACCCTTATAGGTCCCCTGGTCAATAGTTAAAAAACCGCTGAGTGAAAAATTACTACTACTGCCCCAAGCCTTAGCCGAAACTTTTAAGTGCCCCTCTAAAAACTGATTTGCCGCATCCCACTCGGTATTAATATCCAAAGAAAAATTAGACTTAGCTAAGTCAATACTCCCTTTGATTAAAGCTTGCGGCCAACAAAGTTGCTCGATAAAAATAACCTCACCCCGTTTTACTGCTTTAAGCGCAAGCCAAGGTATTGTTTTATCACCGAAGGTCAAAGACGACCCCTCCGAAGCACCAATAGAAACGTTACGCCCCTCAACCTCGTAAATCAAAGAACCTTGATCTTGATAGCTGCCCAGCGAAAAATCTCCACTTAGAGCATAATCACCAAGGTTAAAGTCTACTAATTTTATTTCTCTATTGTTTAAGTTAAATTCGATGTAATTTTCTGAAAATGGAAAAGCAGATATTCCGATTAAACTCAGAATAATAAAAAAGAGGAGCATAAAAAGGCAATTTTTCATTCAAATACTAAAGCTCCCCCTTTTTTAATTACTTTTATCTTTATTTTATCGCTCTCTGACTTCTTTTTTAGCTTTTCGGTAAATTTGCCTCTAATAATATCCTCAGCCAAAGGATCCTCAAGGAATCTTTGAATAACTCTCTTTAAGGGTCTTGCGCCAAAAACCGGATCAAACCCTTTTTCAATAAATAAATCCTTAGCTTTAGGGCTTAGTATAGCTTCAAAACCTTGCTCAGCTATTCGACTATTAACATAAGCTATTTCGATATCTACTATCCTTGCCAAATCTTTTCTATTCAATGGCCTAAAAACAACCGTCTCATCTAAACGATTTAAAAATTCCGGCTTAAAGGTCTTCTTTACTTCTTCAAGAAGAAGATTCTTCATTTCTTCATAGCTTATATCTTCACTAATTGCTTTAAACCCCAAAGAGCCCCGCTTTCTGATTATTCCAGCTCCGACATTAGAAGTCATAATCAAAATTGTATTTCTAAAATCAACTCTTCGACCATAACTATCAGTTAATCTTCCTTCTTCTAAAATTTGTAAAAGTATATTAAACACATCAGGATGAGCTTTTTCAATTTCGTCTAAAAGCACAACCGAATAGGGCCGACGTCTCACGCGCTCAGTAAGCTGACCCCCCTCTTCATAACCAACATATCCCGGAGGAGCCCCAAGCAACCTTGAAACATTAAATTTTTCCATATATTCACTCATGTCCAATTGGATAAGTGCTTCTTCATTACCAAACATATATTCAGCTAAAGCCCGAGCAAGCAAAGTCTTGCCTACCCCGGTAGGGCCCATAAACAAAAACGAACCAATCGGCCGACGCGGTTCTTTGATTCCAGCCCTGGCTCTTCTAACTGAACGAGCAATTGCATCAATTGCTTCATCTTGCCCGGCCACTCTTTCACGTAGATCATGCTCTATCTTTAAAAGTTTTTCTGATTCTTTTTCCTCTAAACGATAGATCGGCACACCAGTAATGCTAGCTACTAGCCGAGCAATTTCTTCATATCCAACCTCAGGAGTAATCTGATCTCTTTTCTTACTCCATTCTTTTCTTAAAACCTCCAACTTAAGGCGCAAAGTTTTTTCTTCATCACGAAGACGAGCAGCCTTTTCGAAATCCTGTTGCTTAATAAGCGCTTCTTTTTCAATAATAATATTAGAAATTCTCTCCTCTAGTTCCTTTATTTCTGAAGGTGCGGTTAATACATTCAATCTTGATCGGGCACCCGACTCATCAATTAAATCGATAGCTTTATCCGGCAAAAATCTTCCCGAAACATAACGATCAGACAGTTTTGCCGCAGCCGATAATGACTCGTCGGTAAATTTAACCCGATGATGAGCTTCGTACTTATCACGCAAACCTTCTAAAATCTGAATAGTTTCCTCAACGCTATTGGGTTCAACATATATTGACTGAAATCTCCGCTCAAGAGCAGCATCTTTCTCAATATGTTTTCTATATTCATCAAGAGTAGTTGCTCCAATGCATTGGATTTCGCCGCGGCTTAAGGCTGGTTTTAAAATATTAGAAGCATCAATCGCTCCTTCGGCGGCACCGGCACCAACTAAAGTATGGAGCTCATCGATAAAGATAATTACATCTTTAGAACGCTTTATCTCCTCCATTACCGCTTTTATTCTTTCCTCAAACTGACCGCGATACTTGGTTCCGGCAATCATTAAAGCCAAGTCTAAAACTATTATTCGTTTTCCCCGCAAAACCTCGGGAACATCACCTTTAATAATGTCCTGGGCTAAACCCTCAACAATCGCTGTCTTACCAACTCCGGCTTCACCTAAAAGCACCGGGTTATTTTTTGTTCTTCGGGATAAAATTTGGATCACTCTTTCAATTTGGGTTTTTCTTCCGATAACTGGGTCAAGCTTTCCATCACGAGTTAGCTTAGTTAAGTCACGACCAAAAGAATCCAAAGCCGGCGTTTTCGACGAACTTTGATTAGTATTCTGATTTTGAGTTTGTGTTGCTCCGCCTAAAAGAGCAGAAATCTCATTTTTTATTCTTTTTAAATCCGCCCCTAAAGAAATTAAAACCTGTGAGGCAATGCCTTCTTCTTCACGAAGTAAACCTAAAAGTATATGTTCGGTTCCAATATAATTATGACCTAAATTCCTAGCCTCCTCAGCCGACAGTTCTAAAGCCTTTTTAGCGCGAGGGGTAAAAGGAATATCTCCCAACACCGAGGATACACTTCCGGTAGAAATCAACTTTTCAATTTCAATACGTAAACGTTCTAAATCAACGCCTAAATTTTGCAAAACCGCACAGGCTACCCCTTCGCCTTCGCGAATCAATCCTAGAAGGATATGCTCAGTGCCAATATAATCGTGATTAAAACGACGGGCCTCTTCTTTTGCCAAAACTAAAACTTTTCTTGCTCTTTCAGTAAAACGATTAAACATTTTATTATCCTCCTAACCTTTCTCTTAAAATATCGGCTCTAATTGAATCACGTTCTTTTTCTTTTAAAGTCCGGCCTTCAATTTTTTGTAAATGAGCCGGTTGAATCATAATAAATAAGTTACGCAACAACTTCTTGCCAGTCTTACACTTTGAAAAATCTACATCTTTAATTATACCTAAATCTAGGCCTAATGACAAGATAGAAAGATGACTCAGGGCTTCTTTGCTATTAATCAAACGAGCATTTCTTAAAATTCCTAAAGCCCGCCAGACATTATCCTCTAGATTCTTTTTGTACTTCTTAATCAAAATATTGCGAGCACCGATTTCGTGATTTTTGACCTGGTTAACTACACTGATCAAATTGTCGATTAGCTCTTCCTCGCTTAAACCTAAACTCACTTGGTTGGAAATCTGAAAAAAATTTCCTAAAGCTTGCGTGCCTTCACCAAACAAACCCCGAGTAGTAAAAGATATCCGGGCCAAAAGCTCTAAAATCTTATTGATCCGTTTGGTAAGGATTAATGCTGGGAGATGCAACATACATGACGCTCTAAGTGCGGTTCCAACATTAGTCGGACAAGCAGTTAGATAGCCTACATCGGGCAAAAAAGAGAAAGATATTTTTTTACTCAAATCATTATCGATATTATCAAGAATATCCCAGCATTTCTTCAGATCAAAACCAGAGGTAATTACCTGCATCCGGAAGTGATCTTCCTCATTTACCATGATTGAAATCTCCTCATCCTTAGACATAATAAGTCCTCGGTGTGAAGCCTGGACTAAGTGCTCTTGAGCAATTAAGTGCCGCTCAAGAAGAAAGTGACTATCTAGCTCTCCGAGGTCATCCATGTTAACAAAAAAACTATTCTTGAATCTTTTAATATGCGGATAGGCTTCCTTGGCTGACTTGAATACTTCCTCCCGTTGAGCAATTGTAGCTTTAGAAGGAAAAGGAATTCCGTCAATGTTACGAGCCAGACGGATGCGCGATGAGAAAACGATCTCCGATTCCGGACCCTTCTTGCTCAACCAACTATCTTTGTTATCGAGAAAATTCCTAAACATTATTTAAATTACTACTTGTTTTTATCCAACTTCTTAAGTTTATCTCTAATTTTTGCTGCCGCTTCGTATTCCTCCAGCTGGATCGCCCGCTCTAGCTGATCATTTAACTCTCTTAACTTTACTTCTGAAGAAACCGGTCTCTTAACATCTAAAGGAATTTTACCAGTATGGCGGATTGCTCCGTGAATCTTCTTAAGCAAAGGAAGTAACTGTCTTCTAAAAGCTGTATAACACCGGCCACAGCCCAGCCTCCCTTTTTTCTTAAAATCATTATAGTTAAAACCGCAGGCCGGGCATTTTAAGGCTCGATTATCTTTTTTAGTCAAATCAGCATTTACCAGACCGCCAACAAAATCAGAAATATTCGGCTGCTGAGCAAGACCTTCAGACTTATTCTGAGCACAAGCCTGGCAAATATGCATCTCAGCTACCTTATCATTAATAATCTCGGTAAGATGAACTGTAGCAATGTTTTTATGGCAAATATCACAAAGCATAGCTTTATTTTCCTACAACTTATACCTTACACCTGAAGTTTTAGTTAAATTCCTAAACTCCTGCATTATTTTTTTAGTAAATTTACCCGGAATGCCAGTGCCGATCCTCCTACCGTCTACCTTTACTACCGGAACGATTTCGGCTGCAGTTCCAGTTAAAAAACATTCATCGGATAGATAGAGTTCATGCCGGGTTAAAACGTGCTCATTGGTAGAAAGTTTTAACTTCTTAGCAATATCAAGTACTGCATCGCGGGTGATCCCCCGAAGAGTACCCATACATTGAGGTGGCGTATAGAGCTTACCCTTCTTAACCATAAATATATTGTCACCAGTACATTCAGCTACATAGCCGAGATGATCAAGCATCAAAGCCTCTTGATAACCGGAGTTGATCGCTTCAATCTTGGCTAAGATATTATTCAAATAGTTAAGCGACTTAATCTGTGGATTTAAAGCTTCCGGAATATTACGTACCGTAGGAACAGTTATTATCTCCATCCCTTTTTGATATAGCTGTTTAGGATAAAGAGTAATCTTATCAGTAATAATAACTAATGTTTCATTGCCCTTACATTTTCGCGGATCAAGACCTAAATCGCCTTCACCACGGGAAACAACTACCCTGATATAACCATCTTTAAGTTTATTCGCCTTAAGCGTTTTTATAATTGCTTCCACCATCTGTTTTTTAGTGAAAGAGATATTTAGCATAATTGAATGAGCAGACTCATACAATCGGTCGACATGCTCTTTCAGTTTAAAAACCAAACAGTCGTAGGTTCTTATTCCCTCAAAAACTCCATCACCGTAAAGATATCCATGATCAAATACTGAAACCTTTGCGTCTTTTTTCTCAACTAACTCTCGGTTAAGATAAACTTTCATGCTCACCCTCCGTTTATTTTTCCGTCTTCAATAACTAAAACTTTTTTTGCCTGTCTAGCTAGCTCCTGATTATGGGTCACTAAAACTATTGTTTTTTTCTTGCTCCTATTTAAATTCGAAAGCAAACTAACCACTCTCTCTTGTGACTCCTTATCAAGATTACCAGTCGGTTCGTCACAAAAAAGCACCTGAGGGTCATTGACCAAAGCTCGAGCAATAGCTACCCTTTGTTTTTCGCCACCGCTAAGTTGCGATGGAAAAGCCTCAACTCTTTTTTCAAGTCCTAAATATTTTAACAACTCCTTAGCTTTTTTGAAAGAGTATTTTTGCATCTGACCAAATACGGCAATTGCTACATTTTCCAATACATTCAGCTCTTCGATTAAATGATAAAACTGAAAAACAAAACCCACGGTTTTATTACGCCAAAGGCAAAGATCGCGATCGTTGAGCTTAGATATTTGCTTTTCTTGAAAAAATACCTCACCGCTAGTCGGAAGTTCAAGGCCGCCGATAATATGAAGCAAGGTTGATTTTCCGGCTCCCGAAGGACCGGTTATTGCCAAATAGTCTTGTTTAGCTATTGATAAAGATATATCACAAAGAGCCGCAAAAGGCATACCGTTGTTATAAGTTTTGTTTACAGATTTTAATTCTATCAACTCATTCATATCTAAGCGCCTCACAAATATTAAGCTTACTCGCTCGATAAGCCGGCAAAAAACTAGAGATAAAAGAAATAATCAAACCGACGATAGCAATTGCTAATACGTCTTTATAGTCAACTACCAACGGCAAGTAATCAGTGCCAAAAATGTCAGCCGGAATTTTAACAAAAGGATACTTCTCAAACACAAGACAAGTACCAACTCCGAGCAAAGACCCCAAAACTACCCCGGTTGAGCCAATCATTAAACCGCCAAGGGTAAAAATAGTTCGGATGCTTCTTCTTCTGAAACCTAAAGACCTTAAAATTCCAATATCTTTGGTCTTCTCAACTACCTTAACTGTCAGCGCCGAGAATATGTTAAACGAAGCTACCAAAATAATTAAACCTAAAATAATAAATAAGGCTAACTTTTCTAGTTTTAAGGTAGCAAAAAGAGCTGAGTTTGACTCAATCCAGCTGTTAACCAACAACTTGTTGGAATATTTATTTAACAGCCTTTCCTTAATTTGATCAGCCAAGTAGGGATTTTTGAGTTTTACCCCTAAGAATAAAGAATAATTAGCCGAAAGAGACTTTGCTTTCTTTAAATCAGTAATCAAATAATAATTATCAATATCGTATAAGCCTACTTTGAAGACCCCTCTAACCTTGCTGCTTTTAAGTTTAAGGTTTTTCTCTAAAGGGTAAAACTCTATTTTTTTATCGATAAAGAACTGCTGGCTTAAGCCTTGGCCGATGAAAAAACCCTCTTGGGCAAACTCTTTCTTTATATATTGAGAAAATTCCTCTTTAGCTTTAGGGTCAGAAAAGTCCACCCCTCTTACAGCTAAAGGCATTATTGTTTCACCAAATTTAGCAAAAACTTGAGTATTAACTGAAATTTGAGCTGTCTCGACCTCATCCCAGTTTTCTAGATCTTGTTTAACCGCCAGCAGACTTTCTTGATCGAAACTATCAACGGTCAAGTGATCCTGAAAACGCATGATTCGTTTCATCAAACCGCCATCAATTCCATTTACAATTGAAAAGGCGATAATCAAAGCGGCGACCCCGACAGCAACTCCTAAACAAGAAATGATACCAATAAAAGAGATGTGTCGAGTGCGACCCCTAAAAATATAACGTCTAGCTAAATAAATTTCGGTTAACATTAACCTAAAGGTTTAAGCAGCGGAAAAAGAATCACGTCTCTTATCGAGGGTTGGTTGAGAAGAATCATAACTAGCCTATCAATGCCGATTCCCAAGCCAGTAGCTGGAGGCATTCCGTATTCTAAACTTAAAACAAAATCATCATCAATTTTCTTTGGAAGCTCATCTTCAGTCTCTAGTTGCTTTTTAAAACGTGCTCTCTGGTCAATCGGGTCATTGAGCTCAGAGTAAGCATTGGCAACTTCAAGTCCAGCAACAAAAAGTTCAAACCGCTCAACTAAGTTTGGGTTATCCCTTTTGCGCTTAGCCAAAGGCGAAGTCCAAGTAAAAAAATCAACAATGAAGGCTGGTTTATCCTTAGGATAGTTTTTCTCAATCAACTCCTCAGTTATATTCAGGATTTGAGAACGACTCAAACCCTTTGCTAATTTTAATTTCTTACTAATTTTATCAAACATTTCCTTCTGAGAATCACTAGATTCGACATCAAACTCTTTTTTAAAAAGTTCAGCAAAAGAAATCCTCTGCCAAGGAGGAGTTAAATCTAACCTTTGCCCCTGATATTCAATCTCACAGCTGCCGTTTATTTCTTTAGCTAAATAAGAAAACAAATCTTCGCAAAGCTTCATCATATATTCATAGTTCTGATAACAAGAATAGGCTTCAAGCATAGTAAATTCCGGATTATGCCGGGTTGAAGTTCCTTCATTCCGAAAGCTTCGATTCAACTCATAAACCTTTTCAAGCCCACCAACTAAAAGCCGCTTCAAATAAAGCTCAGGAGCAATCCGCAAATAAACATCAGCATCAGTTGCATTATGATGGGTCATAAACGGTCTACCGGCTGCTCCTCCGGCTACCGTGTGAAGCATCGGTGTCTCAACCTCAATAAACTTTAACTGATTTAAAAACTCTCTGATTAAAGAAATTATCTGAGAACGTTTTATAAAAACATCACGAACCTGAGAGTTAGCAATTAAATCTAAATAGCGCTGACGATACCTTACTTCAACATCTTTTAAGCCATGCCACTTCTCAGGCATTGGCCGAAGAGCCTTAGCTAGGAGTTTTAATTCATCGATTAAAACCGTTTGCTCACCGGTCCGAGTAACAAAAAACTTGCCGCGGATTCCGACAATATCGCCGATATCCATTTCCTTATAAAGCTTATAAACATCCCCTAATTTATTAGCCTGAGCATAAAACTGGATCCTTCCGGTATGATCGCTCAAATGAGCAAAGCCGCTTTTTCCGTGCTCACGCTTAGAAATTAATCTTCCGGCAACCAGGACTTCTTTTTCCTCCTCAAATCCATCTAGTATCTCTTTAATAGTCAAAGACTTAGGAAAGCTCGTCTCCAAGAAGGGGTTACCAAACTCTTCGCTTATTTTCTCTAGTTTTTCATTCAATTCCATGATGTATTGATTATATAGAATATACCTTGATATGTCAAATCACTTTAACTTAGCGTAATATTCCTGCAATTTAAAGAATATTTCTTTAGGCTTGCGTTCAGCGTTAACTATACCGAAATACTCCTCGTTAGCCACATCATCAGGGTGACCCCCAGGAAGATAAAACCCTTCGGTATTATAAGTTCTAAAACTAGATCTTTCTTCGGAGTAATAGTCAACTAAACCTCCTAAACCTACATGATAAGAGCCAACCTTCCAAAGCGAATCATTAAACTCATGGACCAGGCCGCCTAAACACTGCTTATCGGAATGAATTCCCGAAAGATTACTTTCTATCTCCCGCCAAAGGCCTAAAACAAACTTTGCCTGTAAAGCCTCATGCTCCCAACCTTTGCAGTTGTCAGCCTGATGCTCATCAACCACCTTGAATTTAGTAGTACGAAAAGAGTCGGTTCCAAACTCAGAGATATAAAAAGGTCTTTCAGTTAAGCTCTCAACTTGTGAAAAAAAATCTCTAAAGCTTTTTCCCCGGTAAACATTAAAACCCCAAACATCTATCTCTAAACAAATATCAAGTATGTGGCTTACCGAATCTTCAAAATCGCAATCACTAAAACGATCACCCAAAACTGAGGTCACCGGATGATCTGGATCAACTTGCTTTATTGCTTTAGCTACCTGGTTTGTAGCTTGGGCTGCTGCTTCTACTGTTTCATAACCCCAATATTTATTATAGTCAAGATTCCACTCGTTACCGATCGCCCAAAAAAGAATTGCCGGATGATCTTTGTAAGCTTCGACTACTTTTAAATACTTCTGGTTATCAATGTCAACTTTAGACATTGCTACATTCATAATAATCATAATCCCATTATCGAATAACTCATCTAAAACCTTACGGCCCTCTCTAAAATCATCGCCGAAGGAACTATAAACCCTAACTGTATTTAAATTCATCTTCCTCATCAGCGGAACATCAGTTAAGTAATGCTTAACAAACTGCCGCTCCTTCCAATAAACAAAAATCTCATGCCCCTGAGGTATACGGCCGGCCCAATCAAAGAAAAAACCATATTCTACAGTTTCGTTTGGGCATATTGGGTTAGGACCAAAATCAGGAGCGGCTGTCTCCGGAGACCAGGTAACTCCTTTGATTATAAAGGGAGAAGCCTGGCTATATCGACCCTGACTATCAGGTTTAGCTACTAAAAGCTGTTTTCCCTCAAAAAAAACCTTACTCGACCGATAAGAGATAGCAGCTTCGAGATAGCTAGATATCAAAAATAACAGCCCGAAAATAATTATAGTTAAAAATAATTTTTTCACGTTTTACCTTTTAAATCTACCTTTAAAGTATATAAATCTTTTTACTATATGTCAAATTCTAGTTATAATAGTAACAAACCTAAAAAATATGCCAATAATTACTTTAACCAAATCAATAGCGAATAAACTTAATTCACCGCTCAGGCCTCTGACTGAAAAACAGAAATTAAAACTACAGTCAGCAATATGGAAAATTATAGTTAGCTGTATTTTCCTTTACCCGCTTCTGCCGATATTTGGCTCTAGGATGCTTGATTCAACAGTTAATTTTGTAATTTTTTGCTCTAGCCTTTTATATATTTTTATCTTCCGAAAAAATATCAAGAAAAGTTTTTTTAACTTAATAATCATAGTTTTTTTCTTAAACCTATTTGGTTCAGCACTGTTTGTTTCTGATCTTGTATCAAATCTAAATAAAGTTTATGACTTTTTTATCATTCTGTTATTATTTTACTTCGCTAAGCTTACCCCAAAAAACAATCAAATAGTTCTGATAAAAACACTCCTCCTGAGTTGCTGCTTTGTGGCCATTTACAGCCTTTGGGCATTATTTAATAACTATTTTGTAAAAGAGCTATTATCGCAATCAAGAGCCTTGGCCCCTTTCATTAACCCCAATCTTTTAGCCGGTTATCTAATAATACTAATCTTCATCAGCCTTGGCCTACTTTTACAAAAAAAAGAAGAAGCTAAATGGGTATTTGATAAATACCTGGCCTTTTTTTGCGTCCTTATTTCTTTTATTGCCTTCTTCTTTACTAAATCTATCGGCGGATGGTTATCCTTGCTTAGTCTGTTGCCTTTTCTACTATTTTGGCGTAAAAAAATAAACAAAAAAAGCATTACCGCTATTCTTGTAATCGGCTTATTATCAATAATTGTTTTTTATCTACGTCTGAACAATCCGGAAAAAATAACCAACCCCTTTTTTTCTATTCACCAAAGAGTCGCTTACTGGCGCGGAACAACTGAAATAATCAAACAACACCCTTTTGTCGGCGTCGGTTTAGGCAATTTTTATTTGCCCGGGTCTCGCTATAGCCACAACTCTTATCTTCAAATTTGGGGTGAGCTTGGAATGATAGGAATTTTAAGCTGGCTAGTGATAGTTTTTAATTATGTAAGAATGAACTTAAAAATACTTATAGCTTCGAAAAACACATTACTATCATTAGCTATATTCGCAGCTGGGTTGTCGTTTCTCCTGCATAATATTGTCGATTTCTCTTTCTTTATTCCTCAAGTAGCTTTTCTCTGGTGGATAATCCTCGGACTAACAACTAGAAAATTTACTGACATTAGCCTTAATGATCATAAGAATTGTTCCCAAAAAGGCAATAATCAGAAAAATTAAACACCATAGGCCTGGACCATTCAATAAAAGAATTGCACTTAAACACCAAACCGCAGTTAAAAAATAAATACTTGCCAAAGACCGCTTGTAAGAATAGCCCTTTAACAAATAACGTAAAATGATGTGATCATCACTTTTCCGTAAAGGAGAGATTTTCTTACTAGCACGCACCACAATGAGATAAAATGTGTCAACAATCGGCAATCCTAGAACCAACAGGGGCAAAAAAATGGCTAAAATATTATCGAAGCTGGCATAGTCTCCATAAATGCTTAAGGTTGCAAACAAGAAGCCTAAAAAGTGACTTCCAGCATTACCCATGAATATTTTAGCCGGAGGGAAATTAAACAAAAGAAAAGCCAAAAGAACCCCAAAAAGAGCAACAAAAACAAACAATAAAAAGCTTCCAGTCTTTAAAGCTATCACTAAACATGCCAAGCTAACAATCAAAGCTATACCTGCACATAGCCCATCAGCGACATCAAGATGATTAAAAGCATTGGTTATCCCTACTATCCATAAAAAAGAAATAAGATAATTAGCCCAGTTTGGTAAAAAATAAATCTGGATTTGCTTTCCGTAAAGGAGAAATAAAAATACAAAAATGATTTGAATCAGGACTCTGGCCTTAAGCTTTAAATCCTTCAAATCGTCTATCCACTCAACCAACAACAATATAAATGAAAAGGTAATTATCCAAATAAACTGAAAAGGCACAACTTTAGCTTTAATAAAAGAAAATAAAATAAGGCAAATGATAAAAACCAGAGAAAAACTAACCCCCCCAATATAAGGTATATTTCTATCTCTGATAAAAAGATTGTGTTTTAAAGATAGCTTTCTTGAAATAGCAAGAAAAAATATACTGAGCGTAAAAGCAAAAAAGAAAAGCGCTAACAGCTCTATCAACTTAAATAGTAGCATAAATATTTTCTATTTCTCTCAGCGTTCTAGCAAAAGACCAATATTTTAAATTTAACTTTTTCCGGCCATTCCTGACAATTGTACTCCAATTATCATAGTTTTTCAATATTTCCCAACAAGCGCTCTCTATTTCTAAAATATTGGTTGGATTGACGACCACCCCCTGATTGCCGCTTTTCACTATATCGAAAATGCCACCGGTATTAGTGACTACCACCGGAACTCCTGATACAACCGCTTCAATCAAAGACACTGGTAGACCTTCCCATAAAGAAGTGAGCACAAACAACGATGCCATTTTAAATAAAAGAGAAACATCGTCAGACCAGCCCTTTAGGTGCACCTTACCGCTTAGCCCTAGTAACTCTATCCTTTTCTCCACTCTCTTACGCAAAGGTCCGTCTCCGGCTATGATAAAATTCAACTGAGGATTTCTATCAAGAAGCATTTTTGCTAATTTCAAAAAATTAAAAATATCCTTTTGAGGCTTAAACGAAGAGATTGTAAAAACAGTATTACCAGGAAAAATTTCGCTTCTTTGATCATACACCTTATTAAACTTATCTATTTCTATGCCATAATGAACAAGAAAAATTCTATTTTTATCGGCGATTTCATTCTCTATTCCTGTTCTAAGGTCTGCTTCAGAAACAACTATTATCTTTTTTGTAATCTTGGCGGTCACTTTTTCAATTAAAATATATAAATAATGCACTATCGGATTCATGAATTTATGAAAAGGCCAACCGTGTACAGTGTAAATAATACCTTTTACGCCTGCCAGATAAGCCGCCCATCTTCCCAAAATAGAAGCTTTAGGGGAATTAGTATGAACTATATCGAATTTATTTTTTTTGATATAGAAATATAATTTCAAAAAAGCAATAAAATCGTAGAAAGGATTAATATTTCTTATCAACTCCGGAATTAATTTTATATGTAAATATGGGAGTTTTAAAAATTCTTCCTTGAGATAGCCCTGGTCTCCGGAAGATAAATACAGTGAGTACTTGTTTCTATCTAGATTTTTTACAAGCAAAAGCAACTGACCCTGAGCTCCTCCCAATTCAAGGTGGGTAATAATAAAAAGTATCTTTTTTTTAAACGGCTTCATTTAATTTTCAAAAATAGGAATAAGTTTATTTTTGTATGTCGCGATAGAAAGCTCTTCAGGGATATATAATTCTTGGAGCTTTTCTACTCGTGCTGGTTCAAAGTTTGAGGCTATCTCACAAATCCTATCTATACTAAAATCGTTTCCCCGACCAAAGATATCACGTACTTCTTTTAGACCTCCAACCTGAGGAAAAAAAGTTATTTTACCAAAAGTTAAACTTTCAGCTACAGAAATTCCAAACGGTTCTTTTCTTTTAAAAGGAAAAACGCAAATATTGCTTAAAGAAAGTATCCTATCAACATCATCTCTAAAACCTAAAAGGACTACATTTTTTAGAGTATCCCCCTCTATCAATTTTTCTATTTTTGCTTTATATAAACGATTTCTTAAATTGTTCGGCGATATATCACCGGCGATAACCAAAAGGATGTTGGGATTTTTCTTTAATGTCCTTTTAATATCAACTATAAATTCATACTGTCCCTTAGAAGGATGCACTCGAGAAATTATTGAAATAACCGTTGATTTTATAGGGATATTTAGCTCACTTCTTGCAAGATCTGATTTGTAGATTTTATAGTCCGTAGCATTTAAAGGTTCATAAATAATAATGCCCCTTTCTTTGCCAAGCAAGGCTTCCCTAATAGCTTGAGATTGACATATTATTTGGTTTGAAAATCTGATAATGAATGCCCCTAGAGCTTTATTCAAAAAACTAGAAGGCAGAAACTCTCTTAAATACCAGATATGTCTTTTTTTGGTAAATTTAGCAACAATAGCCGGAAAAACTAAAAGTAAAGAATTACTACAAATTATTTCAATATCTTTGCGGATTGCATAAATGCTAAAATAAATAACGGAAAAAATAAAATGAAAAGGAAAAAAAATATAATATAGCGGTGAAAGCGAGATTTTAAGGATCGGTATCGGAAATATTTTTAAAGATACATTTAATTTTTCGATTTTTTTAGAAAGGGGGCCTTGGGAAGGCAAGACTACCGTTATTTCAAATTTATCAGACAAAGTTCTAATAAAATTAATTAACCCTCTTTCTGCTCCGTAGATATAAGCTCCAGCGTTAAAAACCAGAATTTTTTTCATTTTTCGCCCTACAACTATCAACTATATATAGCTTAACATCTTTATTAATTCGTATTTTATGTTTATGCGTATTTTGATAAGACTGCAATTCATGAGGAACTTCACATGTTGATCGGATTAACCCCCCCCCATAAATTGTAATATTGAATTTGAATCGTATAGAAGGATTTATGAAACTGCAATAAAAAAATTATCAAGTTTCATTAGCTAAAACTTGCACGCTGGCCTTATTATTCTTGACTTTCCTTTGGAGTTCCGATTTGTTGACCATTTACCTTTGCTGAAACCAAATTTCGCTTGTTGGTAGTAGTACTATCCTCGCCTGAAGAAAAATCATGTTCGATATAAATATAATCAGCCTTAACTACACCTACCCCTAAAGCAAGCCAAACGGTAGACTCAATATTTTCATAATTGCCATCTGCGTAGGCTCTTTCACCCGTCGACGTAAATTTAAGGCAATCATCAAATAATCCTGCGGGAACTTCTACTCTTTCCACTGATTCCAATGTTATCGTATTTGTATTCAGTCTGGCTCCTTCACTTGAGCGATCACCATACCCGATTGCATTGCTTAAGAAAGTTTTACTCTCTCCAACTGCAAGATTTGCCAACTGCATGAACGGCGGGGTAAATATATCATAACCACCTGGACCATCTATTAACTTGTACAGTTTTAGTCCTTCTGAGTCTACAGCCAAACATTCTTTTTCCTCTAAGGCTCCCGAAACCTTTACCATGGTCCTTTTACCGGAAATAGATTCTTTTGATTCTATTTTATCTACTTCAATCATATCGGAAAATTCTGCCTTATCTGCTCCACCCTCAACGTAGCCTATTCCGCTTGTTAAATACTCCCAACTATCACCTTCATTTAAAGGGTAATACTTACTTAAATCATAAGCTAAAGCTAATGGAGTAAAAGCAAATGTTATTGCAAAAATCAAAGCCGCAAAACATAAAGTTTCCATGGTCCTAATCATTTTGGACACCTCCCTTTAGCATTGTAAATTGTGCATCTAATATAAAAACACACTTCTTTATCCCTTAATTTTATCATATTCTATATAGAATCAAATACTTTTTTAATCGTATTTCTTAAAAAATTTCCCTAACCTTTAAGTCGAAAGGCCTTTATTTATTGATAATATTTGATCCTGTATTGCGCCCCCTGGAGAATCGATTAAAAAACAAACACAAAACTCTAATAAAAGCCTCTATGACAATCGGCAAAGACATTTTAGACTTATCATATCTTCTTCCTTGAAAGATAATTGGATGCTCAATTACCTTAAAGCCTTTCCTTAAAGCTCTAAAAACCATTTCAATCTGGAAAGCATACCCTCTGGAAGATATAGTTTGGAAATCTATTTCTTCCAATACATTCTTTCGCAAGCATTTGAATCCGCTGGTTAAGTCATAGACCTGCGTCCTAAGCAATATTTTTGAAAAAATATTTGCCCAGCGGCTCAACAAAACTCTCGGATATGACCAATCGTAGACTCCTCCACCCTTAATATATCTGCTGCCAATAACTAGATCATACCTCTCAATTAAAGCGATCATCTTTAACACCTCACGCGGAGCGTGAGATAAATCTGCGTCCATTTGAATTATTATATCGTAACCTTTCTTTAGGGCATATTTAAACCCCTCTATATAAGCACTGCCCAAGCCTTGACGACATGCCCGAGTTATTAAATGTAGCTTAGGATATTCTCTTTGCAACTTTATTACTATTTGAGATGTCCCGTCAGGCGAGCTATCATCCACTATCAAAACAGAAATATTACTTGCCAGAGAAAAAAGTTTACCTAACAAAGGTAAAATATTCCCAGCCTCATTGTAAGTAGGGATAATTGCTATTATCTTGCTCATCGTATACTCATTTTGCTACCTTAATGCTATATATCTTTTTTTGCCGCTCAAAAATAATAAATTATTTATCTAGCCAAATATTTCCGCATTACTAACCTTTAAAAACTCTCCTAGAAACCATAAAATATTAATCAGACCATAATCTTTTTCAAAAACTTTCTAAGGAATAACAAACTGAATGTTAATGGTAAAACAAATTGGATAAATGACATAAGCACTCCACTGCTCAATAATTTTTCAGGTGAGCCAAATTGTAAAAAAAGTAAAACTATGCTAGCCTCCCTTGTCCCTAAACCCGAAATGGTTATGGGGATATTACTTATTATGATTGTCCAAGGTACAAATATAAGTATCGCGTATAGTGGTATATCTAAACCGACTGTCTTAAATATAAAAATAAATATAAACAATTCACCGACCCACATAATAACCGAATAAAAAAGTATCACCACTAAACTTTTTAATTTAAAATTCCTGTGAATATTGAATAAAGCCTTTAGAGACTCATAAAATTGAAAATTTACTTTTTTAGCCAAATAAAGAATAAACTTATTTATAAATTTAAATGATAATATACAAAAAATGAATAGAAATGCTAAGATTAATGAGAAAAAAATAATGTTATCTAATTTAAAAAAATAAATGTAAGCAGACGACATAATGCTAATTAAAACTAAAAGATTAATTATGAGCTGAAAGAGTAAAGAACCAACCCCCAAAGAAACTGGAAATTGCTTCTGTTTTTTAAGATAAAAAGCTCTTAACAACTCTCCGCTTCGAAATGGCAACATCGATTTTGCCGGAATACTTCCAATCCTTATAAACATTGCTTCCTTCAAGCTAATATGGCAATTGAGCTGTCGAAGTATTTCTACCCACTGAACAGAAGAAATAAATAATTCGGTAAATATAAATATACCGACTCCTAATAATAAAAAAAATAGATTTGCCTCTTTGAGATGCTCGGCAAATTGATAAATATTTATCTTAGAAAACAATACAACGAAAATAATTATCGTAACAATAGATATCGTAAAAGATTTTATTTTTTGAAGGTTAATTTTAGTCAACATATCAATTGTAGTTATTGCCTGATCTCTTTAATAATACATTTATATAATTCACAGTCATCTTAGGTATATATCGAGAATTATATAAAACATTAGGTAACATATTACAACCATGAAAACAATGGCATTTAGTTTCTTTTATTTTCTCAAGAACTCTTTTTGATTTTTTTGAAAACCATATTTTTTTAAAATCATAATTCGCCGTCCTTAAATCTCCCAACTTTTCCTTTCGCAATTCACAAGGAAACACCCCTCCGTCAGGGTAAATAACTACATTTATTTTACCGGCATAACAGGGAGTTATATATTTGTCAGCCTCAAAAGTCTTTACGCTTAAATCTGTCGCAATAAATTTAGCCGCAGATATTACATTAGATATAAAATGATCGCTGGCCCCTTTTAATTTACCGCTGACAACATCAGCTCTCACAACCTCTGAAAGCTTTTTGTATATAGCTATATCACTTGATTTTATTGAGTTGTCTTTTAAATTACCGCGAACTAAAGGACAATTAAATGAATCAAGTTTAAGAACATCCCTTGCGTAATGATAAATATCAAAAATATCGTTTTGATTTAAAACTGAAAATGAGCAAACGGTTGAAATAGATAATTTCGGATAAGAATTCTGAACTTTTTTTAGATTGCCAATGGTATTAATTGCTCTTTGAAAAATACCCTCTAGGCCTCTAATTTCATCGTGCCTTTTGCCAATGCCATCCAAGGAAATACTTAGGTTCAACTGTAATTTTGGACACCTTCTTAATATTTCCTTAGTATGTCCAATTATTTTATCAGTAAAATAGCCATTGGTCACTAGGGAAAGTTTTTTAATGTTGTTATTCTCATAAAAAATACGAGCAATCTCTGAAATATCTTCTCTCATGAATGGCTCACCGCCGGTGATAAGTAAAAATATAAAGTTGCCCATATTTTGCGATATCTTTTTAACCTCCTCACAAGACAATTCGTTTTCGTCTGAATTAAGGCTAGACCAATATAAGCAGTGCTTACACTTTGCATTGCATTTATTAGTAATAAAAAATGTAACATATTCTGGATTCACACTTTTCTTATTAATCAGTTTAAAAATTTGTTTAATATACTGCATTAGATAATATTACCCCCCCCAAACTTGATTACACCCCAGGTTATGCCAACGAAAGCAACTAAGCAATTAAGGTAATAAAAAACAGCAGCTTTAATTGCAAACATTATCCCTTTGGATTTCAAGGTAAAATAGATAAACTGCCTGCTAGACAATAAATATAGCAATAAGGCTGAGAGAAAAATTACATACGTTTTTGGAGCAAAAATTAAAATAATGGAACTGATCAGCAACAAAGGCGACAATAATACTGAAAATATTTTTTCCTTCGAGTGAGGAGTTTTATCCGGAGAAAATTTAAATAAACTTTTATTTTTCATTAAAGTATACACTTTATCTTGGGATTGAATAAACATTCTTTTTAGTACGCCTCGTAATTTAATATAACTTCTGTGCTCAATTTTAATGTTTTTATTTAGATATATTATTCTTTCCTGCTCAGACAGTCGCATACCAAAATCACCATCCTCGACGCTTGCATTTTTAATATTTTCATTAAACCCTCCTACCGAAACAAAGTCTTCTTTTTTTACTGCAAAACAATTTCCGATGAAAGTCCTAATATATTTACACCTGATTGCTTCAATGTGAAAATATAGGTATAAATTATGATATTGGCTTGCAAAATTCGTGAATCTACAATATTCTGTGCATGCAGTTTGAACGGCAGCAATTTCTGGTAAAGATTGAAATGAATCACTTATTAATCTCAAGGTATTGCTAAATATTTTAACATCGGAATCAATGAAACAAAAAATATCCCCTTTTGCTTGACAAGCACCAATATTTCTGGCTTTGGCCGGACCGACGTGTTCTTTCAACTTAATTATCTGGCAAAAACTATCTATTTCTCTGAAATAATCAAGAGTTGAACAATCATCTACCAAGATAATCTCACAAGGCCTAAGATCAGATTCAAAAATAGATTTCAAACATTCTTTTATGTCAGCTGGTCGATACGATGGAATTATTACTGAAATATCCATATTCTAGTTTAGAAATTATCAGATATCAATCAAATAATCTTCTAATGTTTAAAATTGTATTAAGGTTAAACTTCATCAGGCAATTTAGTTCCAAAGTACTTGAGCACCAACAGCCCTGACAAAATGGCATAGCCAACCCTCGAGCAAACATCTTTTTAAATTTTGGGTCTAAACAGTTCAAATGATAAGATTCCTCACGCGCCGCTGAACAAGGCCAAACTTTTCCATTAGCTGTGATGCAACAGATTAATTTTCCGGCATAACATTTTAATTTTAGAGGGTGCGGCCAAGTACTAAGATAGTTAAGGCTAGCAATCGAATTAATAATAAATTTATTAGTCCTTTTTGAGTCGATCAACCTTTGAACCGCCTGTTTATACTCTTTAATCTCGGGAAAAAAATCGCGAATGTCTTTTCCGGCTGAGTGCACATGGCTAACCGGTTGAAATTTTACTTTTACATTTAATTGCTTTGCCTTTTCCAAAATGAAATCTATATATTCTATATTATATTTAGTTAAAGTAGTATTGAACTTAACCTTGATGTTGTATTTTTTTGCCGTTTCAATGGCCACCATAACATTGTCATATGACCCTTTACCCCTTAAAAAATCATGTACATCTTTCGGACCATCGAAACTTATCTTTAGCATATCCAATCCCTTAATCTCATTTATTCTTTCTGGGACTAAATCACCGTTAGAGGTCAACCCCGTAAAGATACCCTTAGCCTGACTATAATCTATGATTTTACCTATATCATCCCTAAGTAAAGGCTCTCCGCCGCTAAATATTATCACCTGGTTGCCCATTTGAGACAATACATCGATTACGCAAAAAACCTCATCGCTGGATAGTTCTTTCTCAACGGTGCTCCATCGATAACAATATTTACATTTTCGATTGCATCGATTAACCAAATGCCAACTTACTATTAAAGGAATCCGGTAAGAAAAGCATTTAGCCTTTAGGATAGATTTAAGAGAAGCTATTTTATTTATTAATTTCATTACCCATTTAAAAGACATTAACCGCATTTAATATCGCCAAAGGATGCAGAGATAAAAGATAATTTAACTCAATGGTTGTGTTCCGCCAGCAACCTTGGCTACAGTTGGGGGGCCGCATACCCTTAAGGGCTGACTTAAAATCTCCTTTCAAAATATCAAACGGTAAGTAGCCGTCAGGAATCCTGTCACAAGCAGAAAAACTGCCTTGAGGACCTATCCTAAAATGAAGCGTTCCGGCCCAGCACTTTAACTCTTTGCCATGGGGCCAATTATACAAATATCGTAAGCCGGGCAGCGAATTAGCAATGTACCTATTTCCTCTTTTCTTTTCATATATAAGCCTATTTATGGCTTTTTTATATTTAGCTTCCGAAGGCATATTGTCGAATATGAAATCCTGATCATTGCGAAACTCCAAAGGTTGGAAAGTAACTCTGATACCGAGCTTAGCGGCAATTAACAATACGTAATCAAGCCTTTCCACATTCGTTTTAGAAATAACACAATTAAAGATCACTTTAATCTTGGATTTCTTTAGCAGCTCTGCAGCGCCGATAGCATGCTCATAAGAACCCGACTGGCGGTTTGAATCATGTACCTCTTTGGGGCCGTCAAAACTCAACTTAACAGACCCGACGTCTTTAATCTGGTCTAGCTTTTTAGAAATTAAAGAACCATTGGTGGTTAACTTGGTATATATTCCTTTCTGATAACAATACTTTAAAATCTTTCCTATATCATCACGCAAAAGCGGTTCGCCTCCAATGAAAGCTATAGCTTTAGTTCCCCATTTCGATAATTTATCAATGACAGCGCAAACATTCTGATAATCTAAATCTCTTACTTTTTTATTCCAAATACTGCAATATTTACAACGATAATTACACCTCTCGGTGATTACCCAACTAACCAGAAGTGGTGTCCTTTTCTTCAACAATATTTTTCCGAGTATAGCACCGCCAACCAATAATTTTTTATACGACTTCATTTTCGCTATTCTTGTTTAAAATACCTATTTAGAATGCTAGACAAACGCTCAATGTCTTTTAAAGAAAAATTACTGTATACCGGTATTTGAAAAAGATCGGCATCCGCTTCCCGGGCAACCGGATAATAATCGCCGAGAGAACTATCCTTACAGCAATTTTGTGCCATATTAGTAGTCCCGATTATCCCCTTACGGAATAAAACATTAGAAAAATTCTTCCTATTTTTGCTTTTAACAACAAAGTAATAAAATATAGGCTTAGTATGGTCGTCTAAATTCTGAGTGGCTATACTTTGATCTAATCTTTCATTTAGAAGCTTTACATTCATAATCATTCTTTCAAGTTGAAAATCTAAGGCTCCAAATTTAAGAATTCCTATTGAAGCCTGAAAATTAGTATACCTTGTCTGAAGCAACTTAAATTTTCCCTTTGTCCGCTTGGCGACTTTCTTAAGATCTTTACCAAAAATCATGGCCAGGAAAAAAAGTGGGTATATAAAAATTGTGAACAAAAAATAGCTGGTTAACATTGATTCCATAATGGTAAAAAATATCTTCTTAGCAACTCCCGAATACTTCGGGTAAGAACATACCTGCGTAGCTTTTTTTAACTTTTGATGTAATGATTTGTTACTAGTTACTATCATTCCTCCGCCGAAAGTATGAAAAGGTTTTACTGTTTCAAAACTGAAATAGGCACAATTACCGAAAGATCCGACTTTTTTATTTCGATATTCAGCGCCAATTGACTGTGCACAATCTTCAATCACGAACAAACCATGCTTTTTAGCAATCTCTGATATTCTATCCAATTCGCAAGGTTTTCCGAAAAGGTGTACCGCAATGATAACTTTTGTCTTTTCGGTAATTTTCTCTTCTATACATCGGGTATCTATATTATAATCATTAGCGTTTATGTCCACGAACACCGGGACAAACCCCGCCTTTTTGACCACTTCGGGAACAACATAAAAAGTATAAGCCGGGATAATTATTTCATCGCCTTTTTTTAGCCCTAAAGACTCTAGTATCAATTTCAATCCGTATCTTCCCGAGGAAACAGCACAGGCCGATTCGGTTCCGATATATTCAGCAAACCTCTGTTCAAATTCCTCAATAGAATCGCCCTCCATAAGCTTCCTCTGGAAAAAAAGGCTTAATAGCTTTAACATTTCTTTATATGTAACGGCTATCCTATGCGGTGGTATAGCTTTTATAAACATGGCTAGCGTAAACTCCTTTAGAAAACAAGGCTATCCTTTGCGATCACAAAAACATCTTCGGTCTCAAACAATCTGCTATCTTGAGGGACGTCCATTAAGGCAAATTTCTTTCTATTCTTTATAATATCTTCAACGTAAGCATTAAAAGGATTAAAATAAAATTGAGATCTTTTTATGTAGTCCTCGGAAAAATTACTTTTTTGGACAACCATGTGGGTTATATTATACTTTTTAAAAAAATCATCAATTTCTCGCAAATCATTAGAATAATAGGCCCGGAAAAAATCATAGGTGCGCTTCTTAATGAAAGGATAAAAATTAGCGTAATAAGGCATAGAGGTTTCTTGACTAATAAACACTATTCTTTTGGCAAAAGTAGGCACATCATCCATTAAAACCGGGTGTCCGGCAATAAGACTACTTTCAGGAAGCGTTGATAAAAACCTATAAAGGCCGGGATAGGGAGCTACGACATAATGAGCATGTAGCTTAGGCGCAAAGGATAAACCAATCAAGGCGATAAACCCTGTTATAAGTGCTATCCTGCCTGCTGACACCTTTATCTTTTGTGTAATCTCACTAACACCTAAGGTTATAATAAAAATTAAAAATAAAGGTAACGGATATCTAACATATCTTGAAGGACCGTATAGCGAATACATGAATAAATTTGCGATCCCAAACAATACAAAAGAAATAAATATAAAATAAAACAGCTGCGGTGGCATAACCTTCAAAATTTTCTTTCTGAGAACAAGGAGGGCGATCGAAGCGACCCCAAACAACCATCTCAAAGGATAATCTATTGCCAAACCACTCTCGTAGTTAGTCCAGCGTTCATAACTAGACTCAAAAAAAAGTGGTTTTCTCCCTCCGGGATAAAACTCCTCCATGGCCTTCATCTCTTTTAATTTAGTAAGCTTTATTTGACCAGATAAATATTTTGGCCACAATATTAAAAATATTATTATTAAGGTTATCATAAAACCCAATAGTTTCTTTGAGGCTGATTTATTATGTTTCAGGCAATCTATAATCAAAACTAAAAATTGAGTCAATAGACAAATTAGAAGTAAGGACGGGTGGAAAAGTGAAAGCAAAATCAAAGTTATACTAGACTTAAGTAAATCTTTTTTCAATAGATAATACAAAAACATCACACAGAAAACTACCGCAAAATCTTCTCCATTGCCGGTACCAAAAACTTCAAAAGCCTCTCTGCTCCAGGCTAAAGAAATAAACAAAAGGCCGCTTAAGAATCCACAAAGATTACCTTTCAATATCTTACCTATCCCGAACATGTAAAGCGCCGAAAACACACAAAGAAAAAAAGGTAATATTTTTGTAACCCCTATCGGATCATGAAACAGGCTTGCAAAATAATAAAATGTATTTAATCCCGAAGGATTCCAACTTCGGTAATAATCAGTTATTGGATCGTTCCGAAAAAGATTACTATTATTGTAATTACTATAAAAGTAGATTTCTTGGCGCACATCATCGTTAATCGCATATTTATTTGTCAACAAAGGGTACTGGCAATATAAAGTAACCAAAAGAGAAATCACCGCCAAAATACCCAACAAAAGTCTTTCTGTATTTTTTGAATATCGCGCTGTAGTCATAATGATATATTTACTTATGATATTTCATGTCTTTTATTGAATAAACAAGCTTTTTTGGCTTAGAGCTTTTATCACCACGCGCCCACAATAACATTACTAAATCGTGAATAACACTCCCTACCCTGCCGATATTGTAATGGGACTTGCCATAAAGCCTTTTATTGTGCCTTATCTCTACCTCGCACACTGAACAATTGCTTTCAATAAGTAAAGGGATAAAACGATGCAAACCACCGTACAAAAATATATTTTTGACCACGTCTTTCTTGTAAGCCTTATAAGTTGAACTTACTTCGTGCATCTTTACCTTAAATAAAAAAGAAATTACTCTATTTACAATTAAAGATGGCAGCCTTCTTGTAAAAAAGTTATCGGATCTTTTAACTTTCCACCCACCTACCATATCGTAACCGTCCTGAATTTTATCGATAAACTTATGAATATCCTCTGGATCATGCTGCAAGTCTCCGTCCATGGTAATAATAATATTTCCCTTTGCAAACTTAAATCCTGCGGCCAAACCGGCGGTTTGGCCATAATTTCTATCAAAACTAATAATGTTTACTGAGGTATCCTTCTCGTAAATATCAGTTAATATTCTGAAGGTATCGTCGTCGGACCCATCATCCACAAAAATAATCTCATAATCCCTACTCAAGCGCTCTAATTCCTTTTTTAACTTGTCATAAAGAATCATTATATTCTTGGATTCATTATGCAAAGGTATAATTACAGAAATATCTTTTATCATGCCGCCTTTAACTTATACATCCTTATAACTAACTAAACTTATATTGAATTGCTTCACTAATTCGCTGAACTTTGGATTAATCAATGCCTGCAATTCGCGTTCGCGTTTACCGATTAGCGAATATCTATTATAATTAAGTAAAGTACGCTCTTGCTCTCCGATGATATAGCCTGGATGACACATTATTTCAGTAAGACCATCCTCTAGGCAAGAAAACAAATTTTGATATTTTTCTAAAATCATATTGCCTGCTTCGTAAGAACCGTAAAAATAATCAGTAGATCTTAAGCCCTGCATTTGGTTTGATAACAAATTAACAACTAGTGTTTTATAAAAACATTTTCTAAAAATGCAAAAAGGGTTCGAAAATATCTTATTAAAATACATAGGCTCATTAATCGCTCTTATTTTTGATATCTTATAGCGTTTTGCCAACACTTTAAGAATCTTTAAAGCTGGCCCTATCAAATGCAGATGCTTTTCGCTATCTAGATGAGTAACTGACATTCCATTTTCTAAAGCTCTCTCAATCTGAGCAACCCATTCCGACTCAAGCTCAATCAAATCTATTTTATTCTGATATATGCCTGCTATAATTTTAAAAATATTTCGCAGGAAAAAACCTTCTTTATCAACAAGCGTTCTAACGTTCCCTAAAGGAAGAACCGGCTCACCGCGCACAATATTAAGATGAACCCCCACACCCAAACCAGGATTATCTTTAGCTAACCTTATAGCATCATAAAATGATGGCATATTTGTCATTAATGATGCACTAGTCACTGCCCCTTTCTTATGTGCTTCTATTATTCCTTTATTAATTCCTTCAGTTAACCCAAAATCATCAGCATTGATTATAACTTTTTTCATAAATATTCAATTAATTCTGCTATCACAAAAGCGATAAATCCCCCGATAAACAACCCAAACTGCAATCTTTGCACAAAGATGTTTTACCCGCACCCTTCGATGCATTCTTTCGAAATAATTTATACTTATCGCTATTCCAAATTTGCTTCAATTCCACCTGCAATATACTTCCTAAAGAATAATGCCCCTCCATATCAAAACAACAAGGAACAACCACCCCATCCCACAAAATAAGCGTTGATAACCACAGTTTATAGCAATTATTGCTTTTGTAAGTTTTTTTTCGATATGCTTTTCGAACATATCTTGAATTTTTAGGCAAAAAACTTTCATCTGAAGGAATTCCTGGAAAGTTAACACGCAACTTCTTGATTAAGGCCCGATCAACCCCCAGATTCCGTGCTAATTCCTTAAAATGAATAATGTCCCTCTCAATACCTCTCATGGCTAAAACTTGCAAATCAACGAAAGGCTTCAAGTTGTCTCCCCGCTGTTTAATTAGCAAACCTGTATTTTCAATAACTTTTTTGAAACCATCACTCCCCTTATACTTTTCGTATATCTCTGAATTTGCACAATCAAGAGAAATAATCACCTCGTCTACTTTAAATCTAACTAAATTCTCTATGTCTTGCTTGCTCAAAAATGCACCATTGGTACTGAGTCTAATAAAAATCTTCTTCATCTTTGCATACTCTATCATTTTGAATATTTCTTTATTTAATAAAGGTTCGCCTAAATTATACATAACTAAGTAAATTATGATATCTTCCAGCTGGTTTATTATTTCTTTAAAAAAATCAAAAGACATATCTCCTTTAAGCCTCTTTAATTGACCTCTACCAGTAAGGCACAGGGCACATTTCAGATTGCAATTAGTGGTCGGTTCTATCTGGACAATTGGCGGCAAACCCCACGCCTTAGGCCTTCGAAACATATAAGAAAGCAAAGATTTAAAGGCGTTAGGTAATCTCCGGCTATAAAATGTCGCCCTCAGCAATGACGCATATTTAGATAACAATATTTTTAATTTTTTCATAATTACAATCTTAATAAAAACTATTTGCTTTGTAAATAGCTACCTCGGTTTGGATATCTTTAAATAATTTTTTCCTTACTATCTTGTAGCAATCTTGATTATTCAATAACTCTCGGCAGACAGCCAAAACTTTCTGATATCGAAGGTCTCCATGTTCTGTCGAATCACCTAACCATTCTGTAAAAACAATATAATCAACTTCCTTTTCATCCAAATATTCTCGTAAAGACGCAACTAAATGTTTAGCATCATACAACCTATCGTCTGCTAAATTCCAGAGAGGAACAGATCTTAATTTTAAGTCATCATAGCTTATATCTTTATTGGAAGGCCTAGCAAGAATATGCCAAGTAAGTCCTTGTATCAAAAGAGGATCACGGAACCCAACTTCAACTACTTTTTTATTAACATCTATATGTGAAAGAATGAAATTGTAAACTTCTAAATGATCTTTTTTAGACTCATATTCCCATGATAAGCGTTGCGGATAATTCTTGTATAGATTAACCACGCTTGGAACATGTAAAAATACAAATAAAACAACGAATAGATTAAGGAAATATCTATAAGCAAGCGACATCTTTTTTGCCTTAAGTATTAAATTATTAATCTGATAACCGGCTAAAAGCCAAAGGCAGGGAACAGCTGATATTATGTATCGATGAGATTTAATCGGGTAAAGGAAAGCTAATATCATTGTAACAACAAAATATATCAAAAAAACATTAGTTCTCTTATTTTTTATATCACGAAAAGAAACTGAAAAAAATACAAGAAGCAGCAAAGCAACAATAAGCGAAATTGAAAATTGATTACTAATTATTTTAAAATAATAAACAGCATTTTCCCAACTAAACATCTTATAGTGCGATACATCTGAGGTTGGCAAATATAAAAGTCCAGCAAGTTTATAGGGCAGTTTAATTTTTAGGTAAGAAGAAGCGGTAAAAGGAATCTTACTAACATAGCCTACGAAGCGAAAAGGAAAACTTAGCCATATAATTGAAAGAACAATGAAAGGTCCAAAGAGATAAGCAACCGATTTGTTTATAATACTTTTGACTTTGAAACCATTATTTATTAAATGAGTTGCTAAAAGCGTAATTACCATTAGAATTCCATAGCCATACTCGATCAAAAAACCAGCAGCCATCAAACAACTCACTGCGATTAATTTATTGCGACTGGGCTTGTTTATTGTATTTAGATACAAAGCAAATGTACAATAGGCTACAAATAAGTAAGGTAATTCAAGAGTGCTCTTAGCTGCATAAATAAGCACTATGCTACTAGTTAAAGCAAAAAAACAAGGAATCAAACCTGAAATAGCGCTAGGTCTTTTGCATATTTTTCTACCGAGAAAATATAAAACAATAAGGAAAAAAAAGTAACAAATTAAACTATAAACCCGAGAACTAATTATGCTAACTCCAAAAATACAATAATATAAGCCTAGAAACCAGGAATTTAAAAAAGGGTACACTGATTGGTCGAATGTATGCTTGAGAAAGGAAATTAAGTCGCCTGAGCGAAAATCCTGATAAATAACCAATGCTGGCAACACTTTCTCACTCTCTTCATTATCATAAGTTAAATAGGAAAACTTCGCTATATTATTAAATATAAATAAACATGCTAGCAAGACTACAAAAAAAATAATTAAATAGAAAATAAAATTTGTAAATCGACTGCGAGTAATCATCATAATAATACTTTCTAAGTAGTGAACATTTAAAAAATAATAATCATAAATCCATCTTTAAAAAATAAGCAAAAAAGATTCAAACGCTTCTTTTAATGCTACATTACCTAAGCTGTAAAACTTCTTTTATTGAAGTAAATTTAAAGCTTTGCAAAAGTTCTAATAGCTTTCCTTTCACGCTGCCTATATTACTATATTGAATCAATCTTTTCCAATTAGGAATTTTGAACTTAGCTGCCTGACTATCAAACTCCCAAGAGTGTAGATAGACCATGGCCGGATGGCCTTTTGCGTTTATCTCAATAATTTTATTCTTGATAAAACTAAGCGGAAAATTACGTAAAAACATGCCTCCACAAAAAGGTAAGTTGTAATTCAAAAATTTGAATGTAGAGGGCGGAAATTCAATAAAATTATCATTAATTTTATATGGAAACCTTTCTAATTTTCGAGATTTTATCAAATTAAAACTAAAAGGATAAATACTTGAATCATACCTTAATCCTGCCGCCTGAAGAATATCTACCGCCCAATGAGCATCATTAATAATTGACCAAGTCGGGGCACGATATCCTAAAATATTCGTCTGTGCACTCTCTCTTAAAACATCTAACGAAAGGGCAAGGTCACGAGAGAACTCCTGCTTAGACATTCTATAAACTAATTTATGGAAATAACCATGGCTGGCCAACTCATGACCTCGCTCAGCTATCATTCTAACAATATCAGGATATTGCTTAACTACTGATCCTACAATAAAAAAAGTAGCTTTCGTGTTACACTCCTCAAAAAGTGACAATATCTCATCTATATTTTTTAATAAACTTGTAGATTCTGTGTTACTAAAATTATTTCCATTGATAAGCGTTGTTTGGTACCACTCTTCTACATCTATACTTATCGCGTTCAGCCCACTTTCAACTTGCATCAACACTCCAAAATGAATAGATTAATTATAATATATTAACAACCAATAAACCAATTTCTAATCAAATATGGCAAATTTTTCGGATTATAAATTACATTATTAAGGATGGCGCACTCCCAATTACAGCTACACTCAGAATTTATTTTGTATTTTTTCTCAAAATCGTATCTTTTTTTAGAGTAAATTATTTTTTTTATATCATAACCATCATCACGAAGGCTGCCTATTCTTTCGCTAATTGGCTCACAAGGAAAAACATTCCCCGTTTCATCTATGACAATTATTTTATTCCCTGCTGTACAAGGAGACCTTAACCTTCCATATTTTATCACGTTAACAACTTCTTGAGTGACTGATTTTCTTAAAGCACGAAGCCCTCTTTCAAAAGCCTTTTTGCTACATAATTTATCTTTATAAAGTAAATTCATAGCCTCGGTATACTTATCTAACCCGAAACTCTTCGCCATAGGATCCCTAGGATTACCATGAACCGTTGATATAGTAAAATCATCTAAAAAATTTTTCTGCTTTATATACGAAATGATCTCCTTAAGCTGGTTTTGGTTGTAATAAGAAAAAGTTGTTGCTGCCGCCAATCGTAGATTACCATACCTTTTCTTTAGCTTTGATAGCCTCCAATATGTATCTTCAAGTTTATCAAAGCTTCCTCCTACCCCTCTGATATGATCATGAGCTTCTCCGATGCCATCTATAGATAATTCAATTGTAACCGTAGACTTTTTGCATAGTCGCAATATTTTTTCAGTCATCAAACTTATTTTTGCCGGAAAACTTCCATTTGTAGGAATATTCATAAATCGCAAGTGATTGTTTTTATAAAAAATAAAACAAATTTGGTCAAGATCGTCACGCAAGAAAGGTTCTCCGCCAGAAATAGCAAGATTCATAATCCAATCAAAAGACCGAGATATAGCTTCTATTTCATTTAAATTTAGCTCTTCCTCCGCCTTGGCATTCTCTATGCGTTTCCAATAAAAACACATTTTGCATTTTAAATTGCATCGAGCAGTGACAAAAAAAACAACATAAGTAGGCGGACTTTTTTTAGAGTATCCCTTAATAAATTTTATAACGTCAAACTTTCGGAGCATTTTTCTAATCTTCCCTGTTTAATCCTAACGGTTACATCCCCATAATTTCTGTTAACAAAAAAATAAAAAGTACCTGCTAAAAAACCTATTAGCTCAACTATATGCGTCGATATAAATACTATCGGCAAAAGAATAAAAATCTTTTTATTTTTCCGAAACCAAGGGTAGGAAAACCACAAAATTAGCCCAAAATAAATTGCTAAAAATGGCATGATATACATGCTATTACTAAAAAATAATAAAAAAATAAGAATTATGATCGGATATAGTAAATATACAAACCATATCTGAGGAATCAATGAATAAATCTCCCTAAACATCATAGCATTCATGCCCGTATAGAACCGCTCGTTAAACTTCTTTTTTAGGTATCTAAAAGGAAATGGTTCTGGCCGATGGTGAACTAGCATCTTCGGTATATAATGGAACCTGTACTTTTTGTTACAAGCCAAATAAAAAAACTCGATATCATCAATGTGATAATTAGCTATTTCATTGAATCCTCCCACGGCCTCCCACACTTTACGCCTCATAATCACATTACATAAACGAATATTATAAAATCTTACTGGCCCCTCACTAGTAACATTCATCCGCTCAACTCCTTCTACAAAAAAAGTCTCATTAGCTGCCCCGGCCAGAGTATAACCCAGTGATAAGTTATTTTGCGACTGCAATTCAGGCCCACAAACACCATCTACCGATTCTTTCTCGATGTATCGAACTGCTTCGCTAAGCCACTCTGAGCAAGGTATAGTATCATCATCCAAAAAAGCCAATATCCTTGCATTAGTTAGCTTTACTCCTAAATTTCTCCGAAAAGCAGGGTGCGGATTTTCCTCTTCTATAATAATTATCTTTATATCAGTTTTTTTTAATTCTATAACCTGATCCTTATCTTTAATGAGGATAATTTCAATTTCAGAATTAAGAAAACTTTGTTTTGAAAGGGCATCTACGCAGATAGCGGCCTGCTCTGGTCTAGTTACGGGGATAATTACTGCTATTTTCATGTAAAAATTTAACCTTCTCTTTCACATCATCGAGGCATTCTTCCATATTAAAATAAGAATGGGTTCCATTCCTTCCTATTAAAAAAAGATTATTAAAAGAACTAAGTGCCTTTTTAGCTATGGATAAATATTTTTTATACTCATAAGTTGGTAGCGGATAGGCATATCTTATCCTCTTTACGCAAAAATTACCTACATCTTGATCACTATCGATTAATTTATTAATCTTTAAACCTTCTTTTACTGCTATTGCTAGGTCACGATCATTCATAAGCCAACATGAATCATTGTAGTTACAAAACACTTCTGCACATATCAATGTCTTGTTCTCATCTACAGCCATACCATTACTCCAAAACTTTGGCTCATGTAATCTTGAAAATATAACTTTCCGGGAAGGAAAATAACACCAATGCCACCGGGAGATATTTTTCTTATTAACAATCATACTTACCAAAACTAAACTTCTATATTGTATTCCTTTTTCTAAATTGTGAGGCAAAGTTAACCCATCAATAGATAATGCTTTAAAAAGCTCTGTAAGCGGTATTGAAGAAAAGATATATTTAAAATTTATCTTGTAAGGTTCTCCTTTAGAGCTGGCCAATAAACAGCTCAGCCCTCCGTTAGACCTGGTAATTTTTCCGATTCGAACATTTTTGTGAATATTACAACTAGTACCTAATTTTTGCTCGAAAGCATTAATTAACGCCTCCATTCCTTCTTGAGGGTAATAAAAAGAGCGGGCGCTTTCCCTGAAAGCATCGTCACCCCTAGAAATACATTTAGTTAATTTTGATAGTTTTTTACTACCCATTCTCCTTATCCCCAAGCTAGAAGAAAGCTCGCCACACGGCCTGCCCCAGACTTTCTCTGTATATTCCTTGAAAAACATATTGTACAATGTTTTCCCGTAATGTATCTTTATCCAATCTTCAAAATTATCTGGAGTCAAGTTATTTTGTCTTTTTAAATACACACCAAGCCTATCAAAAGCTATTTTTAATAAATGCATTTTTTTTACATTAAATGCGGTACCGATGCTCAAGGGGTAATTTACATATCTATCGTTAAACATGATCTTGCTTTTTCTCTTCAAAAATAAAAACTTTTTTTCACCAAGGATATCTTTAAAATAATTTATATTCTCTGACTTATTAAAACAAACTCTATGCCCTCCGATATCAAACTTAAAGCCCTCGAATTGAACTGTCGTTGCTAAACCACCGGATACAGACTCTTTTTCTAAAATAAATATTTTTTTTCTTTCTTTAGATAAAAGCTCTGCGGCTATTAGCCCGCTCAACCCGCCACCAAGAATAAGCACTTCGGTTTCAATCTGTTTCATATATTATAATTTATAAGTTCTTTTTACCTCTAAAATAGCTCCTAAATTAAAAGAATATATACGATTCAACTCAATTCTGGTATCACACCAACAGGATTTACAATCATTAAATTCAATATTCTCGAAAGCATTTTTAAATCCTAATTCTAAACAGTTACGAGGTTTGCTTTTAAAAATTAAATTGCCACAAGGAAAAACATCACCATTGGACTCAATCCGACAGTAAATTCTTCCAGCACAGCAATTTATTTTTCTATACTCAGGCCACTGCTCAAGGTATTGCAAACCACTAAGTGAATTACTAACGCTACTATTACCTTTTCTTTTTTCAAATATGAGATATTTAAGTGCTGATTTATACTTATCTTTTGGTGGCAATAAAGTCTTAACTGCTTCTTCTTTACTAAAAGGAGTGAACTCGACAACAGCAAAATTCACAGTTAGGTCCAACTTTTTGGCAAAATCTAATATAGAATCAACATGCTCTATATTATGCCTAGTCAAGACTGTATGAAGTTTTACAAAAATATTACATTTTTTTGCTGCCTCGATCGCATCCAACACAGATTGATAAGAATCTTTTTGCCTCTGCCTACCATGCACATCTTGCGGCCCATCATAGCTTATAATAATAAGGGGGTTAGCTTTACGAATCTCTTTAATCTTTTGGGATACTAACGAACCGTTACTGCTAATGGTTACGTTGATGCCTTTTCTTTTTGCATAATAAACTATTCTATCTATATCATCTCTTATCAATGGTTCACCCCCAGTAAAATTAATACTATAGGTGCCCATCTGAAATAATTCGTCCAAAATAGAATAAATCTGTTTTGTATCTAGCTCTTCTGAATGATCACTCCATCGCGTACAATAAGCACAGTGCCAGTTACATCTATTAGTAACAGACCATCCGACCACTAAAGGAATTTTCTTCCTAAAAAATTTTGCCTTTGACAAATTATAAGCAGCTAATAGTTCGGCTTTTTTCATTTCATATCATTAAATTAACTTGATAATACTAAAAACAGTATCTAATTTTATGGCAAATAAACAGTTTAATTCTACAAGTGAAGCGCACCAGCATTCATCACAAGCAAAAGGCACAAGGCTATCAAAAGCTTTTTTAAAGCCAAGGGTTATGCAATCTACCGCAAGGCCTTTATTTTTATAATCATTGCATCCATAAAGACGGCCATCAGGTTCAAGACGACAAATAATGCGACTATTTACACAGGAAATTTTTGACGGTGATGGCCAATCATAAAGATGTTTTAATCCTGAACAAGAATTACCTATATATTTGTTTTTTCTTTTTTCTTTTATTAAATAGCTAACTGCTTGATTATACTCTTCTTTGATAGCGGCAATGGAGTTAGGCTTACTTCCCTCAAGCACCGAAATCGTCGTCGGTTGGAAAGTAACCGGAATCTTCAATTCCTGCGCTTTATGCAAAATAAAATCAATATGGCCTAGATTTAACTTTGACAATACGGTTATTATTTTTATTTTTATATTATTTTTCTTAGCTGCCTCTATCGCTCCCATTACTTGTTGGTAAGAGCCCTTACCTCTGATGGAATCATGCACCGCTTCTGGCCCATCTAAGCTTAACGACAATAAGTCGAGATTAATAAGGGATTTTATTTTTTCAGGAATCAAAAACCCATTAGAATTCAATGCAGTACTTATTCCCTTTTTTTTACAATAAATCAGAATCTTATCGATATCATCTCTTAATAAGGGCTCACCACCGGTAAAATGTATCCGTTGAGTCCCTGCCGCCGCCATTTGGTCGATAAGTGAAAAAATTTGTTCGTTGCTTAATTCATCCGAAGTTTTTTCCCAAATGCCACAATATAAACATTTATGATTACACCTATAGGTTAACGACCAGCTAACTATCAAAGGTATTCTTTTTTTCAATAATTTTATTCTCAGTAAAGCGCAAGCTAATCTTACTTTCTCAATATTTTTCATCGGCTTAATTTAAATTATTATCCTTAGCAAATTCTGCACACTGGCTCGTTATTTTTAAATTTTATCGCAATCTAGCTAGGCTACTGCTTTCTTTTTTATTAAAATATTCATCTAACAAAGGGTAAAAATAATTTATCTTTTCTTTATAGAATTCTATACACACATCCTTATATTTTTCATAACCATCTTTTGGCAAATAATACCAAAGTGCTAATATATAAGTTAATATAAATTGAAAACATCTATACTGCATCTGATGATCAAGCTTTGTTCCTTTAATATTATCCGAAGGAAAAATGCCCATTTTATGCAATATTTCACCAGTTGTAGGATTGTTCGACTCAGAATCAACAGCGAAATTATCTGGCTCTGAAATGTTTAAATCTAATTTATATTTATCAAAATATCCTATTTTTCTAGGGGTGCCACATTCATATACTGGCAACGAATAGATAATTCCGTAACGAAAATACATATCTTTGATTAAGCCAACTACCTCCCTCATGTGGGTTGGGAATAAAACCATGCTTTTATCCACACCATCACACACATACTTTATATCATTGTCTAAGCAATACATTAAAGAACGAATATGCAAAGTTATTTTACACAAACCACACATCGTAAGCATAACAAACTTATGTTTTCTAAGATTATGCATGTAGTTAGAATACGATACCTTTCGAAATATTTTATCTACATCGATTATTTTATGAATAAACTTATCTTTACCGAATTTTTCTACAAGCCTTTCGACATTTTTTTTAGAATTTTCTATCGAAAATACACCAAAACGTGTATAAGATAATAAATGGATCTTATCAAACTCTTTAGCCATTAAAGCTGCGGCACAGGTTGAATCTGTTCCGCCAGAGTATAAAATAACAAGCTCTTTCATTGCGTTTTAATTTTACCCACTTTAAGTGACTTTATTATAAATTTAAGTATAGAAATATAAGCCCAAAAGATTAATTGCATCGACCAGCCAAGTATCTCGCAATAGATAATTCTAAGTCTATGCGGCAATAGCAATGCTATAGAACAAACAACAGAAGCAATAACTTTTCTTAATAATGTTGCCATTTTATTTCAGTAATATTAAAATAAAGCGTAAACTGCAGGCAAAATAGATTGATTTCCTGTCAAGCTGACAAATAAACCTAAAATTACTAATACTAAAAATATAGGCAGTAACCACCATTTCTTATTTTCTTTAATCAAAAAGAATATTTGCCACAGAATCTCTTTATTCTGTTTAAAACTAGTTTTTCTTTTCATTTGTTAACCTCCCTATGGTTCTATTTTGCCGATATCCTCTTGCTTAAAAACATTATATATGTTTTCTGCCATAATCCGGTACCCCAAAGGGGTGCAATGAAGATCATCTTGAAAATAAATCTCTCTTTTATTCCTAGCAATTAACCTACTAAAAATTCTGCCTTGATCGACTAAAGTTAAAGAATATTTGAGAGCTACATCGGCTATGACCTTGTCAATCATTGGATAAGGGTAAGGGTAATTTTGGATAACAATTCTGACATTATTGTCTCGACACACACTAATAATCTTATCCAAATCATTTATCAGCTGCTGCTCAATTCTTTTTGCTTTATAGAATTTATCTATACTTTGTAAATACGAATAATAGTCCATGAACGCCTTATCATCTTTCAGACTAGGGTTACTTTCTAGATTTTTTCTAAAATCAGAAAGCACCTCATCCACACTCAAGGTTTTGCTATTATACATATCGTCATATATATCAAGTATAAATTCAGGACCATAATAAGCAAACAATTCTGAATTAGGGTCAATGACCAACACCGATTTTCTAAACAAATCAGAAGCTTTATCGTGCTCACCTGCCGCCCTTAGGTGCTCAATTAAGTCATAATCAGCATCTGCTATTTCTGCAAATATGTGCTCGTCTGGATTAAGAGCTTTACTCAATTGACGCTTTGATAGCGATGCTTGAGTAGCAAAAGTACTATCTTGCTCGAAACTATCTTTAAAAATCTTTTGCCGAATATTTAAAGCTACAATCCTTAACATCTTGTAAGTTCTGAGCTTATAAACAAAGTTAGGCAATTTCAAATAGGTTTCTGCTTCCCTGTCGAATCCAATAAAATTGAATTGGTTAGCAACTCCAACCAAAAAAATAATTATCTCAGGTTTGTAACGTTCTATGTAGCGAGGTAATATCTCTAGAACCTGAGCAGAATTGATCTCGCATACACCGCTATTAACAACGTGAAATTTACCTTCACCATACCCCTCATTCAGCATAATCTGCAATTTACTAGGCCAGGCGTTTTTCTCTCCTACGTTAGCCCCAACTGTGTAAGAATCACCAATACACAAAATTACTCTTTCGCCTTGTTTATTTTGGAATTCTGCAAATATTTCATCTGCCGTTGGTCGCGATGAAAAATAAACATGCCCAATAATTCTTAAAACTACCTCCAGTACGATTAAAGAAAAAAACAGACTAAACAAACTTATGCAAACTTTTGCCCTTAAACGATATTTGGTCTTCTTAGATGTATTATGAGTATTATTTTTATCCACGATTACCTCCTATTTTCCTCATCGTTTAATAAGTAATCATTATCAGTTAAAGCATCATATAATAGCCCGGCAATAATTTTATGACCTGAAGCATTGGGGTGGATTGGTGTTTTAAAAAAACTCTTATTATTACTTCCAACAACCGCACGCATCGCATCCAGGCAAGGTATATTTTTAGTATCAGCTAATTGCTGCATGAGATCTTGATAAATTTGGATATCTTTCCTATGCTGATAGGCTTGAGCCTCCTTCGCTTTCAAAAAATAATCTTTTGCCGATAGGGAATCTTTTTCTAATTCATAACACATTCCTAAATAGTAAAAAACTTCGCTTGAATAAGGATTATTTATAGCTGCCTTTTTAAGATTTGCAATCGCTTGGTCTATAGCTCTCGCCTTAATGAGCTTTAGTCCGATTGATAAATACTCCTCAGCTTTAAGTTTTTTTTGGTCTGATATTGGTTCCGGTAAAGATAGGTCCATGGGCATTTTAATGAATATGATTTTTATTCCTTTCTTCTTAGCTATCTTTAAAATCTCATCGAGATTATTTTTATAATCTTGAGGCGATACTCTTACGCTATCAGAAAAAGTACTTCCTTTAATTCCTGAAAAATCTTTCCTGTAACCTTTAAGATATAAAACAAAATCCCTGCACACTCTAACTAATTTACTATTATTAAAAATGTTCTCCAGAAAAACTGAGCTCCTATTCTTAGGATACAATTCCTTATCCATTTTGCCATTGCTCCGATAGAATCTGTGCTTGTCCATATCATTAACTCCATAAGCTATGGTAATAATATCCGGATCAAACCTGAGCAATTCATTTTTTAAAAATAATAACCCCTGATAAGAACTATATCCGATGACTCCGGCATTTATGACCTCGTAAATTTTTTTGCCTTTGGGGTTATGATTAAGCATATTTTCTAGCTGGTCGGGATAAGAGTCTTCACCTTCCACTGCCCATCCAAATGTCGGCGATGCACCCAAGCAAATAACCCTAACCAGATTTGCTTTTTTGCCGAAATTCTGAACCTCGTCCCTTAAGCCGATAAAATTTGTCTTTAGGCCTGTCTTTTGAAATTCTGTATCTAAATTTTCCCTCTGGCGCCAAAAAAGTATTGAATCTTGCTCTAAAACACGAAGTATCTCTTGAAGTCGATCATTATTGGGAAATAAATACCTAGCCCCTACCTCTAAAGTTACAAATAATATACAACTAACGATTACACACGCTATGCTAGAGTATATAAATTTTAAGCACTTTCCAGAATTATTTTGAACCATATAACCTTCTTTATTCTTGTTTATCTAATATCTTTCTTATCGAAGAAATAATATCGAGTTTAAAATTCATAAGATAATTTAGCTCTAAAGAGCCACAAAAACCGCATCCCGAACAATGCGCTTGAGGTAACTGATCTAAAGCTAACTTTAAGGCCTGTTTTTTACAATTCGGGAGCGGAGAATTATAATTAATTCTATCGCAAGGAAATAGCTCACCATCGGCATTAATAATACAAAAAAGCCGCCCCGACCAGCATCTAAGTTTTTTATATTTTGGCCAATTATAAATATGCTTAAGTCCGCGAAGGGAATTACGCATATGCCTATTACCGGATTTCTTAGTTTGGATAAGCTTATCAATAGCCTTTTTAAATTTATCCTGAGATGGCGCTAAATTAGAAATGTCACTTATCCCTCGATAGAGTTGCTTTAAAGGCTGAAAAGCCACTATCGTATTGTACTTTTCTGCTATAGCAAGAAGAAAATCAAGATGATCTATATTATACTTTGTTAAAGTCGTGGCAAAACCAAAATTCATCCCCTTCTTAGAAACAGAATCAGCAGCCGCTAGAACCTGTCCATAGGAACCTTTGCCCCGTAATAAATCGTGTATTTCTTTTGGCCCGTCTAGACTCAATTTTAGAAAATCTAAGTTACTAATTTCATCTACTCTTTCAGGCACTAATGTGCCATTGGAATTCATTTCAGGATAAATACTTTTTTCTCGGCAATAGCTTATGATCTCACCTATATCTTTTCTTAGCAACGGCTCTCCGCCACTAAAAGAAATTCTTTTAGCCCCCAAAACGGCTAATTGATCGATAAGACTAAATATTTCTTCTTTGGTGAATTCTTCAGTTTTTGTGTTCCAAAGATTGCAATATTTACATTGTAATGTACAGCGATTTGTAACCTGAAGACGGACCGCCAAAGGTATTCTTTTTTTTAAAAACCTTACTTTAAACATACAATTGAAAGAATGAAGTTTATCTTTTAAGGTCATATTCTTTTTTATTTCCAAAAAGCATCCGTAATCCAACCCGGAGATACTTAACAAATTCAGAAAAAGATTTTACTTTTAAGGTAATCTTGAGAATATGCACAGGTCGAAAGTAAAAACTACGGTAGGCTTTAACTGTATAATATTCTATCTCCTCTTGGGATAGGTCAACCCAAGGAGTTAACATCCTTCGTTCCTTTTCCTTACCAAGCATATAGTCGCTCCAATAATCCTTACCAGTCTTACTTTTCAGTATCTCGTTTAATCCTGAATTAGGTTTAGCAATTGCCCTGCAAAACTGCACAAAATCCAAGCCTAGATCTTTTGCGAATTTAATTGATCTATTTATGCTATCCCTGGTTTCTCCGGGGTTTCCGATCATGAAAAAACCCATAGTTAAAATATTGTATTTCCTGCAAAGCTTAATGCTGTCCTTAACTTTTTCAATGCTTATTTTTTTTTGGATTCCTTGTAGCACTTGTTGGTCTGCCGACTCTATCCCAAACAATATCTGTCTACATCCTATAGATTTAGCCTCTTTAATTATATCCTCATCGACTACGTCTACCCTAGATCTACAAGACCACTCAATTTTAATATTTCGTTTCTTCATTTCTTTGCTTATCTCGAAAAATCTTTTCTTATTAAAAAAGAATGTGGCGTCAAAAAAGTCTATCTCACGAATATTATATTTATGGTAGCACTCTTCGATTTCGTCAACGACGTTTTGGGCTGACCTTTCCTCATAAACCTGGCTGTTAGAAATCGCGCAAAAATAACAATTATACGGACAACCCCGGCTAGTAACCATAATCGTAAAATTCTTTCTCTTTGAAAGAAAAGAAACATATTTATCGTTAGGAAGTAAATCCCGGGCCGGAAAAGGAAAATTGTCAAAGCCGATGGCTTTATCGGAAGGCGGGTTAATCATCAGTTTTCCCTTATGCCGATAGGCAAGACCTTCTATAGTTCTAAGGTCTCTGCTTTCGGCCAAAGCCCGAAGAAGCTTAGGCAAACTCTCCAGGGCATCATCCAAGATGCCGTAATCTATCTCCTGATAAAAAAGTGACTCTTTAAGATATAATTTTAGATTGATTCCGCCAACTATGATTGGAATACCCAACTCCGACTTTAAAGTTTTTATCCAGTCAAGAGTGTTATGAAAATGGTAAGATTCCAACCGAAACCCAAGAAAATCTGGCTTGAAATTACGCAAAATACCCAAAACCTTCTTTTTTGAAAGCCTAAGGGTGTAAGCATCTATTAAAATTACTTTGTGACCAGCTTGGCGTAAAATAGACGCAACATAAGCCAAAATTATCGGCGGTGCCTGACAAAACTCTTCATCAACAACCCGTAAATTCTCGGAAAATATTTTATGTCGATACAATGGATGTATTAAGGCTATTTTCATTATTTAAATTTCGTCTCTTCTTTTACAAAGTTGATAAAAGTTTTTCTTTGAGCCAGCCATTCTTTCAAAATTGAAGGGTAAGTACTAAAATTGTGTACTATGCTGTTAACTATAGCGCACTCCCAAGAACAATAACAATCGCCCTTGGCTATCTGCCTCTGAATTTCTTTGGCTTTTGATGAATTGATAAGTTTAAATATATCATACTTAACGTTCCTTAAATTACCGTAGCTCTGGGATAAAATCTCACAAGGCCGCAGTTCACCATCTTCAGAAATAACAACCATCTTCTTTTTAGCAACACTGCAAGATATAGGCATCTTTCGATTCCGCAAAGCCCCTATGAGATATTTTGATACCAAGCTTTTCACTGGCCAGACAAAAGACGACAACGGCAAGCTGCTCCTCAATGAAGGCCTTTTATTTAAATTTACATAATTTATTGCTTTTTCAAACATCTCTAACGATATATCTTCGCATGCTTCGATTCCCACATTGCCGCGCATATAATTTAAATCAAAAGAATCAACTTCAAATTCATTTACAAAATTCAATACTTCAGGTATATCTTTTGAATTATAACTAGAAAAAACAGTAGCTACGCCTAACCCCAGATTTGGATAATCTTCTCTCATCCTATCTATCAGCCCAATCGTCTTTTTCGCTTTACTAAATATACCGTCTACGCTACGTATATAATCATGTTTTTCGCCTATATTATCTATGGATATTTTAACATCCAGATAGGCATCTTGTAAGCTATTCAATATCGTTTTAGAAATGTCCCCTATCTTATCGGTAAAAAAACCGTTAGTATGTACTGCTATGTACTGAACTCCATTATTTTTATAAAAAATACGGCAAATCTCAGGTATATCATCCCTAAGAGTAGGTTCTCCTCCGGTTATAATCAGTGCTTTTACATGTTTCAAAGATTTAGATATTTTTTCATACTCATCCAAAGTAAGTTCGCTATCAACATTAGACTTATCTATAGAATCAAGGTAAAAACAGTGTCGACATCTAGCATTGCATCTTGCAGTAGTAAAAAGTATTAAATAGGTAGGGTAATTGTAAAATAAAAATTTTAAGGCTTTAAAATACTTTCCAATCATAATTTCCTACTCTTAAATAAAATCTGTAAAAATCCTACAATTACACCAACCACTACGACTAAAGACCAAAACTGTAAAATAAACACTGCTCTCAATAAAAACCAAGTACCCTTCTCTTTATAAATAAAATAAAAAAAGTTCGATAGTAACAACAGCTCGATTATAAAAACGATCAAACTTATATATATAAACGGTTGCGGCTTTAATGCTGACATTGCTAGGGTTATTAAGAAAAGTGACCCGAATACTTTACCTAACCCTACCCTTAAACTTGTTCCCTTAACACCAAACCTTCTTTGTTTTGCAAACACATAAAACCAATTAACAGACCTTCTGAATAATTTAACAGTTCTTTTAAAAAAACTATCAAAATAATGCCCGACCTTAAGTTTTGGATCTACTTTTAAAACGCAACCTTTATTAGTCAGTTTATATCCGAATTCGTATTCCTCGCCGCCGGCACCCCTAAAGGTAGAACTAAATCCGCCACTGGCCGAGAACACGCTCCTTCTTATTGCAAAACTAAAAGTATGCACCTCATCTATGGCAGTATCTTTACAGGAGTGGTAAAAATTTGCCTCTAAAGCTAAAAGAGACGCCATAAAGCCTCGGTTACAAGGTTCCTTATCCATAACCCCCATAATTACATCCGAGGTTCCCCCGCTAAACTTTTGGCTTATCCGCCTAAGAAAATCACCGGGAATTATTATGTCTGCATCGATAAAAAGCAATATGTCCTTACTGGCAAAACTTGCACCGTGAGTCCTTGCCCAGCCTGCGCCAAGATTCTCACCCGATGAGATCACCTGAGCATCATATGAGCGTGCGATTGCTAATGATGAATCTTTAGAGTTATCATCTACCACAATGATTTCACAATCGGGATATTGGTTAGCAACGATTGCATCAAGGCAAAGCTTCAACGTCGCCTGATCGTTATAACAAGGCACTATCACCGAAATTCCTTTATTATTCTCCATCCTGCTCATTCTTTAAAAAAATAATATAACCACCAATACCCAGCAAAGCCAACAGGCTAATTGCCGCGCCTAAATAAAAATCTAAAGGAACATATCGCAATACAATATCATGCCTTCCTTCGGGTAAATCTACCGCTAAAAGCCCCTGATGATTAGCAATCAATCCTGTGTTTGACTTCCAGCTTCTATGGTAATTTTGATTTATAATCAGAGTATCAGGCGTTAAAAAATTAGCGTTTATTTCTATTCGCGTCGGCCCCAGTGACACAATCTCTATTTTATTGTCCTTACCTAAAGCAAAGGCCTCACCCCGGTAATTAGGATTAACGGCAAGTTTATCAGCTATAGACCTAAATTGATGTATATTGCTAAATGGCTCATAGTAGTTATTCTTATTAATGATATATTTAGGAATTGCTGATTCGGCTATGTCTAAGCTTTCAGCATATCCACAAAAAGTTACCACGCCGATATTCTGACGAATCAGGGGAAATATTTTAGTATAATCTTTAATTAATACATAGTCCTGCGGCCGACAAGGCTTAGGGGAATTAGAAGAGCTGCAAACTGACAACTCTCCTTTTTCTTCTTCGATATCTTGAATCGGATCATCAAAGGCAATCTGGAAAAATGATTCTGGTGACCGAATGAAAGAAGCTGTATTCGGAACTGGCTTATATACTATCCGCTTCATAATATTTTGCTGAACAAAAAATGTATCAAAAAAGCTATAGATTATAAGTATTCCTACTGCGATAGCCCAAAACGGCCGAAATCTCGTTAGTCTTTTCAGTAAAAGAAAAACGCTACCCGATATAAGGGCAACCGGAAAAATAACAAATGGCAAAAAGTACCTATCTTGTTCAACAATCGCTCGAATGAAAGGGTGTAAATTCCATAATAATCGATATAAATCTAGATGGCTATAGGGCCCGAACATAACTATGGTAAAAAATATGAACGGAAAGAAAAACGAAAACATCTTCTTGCCATAAAAACATAAAGCTAGCAGAAAAAAAACTATAGGAATATAGCCAAAGTAAATTTTTAAACGATGTTGGTACCCTTTATCAAAAATTGACTTAATGAGTTTTTCGGAAGTAAAAAAATGGTTTCGATCTATCGTATCATAAGTGGTTTCTTCACCGGCGCCATGAAAATAGACATCGGTTCGTGAATTCAACAATCCAACCATAGGCAATATTTTAACCGAACACAACAAAACAGCACATAAAACTATCATCGTAAAATTCTTTAAATACCCTGAATTAAACCTCAACCTCAACCGCTTCTGAATGCTTAAAGATTTCATAAGGGAAAAAATGAAAAAGAAAATAATTGTCGGTATGACAAGAAGGGAACCAAGCGTAATTACCATAGCCAAAGCCAATGAAGCGTATATAATAAATTTTCTTTTATGTATAGATTTAAGATAAAAAGCAATCACCCAAGGGAGCATATAGCTTAAAAGAACGCTAAAATTTGCCTGAACAGTATGGTAAGCTCCCCAACTAGAAAATATATATAAAAATGAAGAAAATAAGGCACCTAGGTAGTTATAGCCCAAAACATTCTTAGCCAAATAAAACATCCCTAGGCCACCCAAAAGAAATAAAATAAACATGCTTAGCTTTAGTCCGGCGATTTCACCAAATATAAGGATTAAAAAAGCCAAAGGGTTCAAGCTCCAATCACGAGGATGAGCTATCAAAGGATAACCTCCGGCTAAGAGATGAGTTCGTATCGGAAGTTGTTTATATTCAAGCACACTAGTGCGATAGGCAGAAGCATAAAAAGTATAAAAAGACCAATCGTTGTCGCTGGTGATCATAGAATTTATATTTTTTAATAAAGGAAAATAAGCCATCGCTACCATAATAACTATCAGTAATACACTTAGAAGATACTTTTTATCTACTCTCATTATTTAGCTTTATTGAAACTAATTTTTTTCCCAGGCACGAACCAAAAGTAAGCCAACATACCTATAAGTGTAAAAAAACTTACAATCGCGCCTAAATAAAAATCTAGAGGAACATATCTAAATGTCACCTGATGAACACCTTGATCTACAAGCTCAACTGCCAGCAAGCCTTTGTGATTTATCAGCTTGCCCTTGTCCACTGTCCAACTCTTGTGGTAATTCTGATTTATAATAAGCCGATCAGGACTTCTAAGACTAACATCAGCTTTTACTATATTAGGACTAAGATATGTCGAGTCCACCTTGTTGTTTTTTTTCAAAAAAAATACTTCTCCTTGATAATGAGGGTTGTCCCTTGCTACAGTCATTAAATCAATTGGTACATTTATATCTTGGGATAACTGTTCGTAACCACGGACATAGACAATTTCTCCTACCTGTTTACCAGTAGGAAGTATATATTTAGGCTGAGCGTATTGAGAAAGGTTTAAATTCCCCGACCAATTAAAATTCACCACTCCTATATTTTGACGTAACAGCAACCAAAAAGGCTGATAGGACCGTATGTCTTTAACCTCATGAAATCCCGGCCAAGCTCTTTCTATGGTAGTGTTTTCTATCTCAACCGGAAAAAACGAATCATACACCTCCAAAGACGGCTTTCTTTCGTAAACCATAGGACTAAAAATCAATCTATTATTCGAATACATATGATATGCACTAATCCCGATGATTATAAATACCAGCGGTTTAATTATCTTTTTATGTCTAAAAATTAAGAAAAACCTCCCGGCAATTATAGAAATAAAAAAGGGAATAAAAAAACCAAAATATTTATTAAGCCTCCATATCCCATGAACTGACGGATGAATCTGCCAAAATATCTTAAATAAATCCAGGGGACTTCTCGATCCAAACTGAATGAGGGCAAATACGATCAGAAGCAATATGTAGCGCATATTTTTTTTTGCATAGATTAAAATCGATAAAAACATAAAAACGAGTGGAAGATACCCTAAATACATTGTTGAATATCCACGAAAGCTCTTATCCAACAAGGACTTTTTAAGTAATTCCATATCCAAACAAGCGCCAAAGGCCTTAGTGGCTCGGGAAATCGCAGAATAAGAATTCTCGTATGGCAAATGAATATACTCTGTGCGCATTTTATAAAGTTCAAACATCGGAATGACTTTAATAGCAAATAAAAGACAGGTTCCGATTATTATGGCCAGAAAAAAAGCTATATACGATCCTCTGATTTTAAACTTAAACCCCTTATTTATACTGACGGCATAAAAGCAGGCTAATAAAAACAAAGCCAGCACTACCGGGATAAAAGATAAACCAGATAGGGTCAGAATCGGACTCAAAACTAAACAAGCAAGGATTAAGAATCGCTTATCTTTTTTAGATTGCAGCAAAAAAGCAAATAGCCAAGGCAAAAGATAACAAAATATCTTAGGGATATTTCCGTCAACTACCTCAAAAGCCCCCCAACTGCAGAGAGAAAAAGTCAAGCAAGAGAAAATAGCTCCCATGAGATTGTATTTCAAAACATATCTAGTAAAGTAAAACATCCCCAAAGAACCAAACATAAAAATAAAGTACACCATCAACCTTAATCCTGCTACTTCCCCAAACAATAAAATAAAAAAGAAAAAAGGGCTTAGGGTATAATCGAAAGGGTGAGCAATCGAAGGGTACCCTCCGCCTAGATAAGGAGTACGCAACGGCAACTGATGATATTTCAAGGCTGTTAATCTTGATATGCCCGCATAGTAATAAAAACCAAACCAGTCATCCTCGCTTATAATTGTAGAATCGATATCCTTTATCGTCGGAAAATAGAACATTCCGACAATAAGCATAATGACTAAAATTGCGATAATATTTCTGCGCTGGTACATTTCCTGATATAAAAACTTAATCATTTTAAATATATACCTTTAATTTTTAACGCTATATTGTAAAATTTCCACACCATTATAAGAATAAGAACTTTTACTCTTTAAAACATAAAATTCATCAAGATACTTCTGCGTAAACTCAAGGGATTTCTGCGACATCCACCCCGGAGAAACAATAAGCCAGATATCTTCATCGTTCTTAGCTAGATTATTAAAGTTATTTTCTATATCCTCTTGCCGGGCATCTAATTCTATACCCGTAATAAAATTAGCCTTATCGTAAAACTCCCGATACTGCTTTCCGTTTACCAGCCTGCCAAATCTATCTATGTTCTTTAAGGCATGCTTTTGGCCGTATTTATAGTAATACCAAAAAGGAACAATTTGCTGTAAAGGGACAAACACAATAGCATCTTCTTTTTTTATCCGTTCTTTTAAGAAAATAGCCCCATCTCGCCAGTCGCCTTTTACCTGCGGATTATATAGAATGTTTAAAGAAAATACTGACAGAAAAATAATAACTACTGGAATAACTGTTTGACGAGTTAATCTTGGCATCTGACTTATTCCCCTAGCAACAATGATATAAAAAGCCGGGGCGGAAGCAACGAGATACCTAGTTATATAAATCGGAAAAAAAATCTTTGAAAAACTATAGGCACAAATAATCGGCACTACCAGCCAGAGCAAAATCAAAATAATTCCGCCTAAGGGATCAGAAGAAAGGTCAGAATCTTTCCTGAATTTCTTTTTAGGGATTAATCCCATTAAACAGAAAATCAAAAATATAAAAACAGTAATTCTGGGCACAACTAAACGCTGGGAATCAATCCAAAACCCCAAACCACCATGCGCCTGCCTGGGCCCCCCGTAGCTGAAAGCCTCAAAGGTTTCAAGCACCAAAGCAAGATCGGGTTTCTGAATATAATCGATTTCATTAGTCTTAGGGTTTGTGACTATCACCGAAACCAAAGAAATAAAGCATAATAAAACTATTATCTGGGAAATAACCCATCTTCTTTTAAATTTTACTCTCTTTCTTTGAGCAAATAAAACTATACTCTGAGCAATTATTATAAATATTCCGTAAGGATGCGTATAAATAAGAAGGCCATTGATCAAGGTATGAAAAACAAGATATAAACTATTTTTGGTTTTTTCCAGGCTTTTTACAAATAAAAACATCGACAAAATACCCAGCAAAACAAATAAGCTGTAATTTCTTAGCTGCTGGGAATGATAAATATGATAAGGCGAGATAGCCAAGATAAAAGCACTCCACGCTCCTACTGACCGGCCAAAAAGTATTTTAGCTAGTTTATAGATTAAAAAAATTGAAACTAACCCAAAAATAACTGATAAAGACCGACCAGCAGATTCACTGGATCCAAATAAACTAACCCATGGTTTTAAAATTAAAAAATATACCGGTTTAGCTATATAACGGTGAGACGGCACATCACTCAAATTATACTCAGTAAAGCTTAAAGCGCAGGCTTCATCATACCAAAGACTCTTACTATCTAACTTATATACACGCAGTAATAAACCAACGATTAAAATAGCAAAAATTATTAAAACTTTATTTTGTGGTATTGCTTTTAAATTCATTTAAAAGATTTTTCCGATGGCGCTAAGAAAACAAAATCAATCATTACTTCTTTTGAGGTTAAATTTTTAAACATCAACGAATAATAGCCTTTATCTAAATACATAGTTTCGGTTGGAATCAACAACCACTCCTTACTAGAATCTAATCTGATGACGGTTGCCCTATTGTCTGACTGGCCTTTCAAGTTTAACTCCAAATTACCACCTGAAGGCGAAAAAACTGAAAGGAATGCTTGATAATACCCTGCCTTCACAATATCGGTTTCACACAAAAATTGTGCATTTTTTTTATCGGTCTTAATAAAGTTGGTGGCATGCAACGGATGATAATTATGAACCTCCCAATCCCCCTTGCCGCTTTCAGGATTAATTATGCCTAAAGAAAACATACCAGAATCGGAGTTAAATACCGGCATAAGAAAAAAACTATTAATCGAAACCTTACCTTCTAAAGGAATGGATTGACCTTCCCAGGGAAAGGTTTTTCCCACAGCCCAGAATTTTAAATACAACTCTCCTTGAGGGAGAACCCAATAAGGATTTTTTGATAAGGAAACAAAAAACCAACGACCTTGGGCTTCTTCATCTAAATACCAAATATTTTCAACTAGGTGATACCCTTTATGCTGGATTCCTTTTGAATCAACCGCTTCAACATAAATACCAGGGAAAGCTTCTCTATTTCTCCAATCATGATGAAGATATACCAATAAATTATATTTTCCATCTTTAGGCACAGATGCTCTAATCTCTGAAAAATTATCTGCCTTATCGGTAAAAACTACTTTTCTTGATCCAACCACCCCCTGTTTCCAATATCCTTGTAAATCATTAGTTTCGATTACCAAAGAGGTTTCTGACCGGACATCTCCTCCAGTAGAATAAATCAAAAGAAAACAATAAAATATGCACTTAATTGTTGTCTTTAGGATTTTCATCTTTCTTAATTTCAGGATATACTCCATCATCCGAAGCCTGCCAATTCATTTCAACGCTTTTTAAGCTCTCACCCTTAATAATTATTCGCGAAGCATCCAAAACCCCCAATCCTTGTTCGCTAGCCATCCGAAGATGATGTACATACCAAGGAGTACCCAAATTGGAATCTTCAGGTCTCGGCCCCCAATCTTTAGTAATCAACCGAGTAGCAGTTGCGTCTGTCGCCACCGGATCTCTCCCGGCAATCACCAAAAACCCTCCTATACGCTTGCTAACATCTACTGGTTTGCCTCCTAAAAACACTGAGGCACCACCCTTTTCCATCCCAAAGCTTCCATCGATAACAACTAAAGATGGCTTTAAAGCTTGGTTAATGTCCACTATTACCTGATGAACTCCAGCTTCATGCAATTTATACCGCGGCTCGCCATAAAAAATAGAAGGCATAATACCCATAAAATTCTTCATACCTAAACTTACCGGGCATGGTTTATGATGAGTTTTCAGAGAAGGGATCGAGATAATTACATCTGCTTCAGCTACTATGTCAGGAATTGCCAAAAAGCCTAATTTAGTCCTTGAAGGAAAGTATTTAAAATTAGTAGTATGGTCCATTAAATTTATCAAATAAATCTTATGTCCATATTTTTTATTTAATAAATCGATTAAATGCTTAACTTGAGCACCATCTTTTCCTTCCTCGCCACCAAAGTTTATTTTATAAGGACGCTCGACCCACTCACCAATTATTACTTCTTTAGCTCCGGCCTTCAAGCATTCTTCCGCTACCGAAGCAACTACTTCCGGATGAGCAATTTCTCCGGTTGTAACTGGATCATGCCCATTAAGGCCGCCACTTACATAGTTAGGCTTTATAAATACTTTATTACCCTTTTTTACTATACTTTTCATACCACCGATTGCATCGATAGCTTCTCTGGTAATAGAATATAAATTATAACCTTTTATTATCGAAACTTCAGTCGTAACCACTTGTTTCTGTTGTGGTAAAGATATAATTTTGGAATTTTTCGGCGGATAGAAAGGTGCCGGTATATTTTTATGCTCACCGGGCAAAGGCTCACTAGATGCCTGAATCTCGTTATCGGCGTAAGGCCTAAAGATAAGCACAATAAATGAACACAATCTCACAAATGATCCAAATAGACGCTTAAGTTTCACCGACATCAGCTAAGCCTTTAGGTTTCTTTTAAAACTTGATCAGCTATTTTCTTTACTTCGCTGTATATATTTTTAAAAGGAATATTTTCCTTTTGAGCAACTTGTTTACAAGATTCATATTCAGGAGCGATAGTCTTTATCCCTTCACTAGTCCGGCCAACTTTAACCGCAATCGGACCAAACTTTGTATCAATCATAGCAATCTTGCGTAAAAGTTTTCTCCGCTTAAAACCACGCATCCTTATACCAAAGGTAGTTGTTTCCGAGAATAAACAAGAAAGCATGTCGTCGAGCTTGCTAGGTTCGGTCAAAATACTTAAAGTTACTGCCGGCCGGTTTTTTTTCATAAAAATTGGAGTAGTGAAAACATCCAAAGCATCTCGGCTAAGCAATCTTTCTGAAATATAGCCTACTGCCTCGGGGCTCATATCATCTATGTTTGTCTCAATAAGTATTACTTCATCATTATCGTATATATTATCCTCCTCGGTTTCCCCTATAAAAATTCTTAAAAGATTAGGAATTGACAAATCTTTTCTTCCTCCGCCATAGCCTATTTTTTTTATCTCCATGTCTGGTAAGAGACCGAACCCTTTAGAAACTTTCCTTATAATGCAAGCTCCAGTAGGCGTAACCAATTCAGAGTCTATCCCTTTTGAATAAATCGGAATGCCTTTTAGCAAAGCTATCGTGGCCGGCGAAGGAACAGGCAAAGTACCATGCTGACACCTAACAAAGCCATCCCCGACATGAATCTTTGACGAATAAATACATTCAATACCTAAAAGTTTTATTCCTATAAAAGCTCCCACTATATCTACTATAGAATCAACTGCCCCTACTTCATGAAAATGTATTTTTTCTATATCTTGATTATGTATTTCGGCTTCTACCTTTGCTAACAACTCAAATGTCTCTCTGGATGATTTTTTTATATCAGCATCCAAATTACTTTCTCCTATAATCTTAAGGATATCTTTTAAGCTACGCTCGATTTTTTGTTTTTTTATGTCAACGCTGAATTTAGTACCTGAGATAACACCTTTTTTTACTTTCTCAATTTTTATTTGATAATCGGATAACTTTAACTTATTCAATTCTTTTCGCAAATCTTCAATATCTAACCCACAGTCCAAAAATGCCCCCAAAATCATATCCCCACTTATCCCACAAAAACAATCAAAATAAGCTATCTTCATTGTCGATTTATTATACTAGCAGCGTACCCTGCCCCAAATCCATTATCTATATTTACCACTGTAATTCCCGGAGCACAGCAATTAAGCATAGTAAGTAATGCCGAAAGTCCCTTAAAGCTTGCTCCATAACCCACACTGGTAGGAACAGCTATAACCGGCTTATCCACCAACCCTCCGACTATACTTGCCAAGGCCCCCTCCATTCCGGCAACAACTATAATCACACTGGCTTTAAACAGTTTTTGTTTATGTTTAAGCAACCGGTGTACACCGGCGACCCCCACATCATATACCTTTTGAACTTTATTGCCTAAAACCATGGCTGTAACCGCGGCTTCTTCGGCTACTGGAATATCCGAAGTACCGGCACTGACAACCAAAATAGTTTTTTCTGACTTTAACTTTTTATTTTTTCCAATAACTACTATTTTTGCCTGTTCATAATAAACAGCATTCTTTCTGATTCGTTTTATAGCCCTATAAACCTTTTTATCGGCTTTAGTTGCCAAAACACAAGAGTTAACCAAGGAAAGTTTTTTAACGATAGTTGTTACTTGGTTTAAAGTTTTCCCCTGACAGAATACGACTTCTGAGAATCCACAACGTAAATCTCTATGAGTATCCACCTTAGCAAAACCTAAATCCTCAAAAGGTAGAGACTTTAATGCCCGCATAGCTGAGGCTACATTTTTTTTGCCCGATTTTATATCCTGAAGTAATTTTTTTAGTCTTTTAGTATCCAAATTTATCCTCGCTCTTAAGCAGCTTATTCATACTGCCAGTTTCATAACCTGCCAAATCTAAAGTTACATAGAAAAAACCGATTTTTTTAAATTCTTCAACAACTCTGTCTGACAAACCAGCCTTAAAAAATAAAGAAATATCTTCCTTGGGAACCTCTATCCTTGCTATTGGCCCATGTATTCTTACTCTTAACTGGCTAAAGCCAAATTTAAGCAACACCCCCTCAGCCCGATCAACCTTTATTAATCCATCTTTGGTTATTTTAGTTCCGTAAGGGAATCTTGAAGATAGGCAGGCAAAAGACGGTTTATTCCAAGAGCTTAAACCGAACATCTTCGAAAGTATTCTGATTTCTTTCTTGGTTAGCTCGGCTTCTTTTAAAGGACTTCTTATGCCTAGTTCCTCTATTGCCTTTAGGCCCGGCCGATAATCAGACCGATCGTCGTGATTTGAGCCCTCAACAACATAATCTAAACTATGCTGTTTTGCTAAATCCAAAAGTCTGGAAAACAATTCTTTTTTGCAAAAATAACATCTTTGAGGTGAATTTTTAGAAAACTCTTCATTATCTAGTTCACGGGTATTAATAATAATATGCCTTATTCCCAGCTGCCTTGCCAATTCCTTAGCCTGCCTTGATTCCCGTAAAGGATAAGTTTCTGACTCTGAAGTCACAGCAACCGCCTTACTTTTTAGAACATCCTTGGCCACCTTGGTTAAAAGCGTGCTATCTACACCTCCGGAATAGGCTATTAAAGCACTTCCCATATCAGAAAAAATACTCTGCAGAGTTTCCAATTTCCTAAGTACAGCCCTATCCAAATCTTCAATATTTAAGGTTTTACTCATTTTGATAAAAGTCAAAAATATAAAATATTACTTTCCTTAATAAAGTCAGCTATTAATTCAGCAACTACCTTATTTCCCTCAGCTGATAAGTGAAGTGGACCCAAAAAATAATCTTCTAGGTCTACTTTTTTATTTTTGACTCTCTGAGATAACAAAGGCAGCAAGTCCAATGACAGAACATTTTTTTTACTAGCAAACCTGCTCACAAAAAGTTGTGGCCCTGACATGTTCTCAACATCATCAAATTGAGACGCTACCGGAAAAATAACTAATATTACCGGGACATTTCCACTTTTACAAAAATCGAATATTTTACCAAGATTATTTAAGGTAATCTCCCATGCATTTTTAATGTCCGGATCGTTTGCTTCATCTATTAGCTGGGTAATTTTAAGCCCTTCTTCAACCGGTACCATTTTTTCAATATCGCCGTTGAATCTTAGGTTAGTAACCGCCTCCTTTATGAAATATAAAATGCGGCTTTTGTTACTTAACCAATCAAATATCGTAATAGCCGAAGCTGCCAGCTGAGCCCCTTCGCTGTCGCCGCCGAATCGTCTCAAGCCAAGCTTCTCACTAACATCGGTTAAGGTAAAAGCGACTACAACTAAATCCGGATCATAGTTAATACCTTCTTTTGATAAATAGATATATTCCTGCCAGGGAGAATAACCGCCCACACCGGCATTTATTGTTTCAACTTTTCTATTATTATCTTCCTCTAAAATTTCCTCAACCTGACAGGGAAATGTTTGATCGTAGCTTTTCAAGCTAAAACCAAAAGTTATAGAATCGCCCAAATAAAGGATTCTTTTTGTATCAGCCGGTTTAGCGTAATCTAACTCGGGACCCCTTAAGCCTTTGGAATTTATCTTTACTATCGCTTCAGCCCATATAGATTCGCTATTTGGCCGTAATTTCCAGATTAAATCATCATCCCGCATTAAAATTGTCGGTTTTTGCAAAGCTAAAGGTTGAAAGTATAGTTCGAAAATAACTATCGGCAGCATTATCAACAAAAAATACCGCACTGGTTTAATTGCCATTATTCGATTTATATAACGGTTAAAAACCGGCAACATCTTTGCTGCCCCTGATATGAAAATCAACACCAAAGATATCGATAATAAATAAAGCCTGGTAAGTTTTATTTTCTCAACTGTAATTTCAGACAAATTTGGATTAGGATCTAAAGACAGAATTAATGACTTCTGATAAAATAAAAAAAGCAGTAAAAAGATGATACCTGTGCCAAAAATAAACTTTCCAGCTGCAGTAAAAAGAGACTCCTTATTGTAATCCTTCATAATAGCATGCCTTTAAAAAAGATTCGCCATCCTAGAATTGTTGATATATAAATTCAAGCGGAGGCTTTATAAAAAAATATAAAATATAGCTGATTATAAATATAATACCACAGAGAACAATTGTTACCATGAGTGTTTTATGGTTTTTTTTCATCTTCGAATTGTTTTCAATTTCTTCCTATCAATTTTTCCGGTAGAAAGCCGAGGTAACGACTTTTTAAAAAATATTTCCGCAGGAACCATATAGGAAGGCAACTGCCTGGAACAAAAAAGCTTTACCTTACTCTCAGAAACAGAATAGTTAGTTTTTAGGCTAATCACGGCTTTGATTCTGTCCCCAGCTGCATCAGCTGAGACTCCTACCACAGCTGCTTCTTTTATTCCCGGACATGAATGCAAAACTGCTTCAATTTCAGCCGGCTCAACCCGATATCCCCTTACCTTTAACATTTCATCATTACGGCCACAATAAAGAATATCTCCGTTTTTTCTAATTTTGGCCAAATCACCAGTTCTATATACCTTACTGGCTTTATTTAAAAAATTGAGCTTAATCATAGCTTTCTCGGTTGCCTGAGAATTATTCCAGTATCCCTGCATAAGTGTGGGTCCGCTAACACATAATTCGCCCGATTGACCGTTTTTAACAAGATTGCCAGCCTTATCAACTATGAAAATATATTGGCCGCGACAAGGACACCCTATCGGGATCGGTTTATCTACCTTAGGAATACGCTTTAAAAAATAACAAGTACAGACATTCGTTTCGGTAGGTCCGTATAAATTATAGTATTTAGCTCCCGGCAATATCTTCATTAGCTTATGCAGATGCTTTGGGGGAAATACCTCACCGGCGAAAATAATTCTTTTTAGGGCTGATAAATTCCTTTTCTGAAGATTACCGTAGTAAAGAAGCTTGATTAAAACCGAAGGTGTAGAATACCAAGTGCTAATTTTCTGGCTCTCGATAAAATCTGCCAAAGATTTAGGAAAAATTGATAAAGACTGAGGAACAATACAAATGGTCGCGCCGGCCTTTATGCTGACGAAAATATCAAAAATGGAAAGGTCGAAATGAAACGGAGACTGAGCCGCCACAATGTCGGCTTTAGTAATATTAAAATACTTATTGGCCCAATTTATGAAAGCAAGTGAAGCCCGATGACTAATCTCTACTCCTCTGGGTTTTCCGGTTGAACCAGAAGTATAAAGTATATATGCCGAGTTGTTGTCTTTTAATCTTCTCGACCTTGGGGAAATGCTAACATCTGAATTAAATATCTCCTTTTTAAAAACCATCTTAATGTCGCACCAATCCCTGCTACTTTCTTTTTTGTTGGCGTCAACTACAAATATATACTCTAGACTATCTATACCGCGTATTATTTTAACCAGAGATGGTAACTTTTTTGAAGAAGAAATCAAATATTTCAATGAACAATCCTTAACAATTAAGGTCTGCCTCCGGGAATTATCCAAAGGATCCAAAGAAACATAACAACCGCCCGATTTTAAAATACCAAATATAGCAATAACAGCATCAATCGATTTATCTATATATATTCCTACTCTGTCGCCAACCTTTAGGCCTTTATCGACTAAGCAAGAGGCCAACTTATCACTCAACAAATTCAAATCTTCATATGAAAGTTCTTCTTCGCCCTGTCTAATGGCAACTTTAAAAGGTTGACTCTTTGCGCTTTGCCGCAATAATGTCGGTAATCGGTATTCCATATTATAATCCGCTAAGACCGGCAATGATATTTTTTTGTATCTGCGATGTTCCCGAATAGGCAGTGCTCGCTAGAGCATCTCTCAATTCGCGCTCCAATTCATACTCAGTCATATATCCATATCCACCAAAGATATCCATGACACAGCGAATACTTTTAATATAAGCTTCGCTAAGATACAATTTTGTCATTGCTGAAGCCATTGATGCCGATTCTTTGCAGCTCTTAAGCCAAGCGGCCTTATGAAGAAGCAAGCGGCTTACTTCAAGGTTCGACTGGATATCTACAATCTTATTGGCTACGGATTGGTATTTACCGATTGGCTTGGTATCCAACTTTCTGGAATTTGCGTATTCTATGCAATATTTCAGCTGGCGATCCATAATACCTACACAATTAGCTAAAATAAAAACCCTTTCCCATTCCATGCTATCATTAAAAACCAAGGCTCCTGAACCTTTTTGACCGACTAAATTGTTTTTCGGTATCTTACAATTATTAAAAATCACTTCCGACATCGGACTGGTCCTAAGCCCCATTTTTTCGAAATTTTCACCTATAACTAATCCCTTGGTACCTTTCTCGACTAAAAAGCAAGATAAACCGGAGAATCCTCGAGACTTAGCGGTACGAGCGTAAACAATAAATATATCAGCCAAAGGGGCATTGGTGACAAAGATCTTGGTTCCGTTCAAAGTGTAATAATTATTCTTTTTAACAGCGGTAGTTCTAAGGGAATAGACATCCGAACCTGAACCGGGTTCAGTCATTGCATTTGCCCCAATTAAGCTACCGTTACAAAAACCGGGAAGTAATTTTTTCTTCTGGGTTTCTGTACCAAAATGATAAATCGGCGCCTCTGCCCCCCAAATATGGGCATTGATTGAAAATATAAGTCCATTATCTTTACATCCGTAGCCTATACCTTCCAAGATAGCTACTATATCAAGTAACCCAAATCCCAATCCACCATACTTTTTGGGCATTAACATGCCCTGGAGACCAAAGTCAGCGCAGGCCTTCCAGCCGTCTAAGGAAAATTTACCGTTCTTGTCCCTTTGAATAATATCATCATTGAGTTTGGCCGCCGCAAATTTTGTTGCCGCCCTTTTGAGTTCTTCTTGATTTTTACTCCAGGAAAAATTCATATTCCGAATCTCCTTTTTATAAAATAATTACCTATTAATCTTACGCTCTAAGCTCTTAACAATATTGTTTAAAGTATTAAAATTATCGATGCTTATTTCACTCATATCCATAGATAGATTAAATGTCTTATCAATGAAAGCGAGCAGTTTGATAAATCCCATAGAATCTATGATCCCTGTCTCAAATAGTAAATCATCATCTCCTAAACTACCCTCATCAAACATAAAATTGCTAATGATAAAGTTTCTTATTTTGTCCTTCAATTGTGACTCCTTTTTTTAGCTAAACAAAAAATACTCTTTGTAAAATAGCCTTTGCACAATTAATGTCCAAAGCGAAAACAATAAAACCGAAACTTACAAAACTAAATGTAAAAAAAATAGCCAACGGGTCCAGATAAGGCTTGACGGTCAAGCGACGAATCGCAGGATGTTTTCTTTTTATCTCCTGAAACCCATACCAGGTTAAAAGACCCAAGCCATGATAAATTCCTAAAATAAAAAAATTAAAGTTTCCTCCGTGCCATAACATAAATACAAGCATAGAAAAAAACACGCCAGCATAAACTTTTACACTGGAAGCCCGATGGCCGAAAAATGGAAAAAAGAAATAATCTCTTATCCAGGTATACACTGATATATGCCAATTTCTCCAAAATAAAGCTATATTTTTTTGAAAAAAGGGCTTTTTAAAATTCTCAACAATCCGGTATCCAAACAATCTAGCTATTCCAATAGCCATGTCAGTATAACCTGAGAAATCCATATAGATTCGTACAGCTAAACCGTATATAGACACCAACACCAGCAAACGCGAATAATTCTGCGGTGAATTAAGCAACGGCATTATCAATCTTGCTAAACTATCGCCGATAATGAATTTCTTAACCATACCGCAAATAATGCGAAATAATCCGTAATTGATATCGCCAAGGCTGGTGCCCGCGGAAATACTTTTCTGGGCTCTAGTTTGGGAATGAAAATTATGAAATCTTTCAACCGGACCAGCTAAAAATGTCGGAAAGAATAAAATATATAGTCCGAAATCACTAAAGGAACTCTCGGGCATATTCCTTCTATAAACCTCAACAATGTAATGTATGAGCCTGAATATTATATAAGAAATTCCTAAAGGTAAAACTATCCCCGGCATTGGTATTTTTGGCATTGATGCAAACCAAGATATCCTCGACATGCTAACAGCTAGTAGACCAATGTATTTGAAAAAGCAGATATTACCAACCAGCCAAACTAATAACAATTTAAGAATAATTTTTTTTCTTTTGTCGGTTTTACGCATTGAGGCTCCGCCGACATAAACTATCACTATATTGAAAAGAAAATAGAACGTATACCTTAAGCTAATGGACGCGGCAAACACAAGGCTCATTGCAAATAAAAATAAGCTTCGCCACTTTCGGGGCAGGCCGAACCAATAAAACACAACCATTAAAGGCAACAACGAAAGAAACAAAAACATAATCTACTGCTTACTCCTTAAACAAAACTGTTTCTTCTTTCAACTTAGACAAAACCTTATATTTTTTTAGAATATCTTTTTTTTCAAACCAATCCTGATTTCCTAAAACTATATAGTCGGCATCAGAAAAACTTAGCTCATCGTCCCTTCGTAAGTTTATTTTACCAGACAAAATATAGTCACTAAAAATGTCGTAAAAAACGAGCACTGTGCGGGCTCCGTGATTATTATAGCTTATGGTTACTTCCTCGCTACCGCTGATTTTACCCTTAATGTCGTTAATGATTCCTTTCTCGCTAACTGTTTCAGCGTAAGCATCAAAAGCCGGCGGACGAAAATAAGGAAGATGATACCCGAAAAAATCTCCGCAGAAAAAAGGTGTTTTATTGTAAGGAATTACCCAAGATATTATGAAAAAAACTCCTAGGCAATAAATAATTATTCCCCTCAACATAAATTTCTTTAAGTATTTACGCCTAAGACTATCAATTGACCAAGCAGAAATTAAAGCAATGAATACAAGAAACGGCAATGTGTAACGTGCCCATTTCATAGATATAAAAGTATAAATAAGATAAGGCACAATCAAACTTGCTAAGAAGAAGCCTCTTCGTTTCATTTTGTATCGCCAGGATAATATCAAGGCAATTACGAATAAGGCAAAAAGAACCCAAGATGTGTAGTTTAGCATCTGAGACGGGTAAAAAAACATATTACTTATACTAAATATCGGTATTTCCGGTTCGCTTAAAATAAACAAATTGTTCTTAAAAGAAGGATAAAGAAACGTAGCGTACTCACAAAAGCTTACCCAGGCTGATTGAAGCTTAGAACCCCAATATACCCAAAATAAAATAAATGTTACCGCCAAGCTAAGAATCAAGTTAAACAATGATTTGGATTTTTTTTCCACAGCTTTAGAAAATATTTTAAAAGTTTCCCAGCATAATGGCACCAGCAGGAAAAAAGCTATCTGCAGCTTAGCCCAAGTCGCGAGGCCCAGACTTAAGCCAAACAACAAAGAGTAGCCTCTCCGGGAAAAACTCTCAGAATACAAAATAAAACAAGTACACAAAGCCGTGAAAGTTGTCAACGGTAGGTCTAGTCCAAATTGCCGAGAAGAAAAATAAACAGAAGGATAAAAACTTATCAAAAAAGCAGCCAGCAAACCAGTCTTTTTGTTAAAAATCTTCTTCCCTAAAAAATATACAGAAATTATCAACAAGGAAAAAAATAAAAAATCTACATACAGCCTGATTGAAAAAAGCGAAAAGTGAGAAGGGACCAATAACCAAGAAATAAGATAGATAAGTGGCGGCCAAGCTATATGGCCGCTCCCTTCTCTAAACGTATAAAACATTTGTTTTATCTTACTAAATAACGATTGTTTGGATTCTGATATCCCCCTAAACAATATCTGGAATTTTGCGGCCTCTATCAAATGCCAAGCAGTGTCAACCCCGTCCGGAGTATCGTCAATTGCCAGCCATATAAAGTTATTTATAAAATGAAAAGACAAAATCATTATCAATGAAATTACTATAAAATGCTTCTTGCTAGATAAGGCTTTCATTGTTTTCGGTTAAGCTTTTGCTGTAAATGAGTCTCGTTTAATACAGTAATTCTCATTAGTCTACATATTTTATCATAACCCCAGCTAAATCATCAACAAAACACAGGCCTACTATGGGCTAATGACTTTCTTTGTATACTCCAATACCCACAAGCCATCAAATTCCCGGGAAGTTTTCAAGGTAAGATTTTCATCCATCCAATCCTTTACTATTTTTGAATGTTCATCCAAGCCACCGGTTCTACCCCAATCATTAAAAATAACCCAAATACGTTCAGCAGGTAAGCCTCTTATTTTATTATATGGAACTATAGTGGCTGTTTCCTGGATAGGCCTTTGCCAAGATGATTCCGACAAGCTCGGATCAAAAAACATATAAAAATCAGCTAATCTCCGCTGGCTATAATATTCCATAGAACGTATGGCCGAAGGATTAGTATAAGCAACAATATCACCCTCTCGGACATTGTCCTCAAGAAAAGTTATGGCCGGTTTAACCGGTTTTTTAAGATAAGTTCCGATATGATGCTTAAGCGGCGGATACATCCGATCCTGATAAAATCCGAAAATAGCAACTATCTGTAAAAAAACAAGAGAAATAAAAACAATGATTCTCCAGCGTCGAACCAAATAAAACAATCCCAAAGAAAGAAGAATATAAAAATAAGGACTGAACAACATCAGGCCCCGATCTAAATAAATTGAGAAAAAAATACTGGAAAACAAAAATATCAATAATATCGGAGCAAACGATAAACAAAAACAAAAAAATACCCCCTGGCAAATAGCCTTATCCTTTATTACTTTATATAATAACGCACCAATACAAACTAAAGTTATTAAACTAGCCACTAGATAAAAAAATCTGTTTCCGCTATAACCCAAAAGAAAATTCTCAAAACTAATAAGTAGTGCCCCAAGCTCTGGCTTAGGCACCCAAAAACCTAATTTTACAAAAGCAAACTTACTGATAAATCCCGGAAAATAAAACATAAATCCGGCAAGAACTATTAAAAAAGGCCATATTTCTTTAAGCTTGAATCTGACCCCCCGGAAGCAAACAAAATAGACCCCTTGAAAAAACAACAAAAACAAATAAAAGTAGTTTGTGTACACGCCAAGCAAAGAAATTACTACAAAGTAAACCCAAAATATTGTTTTTCTCTCATTAAGAGCCCGAAAAAATAAATAAGAAGAAAATATTCCCAAAAAAGTTACCAGGCTGTAATTCCTGGCTTCCTGAGCATACCAGAGGTGGAAAGGTGACAAGCCAATGATCAAAGCTGACAAAAGCCCGATCCTCCGGCTAAATATCATCTTTCCCAAAACATAGGTCCCTACGCAAGTAGCCAGACTAAAAATAGCAGAAGGAAAACGCAGGCTGAATTCAGACAAACCAAATAACTTTGACCAAAAATGAATAATAATCCAATAAAGAGGGGCGTTCCAACTGAGCAAGGGAGAACGGGCAAAATCAACCGAGTATATTTCATCATACCAAAACTCATGCCGGCTAAGACCATATACCCTAAGCAGAAAAAGAGCAAAAAAGAACAGAGAAATCTTTATCCAAAAATCACGCCGGTTTGTAATTCCGTTTTCGGTTTTCACAATTTTCTAGTCCAGAAATATTTATTAGTTAAAGCCAAATAAACCAACCTAGGAAAATCATATATAATCACAGGTAAAATTTTTCCGGCATACCTACCCAACCCCTCGTTTTTAGCTATTGTGTAGTAGCGATTGCGAAAACAAAGATACTGCCGGAATTTCTTAGGAAAACCTGAACTTTTTCCGATATGACAACAAGAAATAAAAGGAAAAAAGAATGATTGCCACTGCCTATTATTTGCTCGCCAGGCCAAGTCCACATCTTCCACTAAAAAAAAGAACTTTTGATCAAAGTATTCTCCACTTTCTTTTAAATCCTCAAGCATCGTCCGCCGATAAAGAGCGCAGGCTGAGCAGGCGCCGAAAACATAGATAGATTCATTGAATTGGCCGGAGTCAGTTTTCCCCTTCCCAAGATCATAGAATCTCCTCAACCAGGAAAGATGGATTCCACAGGAATCAATAGTTTTTTTGTCAGCTTGCAATATTTTTGGCTGGATTATTCCAATACGATCAGACGGCAGATCATCTATCAACTGAGATACTTTTAAAATAAAGTCATCTTCCAAAACCACATCACAATCAAGAGTCAAAACCCATTCTCCAGATGAGACTTCGATAGCTTGATTCCTAGCCCTACAAGCACCGAGATTTTCCTGATTTTTCAACAAAGTTACCTGAGGGTATCCCTCAGTTACAATAGCTGCTGTTTTATCAACTGACCCATTATCGACAACAATTACTTCTAAACCATCAGACAGATTCTTAATCAATGGTTGCAAACATTTTTCAATGTAAATTTCGGCGTTAAAAGCTGGGATAATCACCGATAATAAAGGTTTGCTCATAAATACTCAAGCTCTTTGTTAGATTCTACTAAAAACTTTAAAATTAGCACTATTATGAAAAATACTAGTGTATCTACCTGGGAATATATATTATATATACTTAATGACCATAACACAATAGCCTGTCTTAAGCCTAGAAATCCCCTTCAAAACCCTGTCTTTACGGGGCTAAAAATGATATAATAATTTTTAATTGTACTCATATTACATCACCTTATGTTTTCGTTAAAAAACAATCTACACTATCTTTCAAATTCTCACAATATGCTCCGCCTCCTAGGAATACTTTCCCGAAGCAGAGCTTTTACCGGACCGCTTAAGATAACTCTTGATATAACCAATAAATGCGACATGGCTTGCGAAATGTGTTGGTATCATTCAGGGGCGATATCCAAAAAAAAACCGGATCAGCATATCTCCTGTGATACATTTTCTGCCCTGGTTAAGCAATTAAAAACCCTTCAGGTAAACACTATTTTATTTACCGGAGAAGGTGAACCACTAATGCATCCCGATCTGTTTAAACTTATAAGCATAGCCGGTGAGCAAAAAATCAATGTTGAGCTAATGACCAATGCCTTTTATCTTGATAAAACTAATATAGCCAAGCTAATAGAAAAGGGTGTAAAAAAAATTCTGGTAAGTCTTCATTGCGCGGATGCTGAAACTTTCCAAAGGATCAGGCCCTCCAGAAACAAAAAAGATTTCAATACTTTATTAAACAATCTCTTCCTGATAAAGTCCCTAAAAGGCAAAAAACGATACCCTCTCTTGTTTCTGGTAAACGTAATATCTAATCTTAATTACCACAATGCTGCCGAGATGATCGCTCTTAGCCAGAAATTATCGGCAGATAAGCTGCTGTTTAAACCTCTACTTATGACTCCGGAACTAAATAAAAGACTTATTCCTCCGGAGTCTGAGCAGGAAGAATTCGTGGAAAAAATCTCAAGCATTTCCAGTAAGATAAAAATTCCCAACAATATTAAAAGTTTCTTAAATTTTGCCAGTGGTAACAAAATACCTCAGAAAATTCAAAGCCAGACTAAACAAAAACCCTGCTATCTGTCTTGGGTTCAATCAGTTATAACTTTAGAAGGTGAAGTCTTAGGTTGTGTTTATGCCGAAAAAAAATCACTCGGAAATATAAATAAGTTATCTTTTAAGGATATATGGTATGGAGAAAAATACCGGACCTTTCGTAAAGGAAAATCCTGTCCGGAAGAATGCCCGGGCAAAACCATTTATCCTTTATTTTTATAATACTAAGTTTAATTACTACAAGATGAAAACTGAAGAAAAAATAATCAAATACCTAGCGAAGGAAATAGTCTATGGAAACCAACGTGATCTACTCCTAAAAAGCCTCAAAGCAGAAAACATACACGGAAAAAACCTAGGTTATGCTATTTTTTACCATGAGCTACCTCACTTTCTTCAGGTTATACTTAAAGAAAATTCATACCCGATACCGAAAGGCTTTGAACAACTTTATAAAAAGTTTTATTGCTTAAAAATTTTTAACCATGAAAATCTATGTATTGAATTATCAAATATACTCAAAGAAGCGGAAAAATCCGATACCCTAATTATTCCGATTAAGGGCTTTTCTTTGCCTGATAAATACTACAAGCATTTTGGGATACGTCCTTCATCAGACATAGACCTGTTCACCACTGAAAAAAACTTTGAAAAAGCAACTTTTCTTCTTCTGGCCATGGGCTATAAAAAGGAATTTCTCGGATCTGACGAAGCTTACTGGCGAAAGCACCAATGTCACCTCTCTTTCACTAAAGAAACTAATGGCCAAGCTACACTAGTCGAACTGCACTGGGCTTTAGATTGCAATCGCTTTAAGCAAAAAGTATTGCCTGATGCATGGAATCGCCTGCGCCTAATCCAAGGCCCAGGATACTCCTTTAGAGCTTTAAGCGCCGAAGACACTATTCTAAGCCTTGCCTTACATCAGCGACGGTTCGGAAAAATACTTAATTTAAAATACATTTGTGACTTGGGGATTATCCTAAAAGAGGAAAATCTTAACTGGGAATATATCTTAAAGGCAGCTGAACAAGAAAAAGCCAAAGCAAGCCTCTACCTTCTATTATATCAAATGCAATTCGTTTTGGATGTCGACCTTAAATTTTTCCTGAAAAAACTTAAAGTGCCTGGTTGGCAAAAATATTTAATATCTTCTATCGTGCAGCGCTTTACCTACACCCCAGTAAGAATGGAAAATCTACCTTATATCTACACCCTCTGTCAATTTATCTATTACGACACCATAAGCTACCCCTTAAAATACATTTTAACCGTACCACAGGAACAATTTGCTAAGTATTATTCTCTGCCCCAACGTTGTGTAACAACAGCTAGAAAATACCACCTAAGAATTTTCTATATACCCTATAGACTTATAAAACACATTTTCAAGATGATTTTTTAAAAGCGCCTTTAAAACGCGGTCAGATCGGATCAGCAATATCCAATAACTGAAGAGCCTCAACCTTTTGCCACATCTTTAAAACAGCTTTCATTTTCTTTTGCTGGGCGGGAAAAAAAGAATAGCTCTTCCAGGGATCTAATCTACAATAATCAGAGAAGCTAACCGCTTTTCTGGTTATTTTATACTTTTTCGGAAACATATAAAACAAAGAAGCCGGGTCAATCACGCATTTATTTATAATTACAAGCACTCGTCCTTTAAAAATTTCATTGGTGGTTTCAATGAAGTCACTAGTCTTCTTAAAATCTACCATGCTTTCACCCGGAAATATATAGCCAAACTGCACAACACATTTTATGCCTTTTGCCCGTAAATAACGAAATACCTCAAAGTATTCCTGGTTAGTATGGAATGAACCTTTATACTTTTTTCGTAAGCGCTCAGAACCGGTTTCTGGAGATAAGGCTAAGCTACTATGTTTTCCATCTTGAAAAGTCTTAGCAAATGCATCAATGAACTCAAATGATGGCAAAGACCAACAATCAAACATCATTGAAATTTTTATTCTATTTTTGCGGATAGACTGAAATAAATCAAAATAATAAGATTTGTCAAGATTAGGATCAAAACAAATACAAAAAGTATCTACTCCTTCTCGAAAAGCGTCTTTAATGGTAGAGATGACTTTTTTGGAAGAACGAAAAACTAAATTATTTCGGTTGTTAATTAATTTCTGCGCCATTGCCGATCCACCGCAAAACAGACAATTAAACCGACAGCCTCGACCAACAGAAAGATAAAAAGGATTCAGTTTAAGAAGATTGTATGTTTCTGTATCCTGCACTGACTGGTAAATTTTAGCTAATGAACCTAAATAAAACTGACTATTTTTCATAAGTTTAAAATTAGAGAAATTTAACTGATCAAGATCCTCCTTTTTTGCTACATAACTCTGCTTGTTATGTATTACCTTTTTGGCTCTACGCCAAGTAAGATTCGGCACAGAACTTAAGTCAAAATGGCCGTCTTTTAACTGTCGCATCAACTCCAGCAGAGGTTTCTCAGCATCACCTCTAATAATAAAATCAACTTCCTTAACTTCAGGCATTATTTGATCGGCAAAAAAGCTTGCCGTATAACCTCCTAAAATAACTTTAACGCCAGGAACTATTTTTTTTATACTTCTAACTAAGCCTACGGTTTTAGAGCATTGTAAATGCCAATGCAAAGTAACTCCAACCAATAATGGCTTTTTAACTCTTAAATATCTGGCCAAAGAAAAACTATTATCAAGATATTCTTCTATGCCTAAATGAATTATTTCAGTCCTGTAGCCGTTTCTCTGCAAAATATCTGCCAAAGCAAATACACCCATCGAGACATTAGGAGCAATATGCTTAGCATTAGGGCCCGGCCCGGAATGATGGATTAAAACACAGTCAAATTGTTCCATTTTTAATTCTTCTAAAGTTTATCTGGAAAATCTCCTCTAGCTTCTATTTCCTCTCGGCTAAAGCAGTTGAGCAGGATTCGGCTACCTCCTGTAAAAGCATACACTTTAGACCTTTTTAAACCAGAGCCTTCAAGATAGCACACAGCTTGCTTAATCAATCCTCCAGCAACTCCCCTCACACGGTAAAGCAACCTTACATAAGGACCATAGAAAAAAAAGCTGCCTTCTTTGTCAATTAAAATCCAAAGTTTACCTATGGGCTTACCCTTAAACAAAGCCATAATTCCTGTCTGAGTTCCACCTTCACATAAAGAATCAAATGACCGATGATAAAAGCTTTTAAAATCATCATTGCTTTTTATGTCCCCCACCACGACATAAGAAACCTTTAAAGGAAACAATCTTTTAATCCAACTACGAAAAAACCCAAGAGAATATATTCCTTCCAAAACCCTGGTTGAAGCCTCTTTCCCTAAAAACACAATAAAAAACAGCCAGCAGCACCCAGGACCTCTTACTGGCTTTAGGTGGCCATCACGATAAACTCCAGCTATTTTACCAATTATATTTTCAGTAGAAACCTGATCGAGCTTATAATTAAAGTCACCTCTGGTCCAATAAGTGGAAAACCCCTTATTATTAACTACTCGGACAATCCGGTGGGCAACCGAAAATTCTTTTTTCCGATAAACAATAATATCTCCTACTCTTAACGAAGCAGAAGATACTGCCTTAATCAATACCTTATCTGAAGGCCTCAAGACCGGCCACATACTGTCGCTTTCGATAAATGATACTGTATAGTTTTTCTTCATTTTAAAAGGCAAGACGTAAAAAAAGGATAATGCTATAAACAAAATCCTATCTATGCAGTTAAGAAAATTTATTGAGGAATCTGAAAAATACTGTCATCTATTTCCTGATTAACCTTTATTTTGTAAAACTCCATAACCCTTTCCTCTTGGCCTTCGGGCTCATAAAGAGTTTGGACAGTCCTGCGGGGAAATACTGATCCTTCAACCTCCTGGTAATCCTGTGGTTTTAGATCCATTAACTTGTTCCAATTATCTCCCTGAAGCAAAAATACTTCGTATTTATCCGGTCGGCGGGAATCAGGTATCTTATAATATGCCTTTACCTTACACTTTCCGAAAAACAATAAAGTAGCTACTGCATATGTTGTACCAGAAACTTCTCTTAGGCCGCTCTCCTCTTCTAGAACCGCCCCACCTCTTAGGTCACCAGACAAAGCTTGCTCGACCATCCCCATATACATCTCTACCGGAACCATCGAAGAATTAGACCAACTTTTGCCTTTATCAAAAATGAATTCACCATCATCGCTTGCCTCAGGACGAACATCCAAACGCTTCACCTTAACTCTCCCCGGGGACTTCGCCCAAACATCTATATATAAAATAGTTTCAGCATCAATATCAGAAACCACTACTTTATACTCAATACTTTTTATATTTGAAACCTGGTAAGCAAAATTATCTTTAGCACTCTGAACCAAATCCTGATATGAAATATCTGCACCGAACACTGTTATATTAACAAGCATACTAAATACCGCTAACCCTAAATAAAACATAATTTTACTACGCATTTTTTCTCCTTTTGATAATACCATTAAATAAAGTAGAAGCCAAAACTTTGCTACCAATCAAATCTTTGCCGTTAATCAATAGATATGATTTACAACGCATTGCCAATTTCCTTAAGACATCCAAACGATAATCGGTCATCGGGTCATTTTTTCTAAAAATTACGTCTGAGTGTTCAATTAACCTCTTAAATGACTCTTTAGAACTTAAAGGGCAGGCTTCACTCTTTAAGCGCGGTTTCTTCGATATAAAAAACAAATAATTTGGTGAATATTCAACTAGCCGCTGATCTCTGGAGGCAGCAAACAAAGTGTCATCAGCCTGAAAAATAAACGGACTGTCATCATCCATAAGTTTGTAATCTTTACTTTGATTGGTTAACAAAGAACTTATGGTTGTTTTACCTACCCCACTGCGACCAATGAGAAAAAATGAAGATTTACCTCTTTTTACCCAAGCACCATGGACCATAAACATTCTAGCTAACGAATAGGTAAAAAGAATCATCCTGTCAACAAAGTAAGTTATCATCGGATCTTTTTCAATCAAGCCCACTTGGGCGTAACGCTTAAAATAGTTTATTTCCAATGAGGACCCCCTAGGGGTAACCAAGTTATAAATTATTGACTTTTTATCAAACTGGCAAGAAAAATCTAAAGATTTAGATTTGTTTTTTTTGGCTAAACCTTGATAATCAGAGATAAAATTAAAATCTATGAAAAAATCTCGTCGGATAGCATTGTTTCCACTTAAGGCCTTACGGCCAAAAAGCATAGCATATTTACCACACAAGAGGTCCCACAGGTATTTACTTTTAGTACGTATTTGGATAACTCCACGACAATCTCCTGCAAGAGGGTAACCTACATTGTAGTATTTACTCATACAAAAGTTAGAAAATTACCAACAACAGCAACAACCGCAGCAGCCGCAGCCAGCCGTAGTTCCGGCAATGCCTGCCTCTTTGGGATCGAGCAGTTTAATTTTTTTAAACTTAGGTTTTTCGTACGCAGCAACTGAAGAGGCAATTTTGTCTTGGTTTTTCTCTTTTTTCTTTTTCGAATGGCTAACCATAGCTAATCTCCTGTCTACTATAATATTATCACTATAATTATATCACATCTTCAATCTCATCCGTAAACTTTTTTTCTCCCTTAAAAGCACTAACCTTTTGTACTTCCATTTTCTCTGCCTGCCTATTATATCTCTGTGGATCCGGGAGATCGGTAAATAACCTAAAACATTGGGGATCAGGAGCAAATGGATTATTAAAATAAGAATAAGACTCGCACTTAGCACCACCGAGGCATCTATCGAAATAGGTGCATTTCCTACATTCTGGATTGACATTATCTAAATTCCGCAAAGCCCACAAGGTATCGGAAGAAAAGTAAACATCAAGCAACCTATCCTTTAATACATTACCAACTACTATCGGACAACGCCTACAGGCGAGAATGTCGCCGTTGGTAAAAATATTTAGATGACATCCTCTAGTAATACCGCAGCTTGGACAAGACTGATCCTGACTGCTTAGATAGCATGCATCTTCACAAACTTTAGAAACCCAAAATTTTCCCGGTACATCTAATTTTTTCTTCAAAGCCTCACGCCTAAGATAATACTCTTTCATTTCTAAAGGCGAAAGCATGAACTCCTTCAGCTGCCCACCTTCTCCTTCAGGAAAGTATCTGCGGATTCCAAAAGACCTGACCCCGAGGCTTTTAAGATACACAGCTAAATCATCTATTTCGTTTAAATTCATCCTGGTCAAGGTAAGCGAAACTCTGGTGGAAATTTTGTTCTTTATCAGCAACTCTATAGCCCGCAAAGCCTTATTAAAACTTCCCGGACCTCTTATTTGATCATTAGTTTGCTCAAATCCTTCTAAGCTAACCTGCACTGCGTTCACCTTCATTCTTTTTAATTCTTTAACTACCGACTGCGTAAGTAATGAGCCGTTAGTCATTATCTGAATTCTTAAATAATCATTATGCACGCTCAGCAACTTTAAGAATTTAAAAAAATCCTTCCGCAAGAAAGGCTCTCCTCCCCCTATATGCATGTAAGCTTGCTTAGCGGGAACGTTTAGAGTCTTAAACAGTTCCATACATTGGCCAAGAACCCCTTCTAGCTTGCCAAAAGGCAGTTCAGGCACCGGCGCCTTGTCCTGATAGCAATGCTTACACTGCCAATTACAGCGTTCAGTTATATGCCATTGGATAATAAAAAATGGATTTTGAAGAAAATGTTTTTTCTTAGCCATTATTTATTAACAATAAATATTTTTTTCTTAATTCCATCTGCAATAAAAGCAATTACATCTCTTTCTATGTCTTGCTTACCTACTTTCTTATATTTCTTTTGAACCTGAGAAATTACCTGAGTCAGTTTACCGCCTTTGGCTAACTGGCGCCAAATGATCTCAGCTGTTTTGTTTAATTCGTAAAAACTTTTTTCCTGTTTATTAAGAAATACTACCTCTTTGTCGATCTCTCGCCAAGAAATAATTTCTTCGTTAATAGTCATGCACTTGCCCTTTAACTGGTCGGCTTTCATAACTTACCTCCTTTTTCTGTCTACAAATACCTCACCGGACATTTTAGGATCTTTTTTTATCCCATAAAAGGAAAAAATCGTAGGCAAAATGTCCAAAAAATCAACTTTATCCTTGATAACCTTTAAAGATTGTCTCTTGCGACTTGAGACAATGAAAACCCCTTCAGGATTATGTATAGAATAATGCGGTTTAAAATCTACTAACTCCTTTACTGGTATCTCCTCGCCCTTGATTAATATCTTTGTCGAATAGTTTATGGCCTTGTAATTCGGCACTACTTTAAATGAATTATCTTGTTTTTCAAATGATATATCCAAAAACAAAGGCTCACCTTTATTGGTGATTATCTTTTTCATTTTCCTGCTTAAAGATAAAAATATTTTTTGGGGGTTGCGTCCGCGGATAAAACCCTTTCGTACAGCGTATATACCCCAAGGATTAACATTATCATACACGCTGGTTCGATCCCAATCAATACCGTCATCATAAAAGAAAAAATTTAATTTATGATAAATTTTATCCATAAATATGTACTTCTTAAATATTCGTGAATCGACCATGCCGTAGTGAGAAAGAATCATAACCGTAGAATCACTATCGCTCAGTTTCAATACTTCGCCAATATTTTTATCAATGTAACGATAATAATCCTCAATTATCCCGCCATACTTTTTTTGTCGACGCCGATGAACCGCGCCCTTAAATCTTTTCTTGGCCAGAGGCAGGCAATCCCAGAAAAGATGTGACAAGGAATGTATTTCATGCAAAGAAAGGGCAAAAAAATCAGGCTGAGGAAAACGTTTAAGAAGATATTTAGCCCATTGGCAATACAAACTATCGTAGCGTAATTTATAAGACAAAGCCCCTCTAATATAAGGCTTACCTCTCTGAATGAATGACTCTATTTGACTATCCGGCTTAAACTTAAGCAGCTCTTTTGCTAAGTTAGCCGGGTAAGTTAACCGGGAATGCAGATTATCTAAGTTTAGCTTCCAGCCACTGTCAGCATCCTTATTAGCTTTGCGAAAATAAATATCATCAACATTGTAAAATCTAGATACATTATAATGAGGCAAAGCTATCGGGGGCCAATCACCCATACAGCCAATTACCCCTATTGTTTTGCCTTTATTTGCCAAGATCTCCCATGCTACCGGACGTTTCCTGGTCCTTCGAGAAGCTGGTATTTCTCTGCCACGTGAATCTTTTTCGGTTGAGGAAATAACTCCATGAACCTTAGGTAAAAAACCAGTCATTGAAGTCAACCAATCCGATAAATCCGAATGGCTCCCTAAACGAGGGATCTTCTTGATATACTCTCGGTATATATCAAAAATCTCCCAAAGATCAGCCTCAAGCATATTAATATTATTAAGAGTCCCGCTGACCCCTTGGTCTACTAAGCGGCTTAAAACCGGTAAATCACCTTTCTTAAACAAGTGATTCATTGCCGGCCAACAAGCCCCATCAATACTTATAAGTATTACCTTAGGCATGAATTCTTTAGGATAGCTATTTTGAAATTTTTAACAAACAAGTCTAGGGAAGCCTCAAAAAAATTCCGTCTGGCAGTCCAAACAGCCCTGGCTTTTTTTCCAATTTTATAAGCTAAACCAGGATCATCTACAATAAGCTTAAGTTTTTTAGCAAAAGTATTAATATTATGAGGATCAACCACCAAAAAGTGTTCTTTATCTTTACAACCATAATAAAAAGCTTTCTTACTCATTCCTTTTCCGATTACCGCACAACGCCCACAAAGCATTGCCTCTAAACCTATTTTGGATCCGTGAGTGCCTTCAGGCAAATAAGGAGTCTCTTCGCTTTCTGGGGCAACCACTGCCGTAGAAGCGGTAATGATAGAAGGTACCAGCCAAGGCGGCTTAAAATCCAACAGGCAAGTGTAAGGCAACAAACCCTTTTCTCTTATTAAATTCCTCAAATGAATCCGCATCCGCCCTTTTTCGGTAACAAACAAAAGATAAAACTTACCTTTAGGCAATTTAGCTGCAGCTTCAACAAAGGCAAAAGTTTTTTTGAGGGGAGAAATCTTTCCTAGAAAAGTAAAAACTGGTAAGCGTCTGTTAAACCGATCAAAATAATCACTTAAATCAAAAGGTTTTGCTTGAGGGTGAAAACTATCGTCTAGAGCCCTAGTGTAAGACATCTTTCCAATAGAAGGTGATAGTTTATCTTCAGGGATAACCCCTGAATCTACCAACCGGCTTTTGACCTGGGGCGAATTAACTACCAAATCTGCATTTTTAAACAGCTCAAGAAAAATAGGCCTAAGCTCTGGCTCATCAAATAAATTAGTAATGTCACTGCCAGCATGATCTAAAAACCAAGGCACACCCGTAGCTTGCTTAACCAAAAGACCAGCAACCCCATAAGGAAGCAGATAATTTGAGTAAAGCACATCTATTTTATTCTTTTTCACAATTTCTATTGCCATGCTGGCAAGCTTAGCAATAAACGGCTGATACTGAGGGATAAAACGCCTACTCAAAGGCTGCGTACTGAATACTCTTACATTTTTTGGCTCAAGCTGACGGGCATCAGAAGGATAAATCTGCTCTCTATATTCAAAACCAGCTTCTTCAGCATTGGTTACAACAAAAACCTTATGTCCACGTTGCCCTAAAGCCTTGCTCAACCAATAATTGCAAGTTGAAACCCCTCCTTGTATCGGAGGATATTTACCTAATATACATATATTCATTGTTTGCCCTTAATCCCTTCCTTTCCAGTAAAATGAAAACTATTTTATCATGAATACAGTTTAACATCTATACCTTTTCTTTTAACCATCTACACATTGGCTTAAAGACTTTTTTATGTGCATATTCACCAAAAAGAATATCAGCATGCCCCCAGTTATTTAATATCTGCGTTGTAACATCGCGACTGCCTATATATTTTGTTGCCTTTAGTTTTTCATCTAAAGAATAGTACCATTGAGAGAAAAAAGCAATTACTGGCACATCTACCTCATTTATTTGATTTGCATAAGTTATCTCAGAAGACCCTATACCTTGGCTGTGCAAAGATATTGATTCAGCAATCTGAACAATAGGCCAGTAAGGATCCTTAGACAGCAGCCAAGCTAGCAAAATTTCAATATTATTATACCCTTCAAATAGATTAGCTATACCTTTAGACCCCCAGCAAGGCCCTCGACTGTTATGTATCCTTTCGGCCATATATTCCGCTAAATTCTTAGGCCCCTCAACTGGACTAGGAGCATTGGGGTTATCAATCGCTTGCTGTATTAGCTGCTTAGTAAAATTAAGATTAATAGAGTACCGTCCAACATTCATTAATTGTTCTCGGGAAGCTGTCTCTTCTTGAAAAGCTGCCTGAATACGAAAAGAATCTAAGGCCTCTTTTAAGGTAATTTTGTGATCAAAGGAAAAATAATCCCACCAAAGAGAGCCGTCGAGGATAATCAAACCGGCAAGATCGCTAAACCAATTACGACAAGCATAATAATAAGCCAGAGTCCCACCTCTGCTCATCCCAGCAATAAATATTTTATCTGTTTTGGTAATTTTCTTGATAAAATCGACGCTTTTTTTAATATCTTCCAAAAATACCCCATAAGTCCAATCGGCCATAAACGATAAATTATCTTGGTCTTGGATATCAGCACTGTGGGTCCGATAATCTAAGCTAAAAATGTCTACCTGGTTCCGAGCAAGATAAATACGAAACTCGTAGTTCTCCCGATAATCAATTAAAGTAGAATTTCCCCAGGTTCCCGGTAAATAAAGAAGAGTAGATTTTGCCTTTGTGCTTGCTTTATCTCTGATTCGCTCCAAAGAAATAACCCCATGTTTGTCTCCCGAAACCGGACTAAATTTCCATGTTGTCAGGTTTAAGTCTTTGTTGCCGGGAACCGTCTTATGATTTAGCTTTTTCCAACTCATATATACGCTGTTTATTATCTAAAATCATGAATTATCGCACGAATTTGCTTCCAATCAGTAAAACACCACCAAGAAAAGCATTGCCCGGTTTAGTTACAAGAGATATAATAACTTCCAATCATGGGCAATCTACAAAAATCCAAAGCAACTCTTACCATACCGCAGTTACGACAATCCAATGACTTATCACTAGTATATGTCCACATCCCTTTTTGTAAATACAAATGTCACTTCTGTTGTTTCTGCCGCAGGTATAATAATGATTTTCTAGCCTTAAAAGAACTAAAAACCCCTTACATCAAAGCTCTCTTAAAAGAGCTCGCGGTAAAAAGCTTTTGTTCCGAAAAAAACCGAAAAACAAAGCTAAAAGCAATTTATTTTGGCGGAGGAACTCCGTCTTTACTCTCGGTAAAAGAACTGGATAAGATAATTTCTTCAATACTTTCCTGCTCCGGACAAAATAGAAGCGACATCGTAGAAATAAGCATAGAAGCAACTCCTGATTCTTTAACTGACCAAAAAGTCCGCGGCTTAAAATCTATAGGGTTTAACCGAATAAGTATCGGGGTGCAAACTTTTAATAACAAAATCCTCTCAGGCTTAAACCGCGACCACCGAGCAAAGGATATTTATTCTAGTTACGATCGCATACGTAAGGTTGGTTTTAAAAACGTAAACCTTGACTTGCTATGCAACTTTCCAGGCCAGACGTTTTCCGAATGCAAAGATGACTTAAAAATTGCTGTTAGCATGGAACCAGACCACATGTCTTATGCCACCTTACTCCCGGTGCCTGGCCCCTTATTTGATAAATCAACGAACATAATCGAAAAAAAAATATTCAACCCATACCGAATGAACTTGATAGCGGGCAATTTAGATTTAATCCTCCATGCCTACGACTATTTATCTAACAATGGATATCCTAATTATTTTCATACTTATTTTGCCAAAAAAGGAAAAGAGTTTCTATCAGAACTAATCTTTGTTTTCTGCGTTCCCTTTATGGGCCTTGGCGCCGGAGCCATAGGCTGGGACGGCATGAATTCAATAAATATCAAAGAGTACATCAAAAATCCTCTCAGCCAAACCAAAGCGCTTCTCTCTAACGACAAACCATTTTACTGGAGCCTTCTACGTGCTATCTACCTACAGCTTCTATTACCCGAGGGAATAAATATAGATTATTTCAATGACCGGTTTAACTGCGATCTGGAAAAAATAATATCTAACCCGGATCGTTTTTTAAATTACTCCCGCCTAAATAAAAAATACAATTTCTGGCCGAGCCACGACTACAACAAAAGTTTAAAAACATTTAAAAAAATGATTCGAAAAGATGTAATTGAAAAATATAAAGGGTGTATACGCATTGTTCCAAAAAAGCGATTCTCCCCAGAAGGGCTAGGAATTTATGTTAATGAAGTTTATGCCCAGCAAAATATTACCAACAATTTAAGTGAATAATCATTACCTAATAATAAGATAAGCTACCGCTCATCTTAGCTCGCCGCACAGCATAACTAAAAATAATTAAAGATAAAGGCAACAAACATACTGCACAAATAAACAACACAACTAACTCGTTAGTTATCTCGACAGATGTTGCCCCGGCAAGTATAACTTTACGCAAAGCCCTGACAGCATAAGTGATCGGTAAAAACTGAGATATTTTCTGAAACCCTTTAGGCAAAACACTCACTGGATAATAAACTCCGCCAAAAAAAGCAAAGAATGTACTAGCAAACCAAGCAATCGGATCACCTCTTTTACAAACCACTATTACTGCAGCAGCCAATATACCTATGCTTAAAAAATTAACGACAATCATAATTAAAGTTAAAAATAAGGCAAACCAATCCAAAGCAACAATGCCCTCCTTAAACAATAAAATTCCGGTTACCAAACATACCACCATAGCAACTAAAGCAATAAGACTATTCCACAAACCTGCCGAAATTGCTACGATACTACTTTTTACCGGGGTAGCAAAAATAACCTCTAAAGTTCCGTACATCTGCTCCTGCCGCATACCTTCAGAAGCTGAACGCAACAAGACAAGAAGATAGCCGTATACTGACAAGCCTATAACCACAAAAGGGAAGTACCCTCCTCGATATTCGCTGAAGGCAATATTCCCCTGCTGGTCGATAAACTTAGATATAAAATAAAAAGTAACAACCGGTATAACAATACCCGCCCAACGCAACATGAAAAATAGCTTATAACTTAAAAAAATTTGAAAATCTTTCTTAATAAATGCTATAATTTTTCCCATATCAACTATCCTGTTGCCTTAGGCAACCCTTATCCATTACTGCTAATTTATTCGCTAAAAACGAAGCTTCCTCTAAGTTATGACTAGTAAAAATAACTGTCTTTTTGCTTTCTTTACCTAAGTTTTCTCTTATAAAAATTCTTAAATGTTCAGCGTGAGAAGAATCCAAATTTTTAGTGGGTTCATCTAAAAGCAAGATATCCGGATCATGCAATAATCCTCTAGCAATAGCCAGCCTCTGTTTGTATCCCGAGGAATACTCTTGAACCAGAACATCACTCATATCCTCGATGCCCAGCAATTCAACCAACTGCTGGATTCGCCTCTTGGCTTCGGATTTTCCCAAACCGTACAAAGCAGCAAAAAACTCTAAATTCTGCTGACCGCTCAAGCGCCAGTAAAAACTCCTCTCTTCCCCGGTAACCAAACCAATTGTACCTTTAACCGAAATCCGACCACTGGTTGGAATAATTAAAGAAGCGATTAGTTTTAAAAGAGTTGTTTTTCCGGCAGCATTAGGACCCATAATAGCCATGGTGGAACCTGCTTCTAAAGAAAAACTAACTCTATCTACAGCCTTTACCTCGGTTCGAGCTGCTGAGCCTCTAAGCTTCTCACCAATGCCTTTGTGTGGCTTAAATATTTTAGTTAGTTGATGCGTCTCAACAAGATAACCCAAATCAAATTCTCCTTTATTCCTTAAGTTATAGCAACTGTGAAAATTCTAAGCATTGATACCAGCCAATATTTCATAGGCTGATTCACTAACGACATCTAAAGAGTATTGCTTCTCTACTGTTTTACGAGCATTATCCCCTATCTTTTTACCCAAATCTTTATCTTTAATCAGAGCTTCCATCCTTTCTAAAAATTCTTCCTCGGTTCCAGCTAAAAATCCATTCTCGCCATTATCAATAATACTGGCTGCTTCTCCGATATTACTAGAGATGGTTGGCTTGGCCATAGCCATATATTCAAATAATTTAACCGGGCTTTTTGATAAATTAAACCGGGTCTTATCCAAAAGCGGTACCAATCCAACATCAATACTATCTAGATGACTGGGAATACTCCGATAATTAATCCACCCAGCATATATTATACTGTTAGAACTCGAAGCTTTGACTAATTTTCGCAATTCATTTCCGAAAATACCGTCTCCGGCAATAACCAGCTTAATAAAAGGATATTTTTTACGAATAGCCAAAAAGCAATCAATGATAAATTTTATATATTTTAAAACCTCTATCCTATTCACCGAACCATGCCATGAAAAAATAAAATCTTTCTTGTCTTTACGACCAAGGGACTTAAATTTATCAGTATCTACTCCGGTGGGCAGATAATAAACCTTCTTGTTAAACTGCAAAAGATAATCTCTTAAATAATTACTAGCCGCAATACAAAACATGCTGTTCTTTGCAAATAAACCAGCAAGGTATTCGGCTTTTGACTTAGGGAATAGTCCAAAATAATACCCTATATCTTCTCTTGCCTCCCAATCATCCATATCAAACACCAAAGGTATCTTTTTAAGCTTAGAAACTAGCCATGCCGGAATTGTATGATAATTAAAGCGATTTACGATAAAGATCGGCTTATCTTTTTCTTTTGAGAGTAACTTAAATCCCTTATAAATATGCTTAAACTTCTCAAAAAAAGTAAAATCAATTTCATCTTTTCCTGATTTAGCACCCAACCTATCGGAAAAAGAAAAAACATCAGCCCTTAGTCCTTTTTGCCTTAGTTTAGCCGATAAACTATAACAACGGGTTCTGGCTCCCGGATTCTCAAGGCCTTCTCGAGTTATAAATACAAACTTCATTACAGTATCTTTTTGTAGGCGCAAATTAAGGAATCTGCCGTGTTGGTCCAGTTATACTTTCTCTCAGCCCGCTTACGTGCATGCTTAGATAATTTACCTCTTAATTCTTTATCTTCAACTAGGCGCAGAATTCCTTCAGCTAAAGAATGATGATCCCCCGGCTTGACTAAAACTCCACAGCCGCCGATCATATTTCTTACTTCACCTACTAAACTTGCCACTATTGGTTTACCGCTGGCTAAATACTCTGCAATTTTTAAAGGACTCTTGCAACGAGTTACCTCAGTATCTTTAAAGGGTGCCACGCATACTGATGCAGCATTAACATAATCGGGAATATCACCATAAGGTATGCTCCCGGTAAAAATAACTTTATCTTTTAAGCCTAAATCATAAGTAAGCTGTTTCAATGAATGTTCCGAAAAACCTTCACCAACAATCATAAATTTGACATCCGGCCGCTCAGAAGAAAGGATATTGGCCGCTTTTATAAATATATCTACGTATTGGGCTCCGTGTAACTGACCAATATATAAAACTAAATCTGAACTAATATTGAATTTTTTCTTAACCCATTGACCATTTAGGCTAGGCTTAAATTTATCTAGATCAGCTCCTACCGGAGTATCAAATATGTATTCTTTTTTTACTCCAAACTTATAAGTTAAGTTTCTCAAACACTTGCTAGCACAAGAAGTTGAATCAGCTAAAACCGGAAGCCATCTCTCTAATACTTTAAATGAAAAACCGATGAAACGGGAATGTAAACCTCTACCGCAGGATTCATACCAAATTTTCTCCTCCCAATCATCCCAGTCATAATGAAGAGGCTTAGCGGCAATATAGGCAGCAATTACCGTAGGGATTGAAGAGTAATGATGACATTTCTGCAAGTGGACGATATTCGCCCATTTACACAATTTTATAAGTTTAATTATATTTATAATAAAAGCTTTCGGAGAAGGTGTTCGATCTAAGGGGATCAGTTCTATAGATCCCATATTTTTAGGATAATGTTTTTCATTTATAGTTAAAGGGAAATAACACAATTTAACCTTGTGATCCTTTTTCTCAAATTCTCTGGCTATACTCTTAATTCTTATCGTCCAAGGTTCAGACCGATCAAATAAATCATGGGGGTGCACCATTAGTATTTTCACTTTTTTCTTCCCCCCAAGAGAACTTTATTTCTAAAAATCATAAATACCCAAAAATAAATAATATAAAAAAATGTGTAAAAAGAAACAAAAATCAGGATTAACCATTTATTAATATTTCTTCTTTTTAGCTTAAATTCTTCTTTTTCTGGTAACTCTTGCAAAGAATTCAGGGATTTTTCCAATAAGCCGAGATTTTCAAGCAAAACTTTTTGCTCTTTTCCCTCTATAATATTAGTCTCCATAACTTTAATCTTAAGATCGCAAGCTAACCCTAGAATACGCTTAGCTCTTTCTTCCCGTACCTTGTATGTATTTCCCTCATAAGTTTCCCATAAATAATGCCAGTTTTCTTGAGGTAAAGGCTTTATTTTAAAACGCTCTCTCTGCTCATAGATTTCAGTTCCGGCTATTAGATGTAAGGTGTTTATCGATTTTATGGTATCCAGATATTTTGCATTTCTTTTTATAAAATCGTAAGTTTCTTGAAAATCTTTCTCAGCCTCCCCGGGAAAACCAATCATTGTAAAAATTTCTGTCTCAATGCCTGCTTTCTTAGCAAAAATTATATTTTTTTCAGAAATCTCTGCCGTAAAGCTCTTATGCATTAACTTTAACACCTTGTTCGAACCAGACTCAAGGCCAATTTGAAGTTTAAAACATCCGGCCTGCTTCATTTTTTGGAAATATTCAAAATTCATATCTTTGCGGGGGGCAATTTGCCCAGTCCATCTAATTTGAAGATTTTCCTTTATTATCCTGTCGCAAATATCATTCAAGGTATTTAGATCACCATTCAAAATATTATCGACTACAGTGAATTCATCTACATTATACTTTTGCTTATGATATCTCAATTCCTTCATAACCGATTCAGCTGACTTTGACCGATAAGAAGAAAAAAGCCGATAATTTTTGCAAAAAGCGCATTTACTCCTACAGCCTCTTGACCATTCAACAAGGAAAGATTTACCGTATAGACTCAAATCAAATTCCTCATAGGTCGGGAAAGGAATCTTATCTAAAGAAACAATCTCACCGCTTTCTCGACAAACCCACTTACCATTATCCCGGCTGCAACAACCCTCGATACCTTTAAGCTCTTTTTTCTTTAAAATTCGGTCTACTACCTTAAACAAAGTTTGCTCGCCTTCGCCGATCACAAAAGTATCTATCTCTTCCTCAACATTATCCAAAAATATCTTTCTCTGCTCATAAGTAGAAGTTGCCGGACCACCTAAAATTATCTTTTTACTTTTATCCCTACGTTTTATTCTCCTAATGAACTCTATAGTTATTTTTTCTTTAGGGTCAACTACCGAGAAACCTAATAGGCTGCAACCTGAAGACAAAATATCATTTATTGCCTTATCTATTTCCTTCTTAAATAATTTTAAAATCAAAGGAAAAGAATCTTGATTTGACCAAAAGTTTTTATTTTCTACATGCCAGAGCATTTGAAAATTTGGCTGACTCAAATAAAATTTCTTATTCAAGTCTAAGACCGATGGCTTAAAGCCTTTATGACGAAGATAGCTACACACATAGCCTACTCCGATATGAGGATTTTCTTGACCCCAAGGGGGCAAATTAATTAATAAAAAACTATCTCTATATTTATCTGTTTTTTGTTCTGCATATCCTCTAGACATAATTTTATTTTCTGTAGTTGACTCATCTTTATCGTATGGATTGCCTCCACCTACAACGATTCCTTGTTGTTTATTTAAAGAGTTTCCAGTAAACTCTAAAGATTCCGCCTCTTCGGTAAAGGGAATATTTAAACTAGCAACTACTTTTTTAAGTTCAAATATCCGGGCTTTTCGCAAAGAATATGTATTCTTATCACCAATAAACCATCTCTTGTCACTATCTTTAGCCGGTAATGTGACTTGATATTTATCGGGATTGCAAAATATCTCTGAACCGGCCATTACATAAAGAGGGTTGATAGACTTTATCATGGAAATATACTGACGGTTTCTATTCAAAAAATCTTTGGTCTGATTGAGATCATCCTCTGTCTCCTGTGGATAACCCACAATTAAATAGAGATATGTTTTTATCCCTGCTTGATAAGTATCTCGGATAACTTTCTCGGCAATTTCGACAGTAAATATTTTCCTCATTGCTTTGAGAATCTTATTCGAACCGCTCTCTAGACCATACTCCAAACGATAAAAACCTGCTTTCTTCATTCTCTCTAATAGTTCTAAGGTCATTTCCTTGCGGGGAATTGCCAGAGAATTTATATTTACAGAAAGGTTAGCTTCGATTAATAAATCACATATTTGCTCAAGAACCCTAATATCTCCATTTACTGCTGGGTCAGATAGGCTCATATGAATAATATTGTATTTTTCTTTATAGAATTTTATCTGGCTTATAATATAATAAGGTGCTTTTGACTTAAAGGCAGAAGAAACGCTTTTAAAATCGCAGAAAGGACAACTACCTACGCAGCCACGAGAAAATTCCATAGGTAAGCTCACGGGTGCTTTATATTTTTTTAAATTGAATTCTTCAAATGTAGGAAATGGCAGCGAATTAAAATCTTTGATCTCTGCCCTCTGTTTAACTCCTTCAAACTCACCCTTCTTAATTATGCCTGGCAATCGACCTATATCTTCTAGCTTATTGCTAGCTATTTTCTTTACCAATTCGACAAGTACCTCTTCTCCTTCTCCAATCACACAGTAATCTATCTGCGTCCTTAACTTCCTAATTAAATCATTTCTCTGCTCATTTATTGAAATTGAAACACCACCTAGAATTATTACCTTATCGGGATCGCTAGTTTTTATTCTTTTTACTATCTCCTCCAACAAAAGGTCAGAGCAATTAGTAGAAAGTGAAAAGCCAACTATCTTATGCTTAAAACTTAAAATTTTCTTTATTAAAGGTTCTATGTAAACATCTAATTCCTTTCTAATATCAGAATATCTTTCTGGCTCTCGCCACCAATGAGAATAATTCATACTCCACAAATATTTACTTTGCTCATTAACGGCATTGTAAAGCTCAATATTCATATCAAATACTTCAGTGCTAATATTTGCATTCCTCAAAGAGGTACTTAAACAAGCTAAGGCTAGGGGTGGCGTATCTACTCCCCAAGGAGCAAGACCCACTAATAAAATTTTATCTGTTAGATTCATATGTAAATTTTTAAACCTTTAATTTTATTTTTAGCTTATTTTTCCAAACATCACCTTTTTTGATCAATAAAGATTCAGTGCTGTGGTCATCTTTAAGGTTCTCGCCAAAACGGCAAAAATTAATCATTCGAGTATGCAAGTGAAGCGGGGTATTATGGACCTGCACGAACACACCACCCTTGGATTCTTCCTTCAGGGTCATCATCGGTAAAAATCCCTTAGAGCCGATGCTTATCGAATCAAGCTTCAAAAACAATGCTTCCTCCCAGTTCTCGGTAAAATTATCGGAGAATCGGTGTTCTTCACCATTAACTTGGCAACTATCGTATTCCTGTGACAAGATAATGCCGATCTTATATTGAGATAGCTCCAAAGACCTTTTAAACTCTGTTTTTACCCGCCATTCGACAGAAGAATCACCTTCTGTTTTTATCGTCCAGCATTGAAACAAAGAAATCTCCGGCCAACTCATTCTTATTTCCAAGCCTCTGTTGGATCTGGCTACCCGACACTTTGCCGAAGAAGAATCAAACCATCGCCCATTGGCATGAAAGGAAGCATTTAGGCCTACGTCTTTAGTTAAGGCCTTATTGTCATAATATAACCTACCGCTTCCTTTTTGACTAAAGTCTATCTTTAACTTCTTACAACGAAAAACTTTTTCCGCTTCTTGAGTTTGGACTAGAAAATCCCCCATACCCATATCGTGCTGCTTTTGATAGTTCAAAATAGTAATCGGTATAGCTATCTTTGAAGCAAGAGTTATAATTTTTCTGGCTCGTTTTGCTCTAATCGCAGGAGTATTATGAGGATAGGCGCAGAAATTTTCATAATTAGGCTCAAGCTCTTTATTTCGAAATAAGAATTTTGGCATCCTTTTCAAAGGAGAATAAAAATAAATACCGAAATTGCTCATATTCTCAGCTAAATCCGAAGTCGGTATTAAAAAACAAGTAGACAGGTTTGTGATTTGATCAATGTAGTCTTTGTTTCTTTTGATAAATCTATAAGTTTGGTTAAATTCTTTATTCGACTCACCGGGGTGGCCAACTATAATGTTGATTCCTGTCTCGATACCTGAGGAATGGGTTTTTCTAATAACATCCTCTGCCGTATGAGAATTATATCTTTTATTCATCTTATCTAAAACTAAATCTGAAGCTGACTCCATACCATAACATAAAAATCTGCATCCCGCCTTCTGCATCTTCTGAAATAACTCTAAACTCATACCTTTCCTTATGGCCGCATAGCTTGTCCATTTTATAGACAGGCCGCTTTCAATGATCAGGTCGCAAAGCTGCTCCAATTGCTTTAAATTTCCATTACATAGTAGATCGTTATACTCAAACTCTTTTTTACAATTATTTTCTACATGGTATTTTATCTCTTCAAATATTTTGTGCGGATTTCGAAATCTAAAAGGATTACTGAGCTTATGGTCTACGCAAAAACTGCATTTATTTATACAGCCTCTGCTGGTAATAATTGGAATTGGTTTGTAAACATGTTCTTTATGGTATTCATCCAGCTCGAACTCCGAAAAAGTAGGAAAAGGAATATCGTTTATCTGCTTAACAGGATTCGCCGGTGAAAAGTCATGATATTTCTTATCTAGACAAATTATTGTCCCAGGAACCTCCAACAAATCAGACAAAGACTGTTTATCTTTAAATCTTTTAACTATATCCAATAAAGGCAGCTCTCCGTCGCCAATGACAAAAATATCTACCACCCTTTCAGGATCTATATTGCAAGTATCCAAAAAACATCCTGGCCCGCCTAAAATAATTATTTTCGAAGGATCTTTTGATTTTATCCGATGAGTAAGGTAGGTGGCGATATTTATACTAGCTACCGTAGTAGAAAAACCGACCAACTTTGCAGGATGACTACAGATTCGATCAACAAAATTTTCAAGTTCTTTATTGAATGCCTTAATAAAATCTTGGGCAATCCGAAGCGAACCAAAATTACTTATTGTTTCTATATCCCAAAAATATTTATGGCATTCTTGAGCATTATTAAAAAGATCCACATTCAAATCTATGACATCTACGTTAATATTGTTTGACTTCAAAAAACTGGCTAAATAGGCCAAGCCTAAAGGCGGCATCTTTGTCTGCCAAGGCGGAGTCATTACAAAAATTAATTCGCAATTTTCATTTTTCATGAGCATCCTTTAAATCTCTTGCTTAGCCTCTTCGCACCTGCGGCACAAAAATCCTTCAGGAACCTCTCCTGTTCCACGAATCATATCCCAAATCTTTCTTCTTTTGCCATTCCATATTTCATGGATGCTTTGTTTGTTTAGGTCGCCTAAAATTACTTCTCTTCGCCAATCCATGCAGCACAAAATAACCTTACCATCCTCTACCACATGAAGCATCTCATCAGCCCAGATAGAATTACATCCACTGATCTTGCCTTGATGGTAGACTTTTGGTAAATTAGTTACATTGCTGGCCCGAGATATGGGCCCGTCAAAATAGCTTATTCTTTCTATCCCCAGTTTTCTCCAAAAACTAATAGCCTCTTCCCGCTCTTGAGGAGTCAAATATACATGGCGCAAAAAAGTTAGCATAAAATAGTTCTTTATATTTTTCTTCGCTTTTGCTTTTTCGATAAAATTGGTTATTCTCTTCAAGCTGATCTCATAAGGAATGCCCATTGCCCGCTCTATAGTTTCTTTTCTGATCCCATGAAAGCTTACCCCGATCCAGTCTAGACGAGAATCAATAAGTTTATCAGCCAGGTCATCGCTAAGTAAGGCTCCATTGGTCAAGATATGCACACTAGCCCAAGGAACTTTATCTTTGGCATAATTTATTCTCTCAACTATGCAAGGATCAGTTAAGGGCTCGTTATTCATGTAAACTATAATGCATTCAATATCTTTATGGTTACTGCATTCATTAATAACTTTTTCATAAAGGCCTCTATCCATTATTGTCTTGAACCTTACATCTTTTATATCTTTATAGGGACAAAATACACAAGAAGCATTGCATAGAGAAGTAGTTTGGATTGAAAGATATTTAGGAAAAGTCAGCATCTTAAATTTTCACAATTTTGCTTATTCAAATCTTATCAAAAACAATACACGCTACGCCAGTACCTTTTTTATCTATTGCTCGCTCATAAAAATTGCGATATTCACCTTCATAATAATGGCACACCCTCCATAAAATAGGCGCGAATAAAGGTATGAGCCAATTTATTTTTCTAAATTTATTCTGCAAGTATTGTTCCCCAAAACTTATATAACGTTCTCCAAAATATATAACCTTCTTAACCTTTAAATTGGCTGGATCAATTATCCGCTCTTTAATCGCCGCTACACTATACTTCCGCTGGAAATATCCTACCCCTTCTGGGTTATCTTCTTCTATATAATCCTTGCCATTAAACGGAAAAGTTATCACAGCCCTCCCGCCTTTTTTTAAAATTCTTGATATTTCCTGCATCATTACACTATCACCATTGCCCTTAATATGCTCTAATACCGAAATACAAGAAACTCTATCAAAGTAATTATCAGGAAAATCGAGCTGTCCTTTCTCTGTAGCTTCGTGAATCAAGAAATTTTTTCCAGAAATATTGCATAACCCCATCTTTCTAATATTGCTCTGATAATAAGTAATACTGTCTTTTATAATGGACTGATCATCAAATACGTGCACGTTACAGTTATTTTTCGCTACGACAAATAGAGGAAAAATGGACTTTCCACTACCGATATCGAGATACTGTTCACCTGCTTTTAGTTCAAGGTTATTGTAGACTAAAGGGTATTCCAACCATTTAAAATAATAAAAACTTTGAAAAAAACGCTCAAGGCTGATTTTTCTTAAAAATAATTGAAAATCGATAGCACCCACTTTACCCGCCATATTCAATTAACTTCAACCTCCTTCTTTTAGATTTATTCTTTTATGAAACTCCTGATTATGCATCAAATTATCACATTCTTTTATACAGCCTATATCCTTAAAGTAAGCGTTGCTTTTCGATAAATACTTTGCTTTAACTCTAAACTCATTGTATTCGGGCGAAAACCAAATATCTTTAAAAGATTTAGTCTTGATGTTGCCGATTATTTTTTTAACCCCCCGGCAGCAGGGCGCAACGCTTCCGTCTGCCAAAACTCTTGAAAAAATCCAGCCGGCATAACAAGGCAATTGATCAATGCTCGATTTATCATATTCTCCTTTTTCAAAGTCTCCTTGGAAACTAGATACTCTTTTTAGAAAATTCTCAAAAAATTCAAGCTGCAGCTTGTTATCTTTATTTCGTTGCTGAACCATAAGAGCTCTCTTTAGCAATTCGCTTCGTTCATCTTTATTCAACAAGAACTTATCGGTTTGACCGGAAATAATATCAACCAAGGTAAAATAGGCTGCATCAGCTCCATGATCTAAAGCAAAATCATACATTGCTTCAAAATCAGTGAAATTATTATTCATGATTACATTAGCAAAGGTAGTCCGCGGTTTATACTTATTTAGCCCTTTCAAATAAGAAAGATTTTCTTTTAATTTCTTAAAATAATCCTCACCGGTACCAGGATGAACCAAATTGTAGACTCTCGATGAAGAACCCCAAATGCTTATGCATAACTCCTCCAATCCCAAATCACACAATCTAAGAATATCCTGTCTAGAGACCAAACCAAAGTTCGTAGTTACCGCAACTAAAATATTCTTTTTTCGGGCATGCTCTATTACTGTCATCAAATCTTTATGCATAAAAGGCTCTCCGCCACCAGTGAACCTAATACGCTTTGTTCCTAAATCAGCTAAATCATCGATTAATTTAATAAGTACCTCTTTAGATAATTCTTGTTTCAATAAATCCAAAGCTGGTTTATTTTTTTTCAATAATGGCGAATACATCCAACAAGAAATGCATTGCAAATTACACTTATTGGTCGGATCAATTACTACTTGTTCGGGTCCCAAAAAAGCCTTCCGGCCATGGATGACCCCGGCAATTAAAGGGTCACTGTGGTAATTCTTAAAATTATCGTTTTTGGACCTAAGCCTCCTTAGAGGCTTCATGGCTTTAGCTACGTACTTAAGTGTCAGCCTTCCCAGTGGCGTCAACATATTCATCTTGTTATGCATCCAAGTGTTCCTCCCGATATCATCGCAACTCTTGTAACAACCGGCCTCCTTTGTATTGGGATCGTTGCCAATCAACCTAAAGAAAGGATCATCTTTTCTGCAAACTAAAGTCTTTTTACGAAAATGTGCCTGTTTAGCACTATTCCAAATTTCGAAAAATCTATCTTTATACAAAGAACCGGTCGGAATTCTATGCGCCTTAAGACAAGAATGAACTTCCCCGTTAGGAATTATTCGTGCAAAAAGCCAACCAATATAACAAGGCATACTATCAATAACACCTCTATCGTATTTTGCCTCCTGGACATCTTGAGAAACAGAAATCCTTCTCAAAAACTGCTCAAACTGAAAAAGCAATACCTTTTTACTCCTAATTATGTAATTTTTATCTAATTTTAATTTTATTTTCCTGCATAAATCATTAAGCTCATCCAACTGTCCTTGATTTAAAGCAAGCATATCAGTAGCCCCAGGCATAGTATCTACAAGGGTAAATTCTAAAGATTCAGATTTAGTCTCAACGGCAAAATCAAGCATCTTCTCAACTTCAAGGTAATTCATGTTAAAAATAACGTTATAAATTTTTATACAGGGCTTACTTTTCTTTCGTAAGTTCAGATATAGTAAATTCTCTTTTATCCGTTGAAAGTCAGCCTCGGTTTTATTAGGATGAGTTTTTGCATAAGTTTCGGCCGTAGCCGCCCAAACACTCACCGTAAGATGGTCAACCTCCATATCGATTAAGCAATCTATCTTTTCTTGATTAAGAAGAGTAAAATTAGTATTTACGTGACAGATTAAACCTTTCTTTTTTGAATAATCGAGAATCTCCATAATCGCTGGATGCATAAATGGTTCACCACTTCCTGAATAATAGACCTCAGTAGCACCCATATTAGTAATCTCATCCAATAATTCCTTTACCATTCCTAAAGGTAAATATTGATTTTTTTTATCAGCCGATAATCGTTTCTCTTTCAAAAGAGGTGAATTGCACCAACAAGCAATGCAAGTGTTATTGCAATCATTAGTCAAGTCTATCTGAACGTGGAATGGACCTTTATAACCATGTTCACCATCAAATACACCTAAAATTTCTGAATATCTCTTTTTTAAATTATTCGGTTTAATATTACGAGTAATTTTTGCAAGCGTATCCTCAACCCTACCCTTTATAATGCTATTCTTGATAGTTAAAAGGTAAGGCTCCTTTTTTTTCTCTTTATTTTCAAATTCCTTCAATCTCCCGTCGATTTCTAAATTTACTCCCCAATTATCGCAACTCTTGATGCAATTGATGTTAGAAAAATACTTATGATGCTTAGTTAAATTCTTAGCGTTAAGCCGAAACTTTTTATATCGATAGGAATGCCAAATTTTAGAAAAAGTTCTTTTCTTAATATTACCTAAAGATAACTTACCTGCCTTGCAACAAGGGATAACATCACCATTAGCTAAAATACGAGAATAATACCACCCTATATAACATGGGATGCTATTTATTTGCTTTTCATATATCCCTCTCTCTAAATCAGAGCGCAATAATCTCCTCAAAAATGAACCAATACCCAACATATTCAACAATTTTATGCTCACTGCATTTTCATCGTCAACGCACTCAATATTTTCCTCGCAAGTTTTACATATATTATTTTCAAATTTATACCAAAATGCAACCGGACGAGTCCCTCTGGTTGATGTCGACTCTGAAACAATAATTCTCTTATCTTTTATCTCGTGATCTTTTTTGCAAACCAAAGAACTGCTACACTGAGAAACGCAAAAGCCGTTTTTGTAATTTTTCCAAATCTTTCCAAAATCAAAAAATTCCTCATCAATAAAACTATCTATCGGCATTTCTTTAGGCGTATTAAAAGATATTAAATCTTTTCGCTTTCTTATATTGTCCAATTGATTTACTATCTCGCTCTTATAGGCATCTTTCAGGGCCAAATGATCTGTTTTCCCAGAAATTATATCAACAACCTGAAACTCTAAAGAATCGGCATCCATTGATTTAGCAAAATCAACCATTTCCTCAATATTTCTATAATTTTTACTGCAAATTACATTATATAATTTTAAATGCGGCTCCAATGAACCATACCGCTTCTTATAAAAAGCCAATTTCTTTAAGTTACTCTTTATTTTTTCGAAATCAGCTTCGCTTTTTCCTGGATGAGTTAAGCTGTAAGTTTCAGCATCACCGGCCCATATGCTGGCAGTAATTAAATCGACTTTGCATTTTACTAACAGCTCTGCCATTTCCTCATCGATAAGAGAAGCATTGGTAATTATATTTAGATACATATTTTTTGACTTTATATTTTTTATAACCTCTTTTATTTCTGGATATAAAAATGGCTCCCCTGATCCGGATAAAATTACCTCCTGAGTTCCTAAATCAGACAAATCATTAATCAAACTTTTAACTAATTCGAAAGAAAGTTGTTTTTTGCCTTCTGGAAATGATTTTTTTTCCTCAACTAAAGGTGAGTGAATCCAACAAGCAACGCAGCTACTATTGCATTTGTCGGTTAAATCTATTTGGACAGTGTGTGGGCCACAAAATATCTTCTTTTGCTTAGTTATACCCTTACATATTTTATCCCAGGTGACTAGATAATTCTTCATATCTTACCGATAAACTTCTTTCTATGAAAAATAGAATAATTCAAGTAATCTTTAGTCTTCTTAACTGCATTGCCTAAACCATCTTTTTGTGCATAATTATAGAACCTTTTTAGATCACCCAGCAATCCTCTTTTTTTCCTTTGATAATCTAGCCACAACCTGTAAGCATGTTGTTTTGATTCTTCTAAATCTCCCAAAGAAAGGTTATCCGGCTGGAAAACACAACTATAATGACCATCATACAAAGACCAATTCTTAGTAAGAATTTTTTCCTTTTTATCTAGCTCTTCAAAAAGAGTTGTGCCTGGAAAAGGTGTAATAATTGAAAATTGAACTGACTGTGGATCTAATTTTAAAGCATAATCAACTGTTTTTTTAATTGTCTCCTTAGTTTCTCCAGGAAGACCAAAGGAAAAAGTCAAATGAACCTTTATGCCTAAATGTTGGCTATATTTAATCATCTGCTCTGCTTTTTTAAGGTCTAGACATTTTCCACACCTATCCACTAACTCTTGCGAAGCACTCTCTACTCCATACTTTACCGCATGTAACCCAGCCTCCTTCATCTTATCTAAAATCTCCTCATCCATAAGGTCGGCTTTAGCCATAATTGCCCAGGGGACATTATCTAGCTTTCTCTTTATAATCTCATTGCAAAAATCAAGCATCCTAGCTTTTCCGACATTAAAAGTATCATCATCGAAATAGACTGATTTAAAGCCTTTTTCTCTTACTAAGTACTCCATTTCATCAATGCAATCAGTTACGTCCCTCACTCTATAGGTCTTTCCGCCAAAAAGAATCTGAGGCCAAAGGCAAAAACTGCAACCAAAAGGACAACCCCGCGAGGCAACTATTTGAACCGAAGGATGAGGAATATCACCAGGTAAATCCCAATATTTTTCCATCGGAAGCTTATCCCTGTGAGGCCAAGGTAAACAATTTATATCAAAAGGCTCCCGAGGATGATTCTTAATAATATTACCTTTTTCATCTCTCCAAATAAGGCCTTTTACAAAAGTAAGATCTTTTTTGCCCTTAGAAATAATCTTCGTCAATTCCAAAAGCGTAAATTCATATTCTCCGAATAAAACATAATTAATGAATCTATTTTCTTTTAAAAATTCAAATTTATAAATTTCAGAATTTGGACCGCATAAAATTATTGTAAAACCAAAATTTGATAACTTCCTTAATAGCTGCAGATCATGGTAAAATGAAGGCACAGAGGTCTCAACAACTAAAACATTACAATTAGCTCCTAAAAGCCGCTCGATAAACTTATCTTCGGATAAACATTCTGCGATAGCATCAACTAAGTCAGCCTTGATACCGTTTTTTTCTAAAAGAGAGGTGGCGTAAGCAAGAAAAAAAGGAAATGGTAAGTAATTTCCTTCGCTTAAATCTTTCATGTGCGGCCAACGAGAGCCAGCCCTTACTCCCCCTACCCCGTTATTCTGCCAAGGTAGATTTACTAGCATAACTTTTAATTCTTTGGCTTCGGAAATAGCACTTACTCGTTTCATTGTAGACTTAAAGTAATCTTGACGCACATCTTCTATTTTCTTATCTAACAGATAATTGTCTTCGTATAATTTTATTCTGCCAGCAAAAAGCTGATAACAACCCGGCGGATAATCCCTTTCATCTTCGTGATTAATCTTTCTAAATCCTATAATATGGGTATTAATATCTAAAGGGGTATTTTGAACAAGGGGGGAAAAAACTCTGCTATCATCGCAAGATTCAAATACCAATGAAGGCAAGAGAGTGTTTCCAGTAGGAAACCTTACTCCCACAAAAGAAGTAAAAACATTATCTAGACATAAATCTTGCCAATATTGATTAAGCCGGGGAAAAACTTTCTCCTGAAAGCTATTAATCCAAGTTTTATACTTACGGTTAACTCCGCAAACCATCCGGAATTCATCAATATGAAGATGCTCTTCTATTTCTAAATCTATCTTCCAGTATATTTGGTGGTCGCCCTCTAACTTTATTAGCCAATTCTGGCTCAAAGGTAACTCCTGGAAAATTACCTTGACCTTGAGATAATCTTCTCCTTGATCCATAATTTGCCAATGAGCCTTTGAAGAATCTGTCCATAATCCTAAAGTATTAAGCCCGACATTAAAGTGTACATTTTCGGTAATTGGGGAATTATTCCAAGACATGCCAATCCCTTTATCCAAATAATCTATTCTTAGCTTGCCGTTAATAAGCATTATTTGTTTTTGTTTACGCTTACAATTTCTCCTCTGCGGCAAATAAATAAAATATTTTATACCTCTATAGACAGCATAAATCAAACCCCCCGCGCTTAGATGATTTCGAAACTTTTGATAATTACTTCCTAGTCTCAATTTCTATCATCCCCCTAAAGTATGGATATTTACCTGGCAAAATTGCATTATTACTTGTACTTTGATACTGCAACAACCTTGCCCTATATAAAATACCTGTATTTTCTATAACCGCCTGCATTTCTTTATCTTGTCTTTCGCTTTTAAAAATTATCGAGGGAAAACATTCTGAAACAGCAGCTATCTTGTTTGCATCCCCAGACCAAAATCTAAAAGGTAGAATATCGTGATTCTTAACATAGACATCAAGAAATTTACCGCTGTTAAAACTGGGAATTTCCCAATTCCTGTATTTAGAAGAAATCATTACACTAGCCTGTTCTATCTCTAAATTAACTTCACCGTAAATCTCCATGTCAACTTGCCAAGATATTGAATTCTTGCCGAGCAACTCTAATTTCCATGTTTGAGAAATGGGAAGGTAAGGCCAACCTCCAGTTGCCACAATTTTTTCCTTAGCTTTATGCTCTATTTCCCAAGCTGCCTGGTAAGAATCCTGCCAGATTCCTTTTGAACGCAATGAGGTATAAATTCCTAATTCCGAAGTTAACTCTTCTTCCTTCCAGAAAATTTTAACTCTGCCACGATCAAAAACAAATCTTATATCATCTTTTTTAAGCTCGACAATATCTACCCTAGAAGCTTCTCTTTCTAATTTAGCTTCTTTTCCAAATATGATTTCTCCTTCGAAATAAGTATACTTTCCAGGTTTAACCAGTTCTTCTTTTTTAGATACAATCAAAGGAGAGCAAAGGCCAACGCATTCTCCATCTTCACTTCTTCGCTTATAAAGGTTTATAATTCGTCTATCAATTTGGGAAATAATTTTCAAAAGCATTTTTGGAATTTTACTTTCATTGTTTGATCTCAATAGTATATTCGAAATTCTATTATCTTTTAGTCTAATCGGACCGATCTCATCCACATATCGATCAATAAAAAAATTGCCTTGCTCATAGCCAGTATCCCAATTATTATAGTCATCTTGAAGCTCAAGCTTCAGATGATGATCAGACAAATGAATCTGCTCGCTTATTTCCATTTCGACTTTAACTCTTAGAATACCCTTTCTTTTGAAACTAAGAGAAAAAATTTGTAAAAGCGGTAGTGAGTCATAACTTAAAATTAAAACTACTTCTTCATCGGAAATCTTTTTTGTCTGCCACCTAGTTTCCTCCCTATGAAACCACTTCCCGAAAACGCATAATGAACTATGTAGACCGGCCCCTTTAGTAATCTCTTTGTCCTTAAAGTATATCCTTAAAGATTTTTCTTCCTTATCAACAAAAAAACGAAAATTATCTTTTGATATAGTACTTTTAGCGCTAAGCAATCTTTTTGCTTCTTGTTGCCTAAGTAAATGGTCCTGTCTTTCTTGTTTAAGGTAATGATCAATGGGACTTTCCTCTTCAAGCAGGCTAAGTTGAACACCAAAAGATGTATTTTTTTGAATAAAACTTTGCCTGGGAAGGCTTAGCTGTAGTACCCGACAGGAATTTTCTTCATCGCTGTTCTGTACAATACAATCAAAACTTTCATTGTTATCTAAAGCAATCGCCGGTAACGATGTTTGTTTTCTTAAACCAAAACATCTTGCTTTCGGGTCTTTGAGAGACATATCCTGCCAAGAGCTGAATTTATCTGGAAAATCTTCCTGCTGATAACCGCAAAAGAAAGTTTTGTACTCACTTATTAATAGTAAACCGATTTTCATAATCTCTGGATTGAAGGTTTTCTTTACGATGGAATTTAAATTCCAAAGAAGCCCCCCATTCTTAACTGAAAATTTCCAAGTTTGTTTAAAATCAAACACTTTCCAAAATAGTTTAATTATGAAAACTTCCTTTTCTTTAGTTATCTGCCAATCCGCAGAAGTAGTATCGTACCAGATATTATTGATCAAAAAAGATATATGGAATCCTTCTTTTTTGGTGACTTCTTTATTCTTAAAGTATAGCTTTAAAGACTTTTCCTCCTTATCAGCAAAAAGACTAAAATTGCCCCAAGCAAAAGTTGATAAATCCCGCAATCTGACCTGTTGCGCTTCTTTCTCTAAAGCTAGTTGCTGGTTTACTTTTTTAATGCTCTCTTCAAATATATCTTTCTCTTTTTTAATATACTCTTCAAATATATTTTTCTCAGGAAATATTTTAAGAAAAAATAGATTGTCTCCGGCTAACTTTAAATCCAACTGAATAATGCGTCCTTCCTGGTCATAACCTGTATTGAAAAGTCTAATCTGAGTATCCTTATCCTCTGCGGTCAAAACAAAAGAAGGACAACTCTTAACTTCCAAGTCTGCGGTTAAACCGACCATAGCTTGGGGAAAATTAGCTAAACCCAAATTCTGCCAAGTAGATTTAGAAATAAAGGAAGGAAAACCCCCGCCTTGGTCTAAATTTAACCATTTTTTATATTGAGGGTTAAGCAATAAATCTATATGCGGATCTCTTACATCTTTGTCTTTTATCTTCACCTGCCAACATAATCTGCTTTCAGAAAATTCCAAAACCCAAACCTGAGAAGGCCCTCTACCTTTATATTCTCCCTCAGCAACAATTTTATTAGCTGAAAAATGGCTTATCTTCCAGAATAAATCAAAAGAAGAAAGCCAACTACCAAGGGAAGAAACAAAATAAGCCACATAACCACCAAATTCTTTAGTAAGGGGCACTCCTGCGTAGCTAAAAGTAATTCTCCCATTATTAAATACTAATCTTAATTTATCCTTTTCTAAAACTGCAATACCACTTTTATCCCCAACAGTCTCTAGGTAATGATAGATAATCTCAGCGGGATTACCTCTGTCGATAAGTTTACCTTTATCCAAAAGGATAACTCGATCGCACAGCCTACTTATCATATGCATGTCATGACTTACTAAAATAATAGTCTTTCCCGATTCCTTTAACTTGAATACTTTATCAATACATTTCTTTTGTGCGTCAGCATCGCCTACCGATAGAATATCATCAATTAAAAGAATATCCGGCTCTACAAATATAGCCAAAGCAAATGCTAAACGGGTATACATGCCCTGTGAATAATATTTAACCGGGGCATCGATAAATTTACCAATATCAGCAAATTCGACGATTTTCTCCATTTGCTGTTCAACTATGTCTGTATCTAACCCGTAGATACGGGCATTAAGAATAACATTTTCCCTCCCGGTAAACTCAGGATTAAAACCAGCCCCTAGCTCCATCAATACCGATACCTTTCCTCGAACAGATATATCTCCTCTATCCGGAGCAAACATGCCAGCGATTAATTTTAATAAAGTAGTTTTTCCGGCACCATTTTCACCAATTATTCCTATAACTTCACCCTTATTAACTGTAAAGTCTATATTGCTTAAAGCCCAAATTTCTTCCCAAGAAACTTTCCTGTCCCTTACAAATTTAATCCGGTACTTCTCCCAAACATTATTAAATTCTATTATCCTCATACTCGTTTTAATAAACTATTTTCATTTTTAAGGAAAAAGGCATAACCAACGATGAATGACGTAAAGGAAATAAAAAATAAAGTTAACAAAATTGGAAGGGATAACGGCTTCGCTTCAAACAAAATTAATCTATAAGAAACTACATAGTAAGTAACTGGATTACTTAAGCAGATCCAGCGAAATGAAGCCGGTAACATATCCAAAGAGTAAAAAATAGGCGTAACCCAAAACCAAACCATTAACCCGATAGCTAAAAGATGGGATACATCACGAAAGAAAACATTTAAAGATGAAAAAATCATAGCAAGCCCGACAAGAAAAAATAAATAAAAAAATAAAACTACCAACAGAAACGGCAAAACCGTAATTACCCTCGGATTAGAAACAATAAAAAAAGGAAGCAGAATCAATAAACCGATCAGAAAAATTAAAAAATTAGAGATAATCGAAGTCATTGGAACAAACTCTCGAGGAAAAATGGCCTGCCTTAATACCGAAAAATTGGCAATAAAAGACCCGGCGGCTTCGTTTATAGCATTAGAGAACAATAGCCAAGGGACTATCCCTGATAAAACAAAAAAGGTAAAATTTTCAATACCCACCTTAAATACATTAGTAAAAATAAAATTAATACTTACAGCCAGAATAAGAGGGGTCGCCACTGCCCACCAAATACCCAACATAGAACCAGAATACTTTGCCTTAAGCTGCTTAATCGACATCTCCCACAAAATGGATTTATGGAAAAATACATTTTTTATTCTTTTTCTAAACTTCATTTATATACTCCTAGCCGTAGCTTGGGCCTCCAAAATAACATCCTCCATAGATAGGTATTGCCAACCGCCATAACGGCCGACCGAAACAACCTTGTTTTTCGACAAAAACTTAAAAATTCTATGCCTGGCTGTCCTATAATTCTTATCATAAATCGGATAAGCGTAATCTATATCATTCGTGTATTCGCAACAAGTAGAATTATCCTTTCCGAGAATTCCGGCTCTGGCTAAATCTTTTTTTATCGCCGTGGCAAGCCTTGACTTACTTATCGCAGAACCACCGAGATATGAAGCTTCGGCATATAAAGAGCTCATGCCTCGTGGCGCAAGCTGCGATGAAAAGTTATTAAAAAATCCGACTCTAAAAAAGGAACTATCTTTTCTCGGAAAGTAAATCCAGTGTTGTCCTGGCCTAATATTTCCTTTTACCCCTAGATTTATATTATAAATAGATAGCCAGTTTAATCTTCTAAATTCAGATAAAATATCTTTTGGCAATCCTTTAATAATTTTGCCAAGCTCGGGTAAAGGTATGGTAGAAACTAAAATGTCAAATTTCTCTTTGGAACCATTCTTAAACCTTACTGCTTTATTCTTTAGGTCGATTTCTGCTGCTTCGGAATTTAAAAAAATATCATCCACCCTACCGGAAAAAGACTTTATCAACTCTTCTATTCCGCCTTGCTTAGGGTACCAAAAAAAGGAATTATACCCTAAATTATTACTTCGGCTTCCAATGGCCCCCTCAACAACATCTTTACGCGAAGGAAGAACTACGAATCGCTCTGCCCATTCATAAGAAAGGTTTTCTAAGGGCATTTTCCAAAATTTAAGGTTATAAGGAACCATAAAATGCCTGGCAATCCCTTTACCAAAATTGCTATCTATCCAATCCCGAAAATTATTGGTTTTAGCAGTTTTTTGTCCATTAGTATTAACCTCAATAAAGTTTTGAAGGCATTCTGCAGCTATATTTTTAGGCAGACCGAAAAGATTAGCCTGAAACGGATAAGGCAATAAACGTTGATGAGTATCAACCCAGGCACTTCTTTTATGTTTTAGCAAATTGCCCTTAAGAAGTCTCTTGACCAGCAGAAAAATATCCTTTCTTCGGAAGTGCAGAAGATGACCTCCAAAATCAAAGGTAAAGCCATTCTTTTTTATTGAACGGCACAATCCTCCACATTCTTTCTCTCTTTCAAAGACAGATACCGCTTGGCCCTGCTTACCCAAAAAATAGGCAGCACTTAAGCCGGCTAACCCGCCTCCGACAATCAGGATTCTCTTTCTTTTCATTGGTAATTTCAAGACAAAGGCCCCTTTAGAAAGCCTTATTGATATTATCTTAATTATTATACATTAAATTCAATGAATTCCAACCAAATTACAAATCAATAGCGAAGGAAAAAAATCAATAGAATAAAAAGAAAAGTCCTGAAAAAGGCGCGGTTTTATGGCAAGCTTGACCTAAAACAACTAAGCCAATGGCCGCTACTTACCTCTCTTAACTCCGGTGGCTTTTTGCGACAGCCATCAGAACGAAAACTGCAACGAGAATAAAATGAGCACCCTTTTGACCTTGGCTGATCCTTAGTGTCACTAGCAATATGAACTCTTTTTATTTTCTTAACCTCTAGCTGCGGTGATGCCGCAAGCAAAGTCTCAGTGTAGGGATGTAGTGGATTCCCAAACAACTCTTTTGACTGAGCTCGCTCAACTATTTTTCCTAAATACATCACACATACCTCATCGCTGACGCACCTAACTACATTTAAATCATGGGCAATAAATAAATAAGTAAGTTTAAACCTTTCCTGTAACTCTAGCAATAAATTAATGATCTGGGCCTGGATAGAAACATCCAAACTTGAAACTGGTTCATCAAGAATAAGTAGTTGCGGATTAAGAATTAATGAACGGGCAATACTAATTCTTTGGCGCTGTCCGCCACTAAACTCATGCGGATAAAGAGTTAAACAATTCTCTGGTAAACCCACCCGATCAAGCATCTTCTTTGATAAATCAAGTATCTCCTGTTTTGATTTTACGCTATGTAAAGCAGCTAGCCCTTCCTGAATAATTTTAGCTACCGTAAAACGGGGATCTAAAGAGTTAAACGGATCTTGAAAAATAATCTGCAAATCTCGACGCAACGGCCTCATCTGGCTTGCGGTCATATTAGTTATTTGATGACCGAGAAAGTTAATCTCGCCTGAGTCCAGCTCAATTAGCTTAGCTATTGATCTAGCCAGAGTGGTTTTTCCACAACCAGACTCACCGACTAAAGCTAAAGTTTTCCCCCGCTCAAGAGAAAAACTCACCCGATCAACTGCTTTCAGCCAACCAACCGTCTTATAAAACAAACCTCTTTTGATCGGATAATATTTCTTTAAATTTTTAACTTCTAATATTGCACTCATAGTCTACTACTTCACATAGTGACAACTCACCCAATGCCCTGGACTAATCTCTTTATATTCCGGATACTGGCTTAGACAATTATCTTTTTTCTTTGGACAACGCGGATTGAAATGACAGCCTAAAGGTTTACTAGCCGGATCTGCCACTGAACCTTCAATAACTTTTAGTTTCTTTTTAATACAATCACCCCTGGGGATAGATGAAAACAAAGCCTGAGTGTAAGGATGTAAGGGATTTTTAAATATTTCTTCTGTTTTAGCCAATTCAACTATCCGGCCAGCATACATTATTGCTATCCGGTCAACTACCTCTGAACAAAGAGCTAGATTGTGGGTTATTAAAATAAAAGTAAAATTACTCTCTTTTTTTAACTTAAGCAAAAGCTCCATTATTTGAGCCTGGATGGTTACATCTAGGCTGGTAGTTGGTTCATCGGCAATAATTAACTTAGGCTCACAAGATAGGCTCATTGCGATTACTACTCTTTGAGCTTGGCCGCCACTTAAATTATGCGGGTAATCATTTAGCCTTGACTTTGGATCAGGAATTCCAACTTTGTTCAAAAGATCAATAACTTTTTTCTCTTTGGTCTCCTTTGATACCCCTTTTTGATGAAAGCCAATAGCCTCGCCAATTTGAAAACCAATTCGATATACCGGATTCAATGCCATAAACGGCTCTTGAAAGATAATCGCGATATCCTTACCTCTAATTTTTTGCATCTGATTTTGAAATAGCTTTAGAATATCGTTCCCTTCAAAAATAATTTCGCCGTTAACACTCTTACCCGGTGGCTGAATCAAGCGCATCACTGAACTAGCGGTAACACTTTTTCCGCAGGCTGATTCACCGACCAAGCCCAAAGCCTCGTTCCTCTTCACCGAAAGGTTCAACCCCTCTACCGCCTTAACGACTGAGTCTTCAGTGTAAAAATAAGTGTGCAGATTCTTGATCTCTAATATATTTTCCATATTAAAATTAAAAAGCTAAAATTTCCGACCAATAGTCATCTTCGGATCAAAAACATCACGCAAACCATCACCCAAAAGATTAAAGGCCATTACGGTAATAAAAATAAATACACCCGGTATTAATATCCAAGGGTGAAATTTAATCTGAGCAATAGCCATTGACTCACTTAACATATTTCCCCAGCTGGCGTAAGGATCTTGAATACCCAAACCTAATAAACTTATCGCTGATTCACCTAAAATATATCCTGGTATTGAGAGTGATACTGCAACTACTAAATAAGAAAAGGTATGCGGGATAATATGGCGCCAAATAATTTTCAAGTCAGAAACTCCCAAAGCCCTAGCCGCCAAAACAAACTCCCGCTCACGCAGAGAAAGACTCATCCCCCGGATAACCCGGGCTAAGCCCGGCCAGCCGATAAAGGACATTATGCAAACCAAAGCAAAGTAAATCTGTAGAGAAGTCAAAGAATAGGAAAATATACTCCGCAAAGACAGCATCAAATAAAATCCCGGAATCATCATAATAACTTCACAGACCCGCATGATAATCGTATCGGTCTTTCCCCTAAAGTAACCGGAAATTCCGCCAAAAAACAAACCCAATAATAAAGCGATGATCACTCCGACAAAACCAATCGAAAGAGAGATTTGTCCACCGTAGAATATGCGTGAAAAAATATCCCGACCGCGTGAATCAGCACCCCAAAGATAAATTCTCGCCTCATTTTCAACGCCAAAAAGATGCCGGTTGCTCTTAACTAACCAAAGAATGCTATATTTATCTCCTTTGGTAAAAAATTTAATCGGATACATTTTAGCTCTATCTTCCTTATATACACGATTATAAAACTCGTCAAACTCAAAAGTTCTTTTATAGACAAACGGTCTCTGCAAGCGACCGCTTTGATCAATAATGTGAATTTTTACCGGCGGAGCATAGCTTAAAGTTCTTTCCTCATTATCATAATGATAAGGAGCAATAAACCCGGCAAAGACAGCCGATAGATATAAAGCCACTATGGTCCAAAAGGCAACCATGGCCAAGCCGTGTCTTTTTAATTTGCGAATTCCTTTAGTTAAATTGCTGGAATTTTCTTTTTTCATCTTTATTGTTCAATCTTAACTTATCGTTCTATTGATACTGAATTCGCGGATCTACCCAGGCTAATAATATATCGGCAATTAAATATCCAGTAATCAAAAGAAAACTAATCATCAACAGATCCCCAACGAATAAAAATAAATCCTGGCTCCTTACTGCTTCAAGCATCAACTGACCCAACCCCGGCCAGCTGCAGATTATCTCGGTTAAGGCTGCACCGCTTAAAAGCCCGGCTAAAGTTCCGCCAAACATAGTAACCATCGGATTAATAGCATTTCTTACTGCATGGACATAGATGACTCTGCGCTCTGGCAAGCCTTTAGCTCTGGCTGTTGTAATATACTGAGCTCTAAGGACTTCGAGCATATTTCCCCGCATAAGACGCTGCAGTCCGGCAATACTTGACGTACCAATAACTAAGGTTGGAATAATTAAATGTTTAAGTACATCAAAAATCTTTCCGAGGCGACTTAGATTTTCATAACCCAAGGAATGCATTCCGCCTGAAGGTAATATTCCAGTTACCGAAGCTAGATATAAAAGTAAGAGAGCAAAGAAAAAATTAGGAATTGAAAGACCGATGAATGAAAGAAAAGAAAAAAACTTATCGCTAAACTTATATTGATTAACCGCACAATAAATTCCCAAAGGTATAGCAATTAACCAACTGAAAATAAGCACCGAGAGCGACAAAATGATTGTATTAAACATCCGTAGCTTCAAGAGCTTAAAAACCGGTATCTTATAAGTAAAAGAGTATCCAAAGTCAAGCCGAGCTACATTAGCTAACCAATAATAATACTGAATAAAAACATTCTTGTCTAAATGATATTTAGCTTCATACTGCTTAATTGTATCTTCGGATACTTGGGGATTTTGCTTTAAGCTATCAAAGTAATTACCGGGAGCAAGATTAATACAAGCAAAGCCGATAAAGGTAATTATTAAAAGTAATGGGATAAATAGAAGCAGGCGACGGATAATATAAGCAGTCATTTATTTTTTTATATAGATTTCTTCTAAGTTATGAAAAGCTCCTCCATAAGGAGTAGGATTTAAATTGCCAAACTTATTTCTTACGGCAAATATGCTTGAAGGTAGTACTGTATAGATCAACGGTAACTCCTCGGCAACTATTTCCTGCCAGCGATCATAAAAAACTTTTCGTTTCTCCCGATCTAATTCCTGAACCCCTTGATTAAAAATATCATCAATTTCAGCTTCCCACTTTGTAGCTGGTTTTTTCTGTTTTGGATACCAAGCATGGAGATGCCCACTTGACTGCCAAACATTACTTCCAAAATGCGGTTCGATTCCGCCGGTAAACCCTAAAATTATTGCATCCCAGTCGTAAGTAGAATCAAATTTACTAGCTAGCTGATTGAAACTAAGCGGTACAAAATTTATTATAAAGCCAAGCTGCTCAAGATCTTTTTTGATAATATTAGCTATTGTTATCCTTTGAGTATTCTCGGCATTAGTAAAGAGGTTGAACTGGATTTTATTACCTTTTGAATCTTCAACTTTACCATCATCGTCGCGGTCTACTATGCCGATTTCTTTAAGTAACTCTTTGGCTTTCGCCAAGCTATAATCGTACTTTTCTACATTAGGATTATGGAAAAATCCACTTGATGGGCTCATCGCCGAATATTGAGGAGCGCCTAGGCCATTCATTACAATATTAACTATCGACTCTTTATCAATAGCGTGTGCAACCGCTCTTCTAAACTTTACATCACTAAACCATTTTAATTTATCCGGGGCAAGATAAGGCTGTTTAGTTTTTGGATTTTTTCCAGGATTTTGATTAAAAACTAAAAAATTAGTACTAAAGCCCAGTCCAGTATTATAAACCGTAAAATTACCTTCCTTCTCCTGAGGCTTTAAAATTGGATAATCAGGACCACGAAGGCCATAGTAGTCAATCTCAGCCTGCTGAAACTTTAGGAGAGCTACATCTTGATTTTGAACGATTAAGTAAGTTATTTTTTCAATATAGGGCAATCTTTTTTTCTGTTTATCCTTTCGCCAGTAGTTGGGATTCCTAATTAAAATTATCCGCTCACTAGGTAAGTACTTTGAAAGCATATAGGGACCGGTCCCAACAATAGTTTCAAGTTTAGCGTCCAAGCCCCAATGAGAGTTAAATTTTCCTTGTTTAACCACATCTTCTAAGAGATGCTTTGGCATAATCTCATGGCCCATTGAACGCAAAAAGGGAGCAAACTTAACCGGCAAAGTAAATCTTACGGTAAATTTATCGATTTTTTCAACCTTAAAAATTTTCCCTTCAATAGTAAAGATATCTCGAGCGCTGGTATCGATATCCGGATTATAGATAAGCTGGTTAAAGGTAAACACAACATCGTCAGCAGTAAATAGTTCTCCATCTACCCAGCTTACATCTTCACGTAACTTAAAGGTCCAAACTTTGCCGGTTTCATCTACTTCCCAGTTCAAAGCAAGATTAGGTTCAACTTCAGTTGTCACACCATTAGTACGGGTTAGCCCTTCAAAAACTAACCCCATAACCGCCCCAACATTAGCCTCTTTAGAAACTATCGGATTAAATGATTTAGGGTCAGTTATCGTAGACAACACCAAATCTCCGCCATGCTTAGGCTTATTCTTTGCACAGGGACATTCGGCATAAGTCAGGAAAGGTTGAAAAAGTAATAAAAGCACAAGAAAAAAACCATTAATTGCCTTCATTGAAAGTAATTATACCTTAAGGCTTGTCTTAAAGCAACCTTCAGGGAATTAAATAGGTGTCTCTATCCCGGCGTTGGAAACCCTTACTTTTAAGATGGGCCTCAACAACATCGCGTTTCAGCCGTGGGCCGTAAAATTGAAGAATACTGTCTACGCTTACTTGCCTGATTTGGGGATTGCTAAGAAGCTCGTCTATGTCTTGTTTAAATCTCTCGAAAGGAGATAATTTTTGTTTTGGTTTAGAACCCTCACCCTTTTTACCATTATCAAGCGGAAATTGTTGTGTTTTGGTTTCGGCAGATTCTAAATTATTAAATACTTTAAAAAATACTCTTGTAAGCCTTCGGTAAGAAAAATGTAATTTAGCTAACCAATAATTCCCTCTAGCAATTCTTTTTCTCAACCAAGTAAATCGTAAAACCGTAATTATCGAAGTAATGACCTCAGAAGAAAATTCAGGCGCCTCTAAGCAACTTAGCCCTACAGGCTTTATCTCGGTTTGGTAAGCCTGGTACGGCCAGACAATAACTGGTCTCTGGTAATAAAATGCTTCAAGCGTGGCATTACCCCAACCCTCCCAGGTAGAAGTAACAATGACCATATCACAAAAAGCATATATCGTCTCTAAGCTAAACTGACCGGAAAGCACTTCTTCACCCAGATAAACAAATTTAAGACCCTGGCTTTCAGCCCGAGCTCTTAGTTGGTCAACGTAACCTGGTTGAGAATCTTGGGCGCTATGGCTTACAACAAATAGCAAAGGTTCCCCCATTTCTTCCTGAACTTTAGCCAAACCATCAATAGCATGTTCTAAATTCTTTCGATAAACGGGCCTTACCGGTGCTAAAAATACATGGCAATCTTCAGTAATCCCGTGCCTCTGTCTTAGATAAGTCTTAAGCCTAGCTACGCACGAATGATCTACTTTTGGCTTTCGGGAAAAATCTCTTACGTTCGGAACAATAAATACTTTGTGCAAACCAGCATCGAGATGATCTGAAATATTTCTCAACTGGCCTTGATTTATAACAACGACTGTTTGGCGACGGATTCGATTATGAAGGTTATCTAAGTAACTAGCACAATCAGTGCGAATATGTTTTGAATAGCGGGATCGTTCCCACCAAAAATCATGGTTATGAGAAATAAAACCTAACCGAGGAAACTCTTCGGCAAGTTCTATAAGTGCCTCGGCAAGAGCGAGGTTTCCCGGTAGACAAAATACATTTTCCGAAACAATGTAGTGAATATTATTTTCCAAGATACACTTACGCAGATTGCGTTTAATTATCTCTTTTGCTCTATGAATTAATTCAAAATCTTCAGCATCTAGCTTTCCCTCTCTTTCAATCTTCTCTCTTATTTTTGTTGCCTGTTCAGCAAGAAAATCACTCTCAATGCAATCCGGAGCCTGACCGGTGATACTTCCATCCTGAACAATTTTGCTATGACCAGAAAATAGAAAAATATGTGCGCCCAATCGATATAAAAGATTTCGCCACTCTTTTATTTCTAAAGATACTCCATCTAAAGCAAATTCATTAATACGGTAAGATACAAATAAAATGTTTTTTCCTTTCATCATTCTTGATACAACTAAAGTAATAATAAAATAATAAGGTGCACTAAGCAAAAATCTTAATAAATATAAACTCACTCTTAACCAATAGGTAAAGGTTGTCTCTTGAAATATTGGCGAACTGGAATAATTTCTTCCGTTATCAAGGGGGGCTTTTTCTGAAGAACTATTAAGAGTTACATTGACGTCTCCAACCGGAGAAAAATAATCAGGCATCTGACGGCCGTTGTCTAAAGGATGATTCTGACCAAAAACAATCTTATTTTTAAAAAATGCTTGGTGAGCTATTATATAACCAGCAGCGCTGACACCTAAATTGCTAACTCCACCCGGCCTACTCAATTGACCGGGAATATTAGTATGGTACTCATGATACCCCCGGCCATTTGAGTCCTTAGCTTCATTGGCTAGCTGTACCCCTTCTAAAAATTTAGCCGCCCGGTCTAATCGGCCGGCTTTCACTAATGCCGCAACATATAAACCTGTATACCATGACCATAAACCAGCATTATGATAACACCCGGGATTATTCTTAAATTGATACCGATACGGAGCACCTGTGTGAACAAAATGTTCAACTTCTTCTGCCGGATAATGTGCCGGCACCAGTAATGGCTGATTATTTTCTGAAATTACATCAATATATTTAATTATCTGAGCAGTTTGCTCCTCTGTAGCCACGCCGGAAAGAATTGCCAAAATATTACCAAAAGCATCAAAGCTATCATAGGGACAGCCAAATGTCGCTGCCTGATTCGGGCTTTGTAATTGATTGAAAAAATGACGGAAATGCCCCAAATTGCCTTGACCGGGATTTTTATTTATCCAAAATTTGGATCTGACTATATTCTTTACCCAAGCAGCCTTAGCTTGATAAACTTCTGAATTAGAATTATTATCTTCAGCTAAAAGGTAGGCATACTCTGAAAGTGCCATATACCATAAAACTTCATCATACAAAACAAGGCCTTGTTGAAAATATTCATCAGCCCAATCTCCGGCAATCGGAATAAACAATAAACCGTTATCCATAACCCATTGTCTTTCTAAATATGCTATAGCTTTTTGTAGCGGCGATAAATTTTCAACGAGAAACTGTTTTTGAAAATAGGCTGGTCTGGACCGATAATATTGGCCAGAACTAACAATATAAAGAAGGGTTGGATCAATTCTTGGGCTAGTTGTCCCATAACTTACCCGATGATACCTTGAAATGTTACTCGGAATAGCCCCGCGTCTCTGTCCGTACCGACATTGATGATGTTTTAATACGCTTAATGTTAAAGCTAAACTACCTTTACAGCCGGAAAGCATTTCGGCTAACCCCATCCAAACAGAATCACGAGCAAATACTCTCTGATAATTATCTCTATCAGCTAAGGCAGCGCGATAACCCATGACAACCCCAAAAATGTCTGTACATTTTAATTTTGCTAATAAACCTTTCGCCTCACGAAAACTTTTTAAATGACTATTACCGCTACTAACCAATAATCTTTCTCGGCCATTATCCAGCGGCCTTGAAAAAAGATTAGTCTGCTCATCGGCTATCTCGGGAATTTTATCCTGTTCTAATTGGGCTAAATAGCTATCTAAGGCTTTCTTGCGACCTGGCTTATAATGAAAAACTCTCAGATGTCTCAGAAACCTTACTAAAGTATCCTGACCAGCGGTCTTAAGCCTATCTCCGTACTCATCAAGAAAGCTAACTGGTTTCAAGGTGAGCATCTCAGAATTGGTAGCTGAAAAATTTCTCTGATGACCAGCTAACTTTGCCTCTACATTAGCTTCACTTACTCTGCCTAAATAAACTATCTCAAATATAACTCTTCCTACAAAATGTGTTTCAACTGGGGCATCACAATCAGTAAAATAATCAGTTCTTAAAGTCTCTTTAATTGCCTCTAGATATTCTATTAAAAACTTAATTCTAAGATTGAATTTAGCATCAATATAGCACAATACCCCTTCACTCATTGCCCAGCTAAAAGGACTAGTAAAATCTGGACGTTTAAGTGATCTGGAATCAGCTGGCTTTGGTTCAGCTTCACCATCAACCCACCCATCAACTTCACCACCAATGCGCTTTTGATAATCAAAAGGGCAGTCGCTTAAAAAAGGTAAGGCAACTCTTAAAGCATGCTCGAATACATGACCGCGCAGATTATAATATTGCACTCTGCGCTTATAATTATCTATCTGCTTTTTAGTATAATGATAATTTACTGAGTTGCCTTGAGCATCCTGATAAATTAATATCTCACTTACTTCTCCGTCAATATAAGTAACATTTACTCTAGCTTCGGGAAAGTTCGCATCATGATAAACATCTTCGTTACCAAGTCGCAGGTGACCTCCGGCAGTAAAAGTCGCCCCTAAAATTCTAGCTCTACCTCTATTGGGAATCCGTTCTGAATAAACACCGTACCAAAAAGTGTGTAATAGCTGATCCTGCTCATCAACAATTCGGGCCATTTCAAAGTGATCGATAGCCATATCAGGCCAAGCGTCAAAGCCAACTCTATCGATATGACAATAGTCATGGCCAAGAACATCTACATCCAGAACTTGAGCCTGGTGTAGACTAAATCTAACAAAATGTCGAGGGTCACCATATTTAGTAAAGGTATGGGTTGTGTAGCCAATATTAAGAGAACCTAACGTATCGAGTTGAGCAAAGCCAATTACATCACCAAAAATCTTTAGCTTCTCAGCATATCCTGGACCAAAAAAAGTATCAATTAAAACTCCTTCATCTTCATAGATTCTGACTGCATAACGGGTATGCTTATAATGCATATATTGATCATAAAAATCAATTCTAACTGCTTTACCATCCGGCTTTCTATTTCTGGTGAACTTAACTCCGGGTTCAATCCAAACAATAGCCTTAGAGCCGCCTTCATTTTCAAAAGTATAACGATTTCCAGATAAGCATAACTCTCCTGAAGGAGTCACAATAAGTGGACTGCTACGACACAAACCAACCTGGTTAAGTCGCTCTGGTGAAATAGAATCATAAAATACTTCGACAAAGTTATCTTCTCTATCATAAAGGCGGTGAGAATGCTTGGTAAAAACAGCCTCTCCTTCTTCACCTAAAACCTCTACTCTGACCACAAGCCCTTCTTCAATATAAGCCCTACATGGATAATTTTTATAGTCACTTAAAACAACCCAAGTTCTGCCGCCAATAGTTAAGTTGCCACGACCACCTTTTAGGTAAATACCTTCAATTCTTCCTCTAGCTAAAGATTTCAACAACGCAGGCGGCACACTGCTTTGCTTAAACTCTAAACCTCCAGTAAAAGTGTAAATTACTCGGTTGTTTTCATCATACACTCGAGAAAAATTATAAGTAATAACCTCATTCCCGCCCTCTCTATCAAGAATGGTAGCCCTGACCACCTTTCCATCCACTGCAACTAAATTAGCCCAGGCTTGTTTATGTTTTATTAGCTGTATTTGTTCATCACCAAAAATACTAATTCTTCCAGCCTTGGTTAATTGATAGTTAACAACTTTTGTTGTTCCCCGACATAAATCTTCATCGTAACCAAAAACGAAAAAAGCAGTATCTAAGAGTTCCCCCTCTCTATCAAAAAGAGTTGACTGATAGGTCCTAAGCTGCATGGCTCTATAGCTACCTTGATCAACTCCTCTTTTGCTAGACATAGCAACTTCTATTGGATAGCCCCACTCCAATGTTATCCGAGCTCTATGGCCAGCATGCCCCTTAAACTGACCCCATTGCTTACCACCATAACTTAAAACTTCGGTAGCTTGGATTTCTAATTCATCTAAAACAGCGAAAGGATAAGCAGATACCTCTTTCCAAGAAATATGGGTATAAAATGTCTGTAAAAGATTGCCTTCACCATCTAATAAGCGAGCAATCGGCTCATATTCCTGAGCTATTTTTTGACGTCTTAATGTTCTACTTCGACTATATCTAGCGCTATTAACCCTATCGCCAAATCCATTATTAACAAGCCAACTAGCCGCTGTTCTTCGGCCAACGCCATACTTCTGACCAATTTTCAAACTATCTACTCCGAATTCGCCTAAGTCAGCTGCTAAGGCCAGACGGCCAGGACCAATCTTCCTCAACTCCTCTGCTCTTTGTTGAAGGCTCTCATTGTCTGGTCGTCTTAAAATAGTAGATAACATGCCTACGCTTTTTCCATACTCAGAAGATATCAACTTCAAGTTTCCTAAATGTTTTTCAACTAATTCATCAAGGCCTACCTCTGGCACTAGCGATGCTTTGCGCCGTCTACCATTATCAAGAGGCTGCATAGAACTAGCTAGTTCTATCTGCCCTTGCTGCATATCCCTAGTTAACTCTTGGACAAAAGCATCAATCTTATCTCTGGTAACATGCTGCATGGCCACTACGTGGACGCGGTCCCCGCAAGGCGCTAACTGCCAAGTGTCAATTAGGCTACCCGATGGCCGGGAAAACATTGTTATATTGGAAAAAGGGTTTACCTCCGAAGGCAATCCCCTTTCCTGTAATCTGTAATAAAGATATTGGGCATTATCCACACAAGCCATAGCTTCTTCTCTGCAACCCTCATACCCTCGGCTAGCAACAGCCTGCCAAAAATACAAAATGACATGGCCAGTTTGGGCAGTCAATAATCGATCCGAAATAGTTATCAATCTATCCCTAGCACAATTTTTCCGAACCATGAATATGCCCGAAGGCATCGGTAGGCCGAGAAATTTATGTCCGGATATGGCAATACTATGGACGCCGTTAGCCAGATCAATTTTTGGCGCAGCCTCGAGAAACGGTAAAATCATACCAAAAAGCGCGGCATCACAATGGATATAGTAATCAGTAACATCCTGTTCTCTTAATATTTCAATAACTCTTTGGGGATTATCGATAGCGCCTTTCATAGTTGTGCCGATGTTAAGATTTACAATTACCGGGCGGCCACGATTTTCCTCTATGGCTTCGGCTAATTCATCATAATCAATTTGGCCGTTAGACAAAGAGGCGACCTTTCTTACTTCCATGTTAAGGCTCCTGGCCACTTTATCAATCGAGTAGTGCGAATCCTGACTGTAATAAAGTATCCCGCCGGGAAAATTTTCCCGGCCAACTAATAGGCCAACCCGATTTCCCCAGGTTCCTCCAGCAGTTATGCCGCAGTAAAAATCTTCGTACCTTAAACCGTAAAGATCAGTAAAAAATTTCAAGGCTTCGTGTCGAAAACCTTCCACATCCTTTTTTCTCAAGGTGTATTTAAACAAGCTGCTCAAGGCAGCAAAAGATGTCTCATTGCCGGCGATATTTGCCGGAAATCCTAAAAATCTTTCCATCAAAATTTGGATCCTTGCTTCTAATTGATCCAAAACATCTAAGACTTCCGGAGACGGTTCATAGACAATCCGTTCCGGAAATACGGTTTCTACCGGGGCGGCTACCGCTTGAGAATGATCACCTAAAAGATCACTTACAAATTCGGCTATCTCAACCGGGGTCAAATAAGGTACAATCTCAAAACAGGACCATTGCCCGTGTGATAATAAGCCCCATTTTTGACGCAACTCATAAAATGGTGGCTCAAAGATTATTGTATTTTTTTGCGCGGTGAACCGGCAAGGATAACCGTAACGGTCAAATAGAGCTTTAATAGAAACACAAACTTCCCTGGCCCGCTCAGCCTGAGCCTTAAATCCTTTAGTCCCAATAACTTTTGTAGCAAACCAAAGATAAAGCGGAGCATGACCACTACGTGATCCAGAATTAGTGGTGTCGTTAGAGTTAACATACTCAGCTGCTTTTTGACTACAAGCAATGTTCTGAAGGTATTTCCTTCTGGTAAGAACGATGACTCCTGGCATCGGACACCTTACAAAATGATACAACGGTAGACTCATGCTATCTAAGCCATGTTGAAAATCTATCTTTGCCGCATCTTCCAAAAACGACTGGCCTATACTTAACGGTGACATGCTGCAATGAATATGTTTATGCTTTAGGCCCAGGCTCCCTAAAATTCCTTCCACTTTTCCTAAATCATCAACCGCCCCCAGGAATCTGCCAGCAGTCAAGCAGACCACCGCCGGCCATGATGAATTCTCCCTAATCTTTCTCTTTAAATCACCATAGTCGATCTCGCCATTCTCTAAAGACCTAATTAACTTTATTCTTCCTTGATCAATGCCCAACACCTGTAAAGTATCATAAAGAAGGCTATCGACCTGATTAGAAATATAAAATATAGCCTTGGGAAATCGATTGCTAGCCACGTACATGGCATAATATTCAGCCTGACCGATTCCGATAGTCACATGACCGCCGTAATTTTTAGGAAGGCCGAAATGGCCGGCCCAGAATCTAAGAAGCTCCCGCTCCTGCTCCTTGGTATTATTCCTTACATAGGTCTCTTCGTCAGGTTCACCCAAATTATTCAAAGGATATTGATAAAAACGAATTAAATGGTCATAAAGCGGATCTGCCCTAGGCACGATGCCCTCGATTGATTTTTCAAATGCGGCTAAGCGCGCTCTGACCATCTGAGGGTTATTTTTTCGGCCATTATCTAGAGGAACGTCGAGAACCGGCTGGTAACTGGTAATTGTCTCTCGAGTATAAACCCTTGCCTTAATTCCAGTAAGGTTTTCATTAACTTCTATCTCAAGCTTCCTTAAGCTAAAATCAGGATGTGATGCGATAATCCCTTCCACTAACTCATCAGGTGAACCCCGAATTAATATCCTGGATTTTTCTCTTACCCCAAGCAATCTAGCAGCCAGCTCACTTTTTCTTCTTGTGCCAAGAGCAGCGTAGTACACTAAAGAATACTTTGAAAAATCAACATCTACTAAATTATTATTTAAAAAATCTACTTTACCTTCTGGAATGAATCTTCTTCTTACTGCTTCATCTCTTAAGAAAACTGCGTAATGATAATATGGCTCCCAAACCTCAATCCCAGTTGCCTTAATCCCAAACATATGGGCCATGAAATCCGAAATGCTTCCATCGCCGCTGCCTACCTCAAGCAGCACATCTTCTGGAGCTACGCCAATATGATCAAAAAATCCGGCTGTATCATCCTCCTGATACGCCCCATACATACCTTGACCGGAAGGATCGAAAGCAAGAGTAAAATTAGGTAGCTTGCCGTAAGTTTTCCTATAAAGAGATTTTACTGCTTTAGTTATCCGTTCAAATTTTCTAGCCGCCCTAATAATATCACCAGCTATAGATACGGCTTCAGTCTCAACTCTGCCAAGAGCTCTAAATAAGTGAGCCTCTAACCTTGCACTATCAAAACAGTCAACCATCTCTAGGACTTGCCGATAATTATATTTCTTGCCATTATCCAGGGGTTTATTTATTGACGATGTCTTGTTTCTTAAAATACTTCCTAAATAAGGCAAAAATAAAATGCTTCTCCGCAACCCCTCTAACAATCCTCCAGGAATTCTTTCAATTAACCAATCATCAAATACTATAAACTTATCATCGACCACTTTACCAAAAACAATATTGCGGTCAGAAAAAATAGCTCCTACTATTTCCCTTCCCCAAAATATTTTACCGGTTTTAACAACAGCTAATATCTCGCCTTTGGATAAACCGCGCATATCTTTAACAATTACATTAAGCGGCCATTGGATTACCGTACTATCAGAGATGTCATGCTCTTTGCGGCCATTATCTAAAGGGGTATTCTGAAATTCTGCTGTTTCCCTAGCTATCTGTTCTTTAAAACCAATAAAACCATTCAAAGCTTGCCAATAAGCTAATATTAAAGTTGGCTGTTTCCGGCTATCGCCACGCCTAAGCGAACTAAGCTTACCATCAAAAAACACTGCAACTGGCAAATCTAATTTTTCTATATCTGAAACATAAGGCACGCTAACGAAAGAAAAGATATCCCTTCGACTGGCCAAAACTGGAAAATCACTCTTAGCAGCTGGCTTAATACCCCAAGAATTAATTAGCTCACCTATGAAATGAAAAATAACTGCCGGGAAATGACTACTCTTTAAAACCGCTAGCCAGCTTAGGAAACTTCGATAGTGACAACCCTGATAATAATGGCCAAGATTAAACGAATTAAGCAATCTGGCTTGATCAAAGCCGCTTAACAAATGCTCAATATCTCTTTCAGAATCGATCCAACCATAGCGAGATGAACTCAGAATGATTTGATCGGTTTCAACCCTATCCGGCCATTCACCAGCCCGCGGTACAATTCCTAAAGCTAAACTTCTTGTAATCCTTAAGCCAGCATGTTCTAAAATATTCAAACTGCCGCCTCTCTTAGCCGCTACAGCATCCCAATGAGTCTCAATTAAAACATTATCTCCTGTAATAACTGCCTCAGCAAAAAGATTACCGATCTGTTCGTCTGCTGTTGTAAAATCAGCTCGCCCATTATCAAAGGGGCCGATTTTTTTAAATTGCCGAGCTAACTCCATATTATGTAATAGCCGATTTTTTATACTACTCATTCTTAACGACTGTAAAACCCACCAGATGATTTTTGTAAGATCTTGAGTATCTGCGGACGGATAAAAAAGAAAGCGATTGGTTTCCGGAATATCATTACTAAACAACAACTCCCCGAAAGCATATTGGAAATCAGGGTCAAAGAATGGGCCGGAAGAATCCGGCAACCATAGAACCTTCAATCCTGCTTCGGTCAAGGCTTGAAGTTTATCTTTTAGCTTCGGCTGGCCTTCCAGGTGCCTATGTTCATCTGCCTTAGATCTATCAATTATCAGAAAGCGTGCCGGCGCAAGCGATAAAGAACTTTTGAAGTATGGATAAGTAGTTATGCCTAAGCGGTTATGTGAAAGCCTTAAGCCGGCCTCGGCATAACCGCAATTGATAGCCTGATTGAAATACTCGCTTGGAAAAATAAAAATTCCCCACTGGTTTTCTTGAGTTTCGTCAAGGCCGCTATATTTTACGGTATCCTCTGAATCTTTAGTAACGTATAATCTGTTACCGTCATTCTCAACCATAACTCCTCTTTCGAGACAGCGATCAATACCGGATTTTAAACCATAATAGAAATACCCTTCATCAAGATAATGGCTAGAAGAAACAACACCCCAGGCCGGTAGCTGGCAATGCTTTGCTATCTCTTCTTGTAAATAATTAACAGATTCACAATCTAAGAAAGGCTGCAAAAATTCTACTAAAGCCTTAGTCCGATAACTATTCGAAATTAGCTCGGCTAAAATTCTTAACGGTTCTGAGGTAATCCCGACCGAACTATCCCGACCGTTATCAAGCGGCTTGGGTAAGTTAACTCCGTTTAAGCGATCAAAATCAGCGCTTATCCGCCGGAAGTAATTTTCTCCGAAAATCCTATAGAGACAATGCTGAGCCCAGGTATGCAGCTGAGCACTTTCAAGGGGATTTTGTAATATGCCTAAATATAATTTTCTTGCCCGATCTACCTCAGATTTACAGGATTCTTCTTCCTGCCACCTAATTGCCATTGCCAAACAAAACATGGCATCTTTCCTTAATAGGCCATCACACTTTTCATCGGTAATTATTCCAGGAAGAAGGCCGATTAACCTTCTGCGCTGGTTACTTTTTAAATAATAGCCTAGCTTGGTCAACTCAAATAAAGCAAAACGCAGACGACATATATGATAATTATCTATCTGACCATCTTCCTTTATTGCAACCTTAAATCTATTAAGTAAAGATAAGTGTCTACCGACATCCCGCAAATGATAAAGTATTCCCATTGGTGCCATTTCAATGGCAATTTCATAAAGACTATGACGCCAAGGCAAAGTCGGCCGGCCGGCTTGATGATCAAAGGTTCTCTTTTGATCAATTTGGGTAAATTTTCTCAAACGTGTATTATTGGTTCTTACCAAATTATCAGCTGCTTCAAAAATCCGGCCGGCAACTTTTTCTACATGGACGGTTAAATCAAAAGAAAAATTTCCTGCTGACTCAGCCCAAATCTCAAGGAAAGAAATCATTCGGTGAAGAGCCAATGTGTCGATCTCATCAGTTACATGTATATAATAGTATTGCCGATGTTGCCTTATTAATTCTGATCCATCGGTATGGTTATGCCGAATATCTTCCTTAGAAGCATATATGCCCCCGCCGTTAAGAAGCTCACCAGGAATATAAAATACATTAGCTTTTCTTAAAGGCTCTCTTAACTCAGGTTTAACTGCATTATTAGCTCCCTCAGAAATAATCTTAACCTGCAATCTTTCAACCTGAGAAAGTTCACTAATAACATTAGCGGTTGCAGCCAGAAAAAGCACGGTTGCCTTTTGATAAATTAGTTCATTTACTACTGTCTGATCACCCCAAATAGCAGTAACACCTCTTTCAGCAAGAGCTTGATTTACTCTGTCCACATCAGCAGGACCAAATACTGGCTCTTTAGTTTTCGGGTTAATTGGATTAGCTATCCAAACCACCGCCCCCTGTAATTGGTCATCAAAACTCTTCATTGCCAGTAATCTCCCTAGATCTAAAGCATCAGGAGAAACTTCAACGATCTCCCGCGCCTCAACTAAAAATGGTTTAGGTAATCCTTCGCGGCGATAAATTGCAAAGTAACGGTTATTAAAACCCCTGGCCTGAAACCCAAAAATCTTAAAAATAGTCAAAAAAAGCTTAGTGATGCCGCTGCCAACATCACCAAAGCCTTGGACAATATAGCTCATCGGACTTCCAAATATATTCAAATTTTTAACAAATCTTACCACTTCCTCAGGGTACCTATTCTCTCCAACGTCAAGAACCTGTCTAAGCCAACGCAAAGCAGTAACCGTCCCCTGAACAACCCCTCGACTAGTCACCATCCATTCAGTGTGCGGGAAACCTCCCTCTTCCACCGGATTACTGGTAGTAGGTTTAAGTATGTGATGTGTATCAACAGCCTCATAACCAGGGTATGCCTTAGCAAACTCATTGATATCGGCCACAGTCTCTTTTGCTGCCGCGATCATAGCGCTCATCCGCCGGTTAACCCGGCGCATCATATCTGGACCATCAAGGATAGAAAATCCTAAAAGACGAGCAACCACTAAGGCCCGGGAATAATCAGAAAATATAGCTTCCTCATCTGCCTCACCAGCGGCTTGAGAAATTTCTGTACCTAACCTGGTTATCCTATCTCCACCCTTACAGATCAATAGTCCTTGTTGGTAAATATCTTCAGGACCATAAACTGCCGCCAAAGCAATCCAGTTATTTTTATCTTCCAATATGAAAGCCGTCTTCTTGCCATGATAAGGTATCTCCCAAATTGCATTTTTAGTTTCCATCGAACGACTTAAACGGCTTGCTTCTCTGACTAAACCTTGCTGGGTGTAGGCATTGAAGATAAGCTCTGGTTTAGTTATGCTTCCTCTGCCGGTAAACACAAGAAGAAGAGGCTTGCTAGCCAAAGGACAATTTTCATAAATATTACCCTTTAGGCCAATAACTATCGGCAAGTTTCTAGCTATCCTGTATTCATCAAATGATGTATCTACAGCAATAGCTGCCTCTATCTGCGCCGGCTCCAGGCATAATCCTTCACCTTGGCTAAAAACATTTATGATTGTCTGGATCAAAAATTCCCGTTCCTGTTCAACTTGAGCTCGTCTACCATTATCAAGAGGGACTTGAAATAAACTATTTCCTTTATCGTAAGTCTCTGGTTTCACAATAGACGCATTGATGAACTTCAACACTTTCGGCCATTGCCGAGTTACGTCTAGATCGCTCATATCTATAATTTTGAGGCCCAAAGACTCTCTTTGCCCGGCATCGGCCAACAATCCCCCTAAAATTTCTCGGTATAGATCGTCTAAGGCCATAACCCAGTTCAACCTAACAACTACATCTAACGATAGTTCTACCGGGATTGTTCCTGACAGCCGGGAATATAAAAGATTATTTTCGGATAAACGTCTGCCTAAAAGCGCTCTTTCTGCTAATTCATTCCTTATACATACATGAGTAGCTCCGCAGGATACGACTTTCCATCTATCATCGCTATCGTATATTTTTCTGGCCAAAAAACTTTTACCCCGGCCCTCCATTCCTGTTATCAATAAACCGTCCCGGCCAACAAATTGCAAACTCTCTCCATTAACCCAAATCCAGTCATCATTTGGTAGTTTCCGGCGGCCATTATCGAGAGGTATCACAACAGGCCAAGCGAATTGAAAGTATTCAATCTCGGGTTGTTGAGTCTCTGAGTTTATGGCTACTGGCAACTCATCTCTAGTCTCAATAAATATTATTTCAAAACTTTCGGGTTTTGTGCCGCGATTAAGCCATTGACGGCTAATCATTTTTCTCGGAAAACCCAGGACATCTAGAACCTCAGACTTTTGTCGAAGGCGGCGATCAACAACAGCTATGCCGCGTTGCCTAGCCTCAATCCCAAGAAGATCTACCACTCTCTGACGATTAGTCGCATCGCTATCACCAGCCGACCAAAGCCTAGCTTTTAAAGTTTTAAATCCCTGAAGCAGCTCATTCAAACTGAGAAAAATTTGAACATCTTTATATCCCTGTAATTTGAAATAATCTAAAACTGATAAATATTTATAATAAATCCGATCATTTTCAATTTCCATCTCTTCATCCGAAAAATCTATAAATGGACTTAAGTGGGCCATGCCAAAAAGATTTCTAGCCCGAATGACTAGACAACCACAAAGCGAATAATCAAAACTGGCAATCAACCCTTCATCACCCTCAACTAAAACTAAGGTATCCGGTTCCTGAGCAATAAGATATTTTTCACTGTAACTTTCTCCAAAACTAGCACCATCCTGTACTAAAGGAACTTGCCTATAGGCTTGGATATCTTCTTGGCGTTCAGATATTGAAGAAAGGCAGAAATAATCTACCTTTGGGCTCATATTCTGAAGTGACACTATCCCCGGCTTAAAATCCAATCTAGACATCTGTGCGCGCCTAACAGTTACTACCAGCCTTTGTCTAACATTTCTAAATGAGTCAACCAGATTATCAGAAACCAAAGTTATTTGATCATCCGACTGCCCGGAGCGGCCGTTATCTAAAGGTTTTTTTCTAGATAATAAATTTAGAATATAACTAGAAAAAAGTGAATCTTTACGGTTCATCAAATAAGCATCAAAAACTTTCATTAAGTATTCCCAAGCCTGCTCGCTAATAACCCGCGTTGCCGGAGGTAATAGATTAACTATAAAATAAGTTTTGATTGGGGCGACGATAAACTTACTAAAAATAACATCATAAGCCTTGTGGCGCTCCTTTAGGCCGCTATAACCTTCAGCCTTAGATGCTTTACGAGCCCGGGCTACAACCACGGTATAGAAAATGTTAATAGTCAGTCCGCCAAAAAGAGTAAAAATAGTTCGAAACATTGCTTGCGCTAAAGGTAAAGGCACAACCGGAAGCAGTTCAACTAAATTATACAAAATGTGAGTAGCCAACCCTTGAAATACTCCCCAAGCACCAACTTTAAAACTTTGCCGATAGCGAATGCTTCTACCCTGATTAAGATATTGACCGACGATATCGGAAATTAACCAGATCAAAACACCGGTAACCATATCCAGGAAAGCCCCCGGCCAGAAAATCACTGCCCCTAAAGGAATACTATTTTTTATATTTGTATACCAATCAAGGCCGCCGAATAAATACAATAACCCTAAAGAAATTCCACCGATAACAGTAGCAACTAAAACTTTTCCTAGACGATTAGCGAATGAAAACCGATTGTTTTCGATAGCTTCATTATTCCGGCCGCCGTTATCCAGGGGGAAATTACGGGATGTCGGGCCGGTCCGGCTCTGACCTTCCCCACTTCGGAAGTGGGAAATGGTTTGACGTCCATTATCTAAAGGAACGACTTGGTCCAAATCTTTAAATGAACTGCCCATCACCCTGCCGGAATGATTAATTGCTACGGCCAGAAGCTTGTTTGTACCGACTATATCAATCTGGGTTGAGCCGGGAACAAACAAAAATATGCCATTAGCGGTATCTAATCCAATTATCGGAAGATTGAGAAATATTAAATCATTCATACAGGTAACAATACATGGACGAAAAGCAATAAAGGGAATGAAGATAGCCTTATGGGGAATTTTTTTCTTAGCTCCGGAAAATACCGGAAGAGAACTTTCAGCGCACAATGGCATTAATAACTTGTGGCGTCCAATTTTTAAAGTTCTTTGGCTTAAATCGTCTGGCCCCTCAAACTGCCAGCTAAATTTAAGTTTAAGGCCTTGAGAATTAACTATGTTGTATTCATCGCCTTCACCTAAGCCAATGGTTAAGCCTTGAGGAATAGCTAAATCTAAATTTAAATTGGGATTTCCTGAATCCGGAAAACCAACAAAGACACTATAATATTTCGAAGGGAATCTTTGGCTTAAGTATTCTAAAATATTTAAAATTGGGCCGGCTTTTGGCTGCTCGGCTTGCGGAATATGCACGGCAACAATAACTAAAATTTTATTTCGGAATACAATCCTGGCTGCTTCTTTAAATTGAGCAAAGATATTCAAAACAACAATTTTAAAAGCTAAAAAGAATGACCAATACTCTGCTTCATAAAGATCAAAGGCGATCTGACGATCGCGATGCTCGGCTGAAAAAGAAACATGCTCCATCTCAGCGTGCACATCAGCCGTAGCTAAACTAATTATTCCCGGCTTGCGTAAATCATTGATCTGATCCAGGTGTGCTTGGAAATCACTGTCAGAGCTGGGATCATCTTGTAACTTAGGGCGCACTCCCCAAATTGAAAGATCGCCCTTTAAGATATTCCACCACTGCGGTAACTCATCTAGCCCCAAACAACGCAAGCTCAGTAAAACTGCCTTAGGATTATCTTTATCGCCGATATAAGTACGAAATTTATACATGATAAACGGTTTACCCTTATAGCCGAATCTCTGCTCTTTAAAAATAACTGACTGTCCAGTCTTGTGTTTAAAAATCTGATATTTAACAAATATAGCTATGGGTAGGCTAGCTAGAATAATCAGAGGCAAGAAAGATAAGGTTAGAATTAAATCTAAAAGGCGCAGCGAAAACCGATTAAAAGGACTCTCGACATTGTAAGTTTTTACCGGAGGGGCCTTATTAGCCGTTCCTAAACTACCAAGATTTTGTCCTTTTGACCGAGAATCTCTACCGTTGTCTAAAGGTTTGCTACTCGATTCTAAGCCATGCTTAAGCCGCATACCGAATAAAGTACCAAATAAAGGCATGTTGTCCGGTACTAAAGCTCCCTCAACCAGCCCCCCTCTTAGACCATCCCAACGTTGCGGTCCGCCGGCTTTGCTTGACCAAGAATCAAGAATCCATTCAACGTCCCTATATTCACGAAAACCTTTTAAATCCGTACCAAACATCGTACTATGTCTTCGCCAATCGCCTTGCATTACCGCATCAATCGGCATGCCCGGACCAGAATCCATAATATAAACATAAGTGCTGTCGTCTCCGGCAAGAACTTCGCCGTTAGATTCAACGACTAATATTAAAGCCCGAGCCAGGCGCCACTTACTTAGGCGCTGGGAAATCGCATGTTGTAAGGTGTTACGTACGGTTGAACGCACCAAGGTATTTTCCTGAGGGCACAAACTAACTCGATTAATCGCAGTCAATAATTTGTTGATATTAGCAGTCATTTCATATCCAGCTGAACACATATATAATTTTTCCGGTATATTATGCATGCTGGTGCGCGAACGCAACAACCCAAGATAATGAGCATCAAGCAGATAAAATCCGGCCACGTTAAAAGCCCCTTCTTCACCAACAGTATAATCCCATTTAGCCTGAACATAATCATAAAGGTTATGATCATCAAAAAGTAGCGCATGCCATAAATCATAAGCGAATTGATCAAAAAAGGGATTAGCCCAAGAACTATTTTTAACCGGCTGAGCTACCGGCGTAAGCACCCCTTGATTAGCTTGAGATTTTTTTATTCGACAACCTAAAAAAGCCTCTCCTTGTTTAGCTGCTTCAATATGTCCACTTAACTCAGCAACAAGTTGAGCTTTCTCTTGCCGCTGGGCAATAGTTAAAGCCGAGCTTAAAAGTTCTTCTACTAAATTATTCTGATTAACTTCAACTATAGTTTCATAAGTTTGTTTTTTAAACACGTTGTAAGCATTTAAAGCGAATACTTCAAAAATCATTACGTCAACAAACTCCTTAGGCGAGCGGACTCGGGCTAAACGTTCGATTGCCTCAGGAGTTATCCAGTCTAAAGTTTCAGCATAAGCAACAAAGCCAGCTAGGTATTCGCTGATAAATTCTGCTTCGGTTTCGATTATTCCCAGTTTTTTTAATAAATTTACATTCCAGCTAATACTAGTTTCCAAATAAGACATTAATATCCGACGGGCATTAATCAGTGACCTTGACCAGTGATAACTACTTTGAGCAAATAACACTTCAATATCTCCATAGTCTGACCAAGAGAATTCACTGCCTTCGGCCCACTCCAGAAGATTTTCAAAATGCGGCGAAGTATGCACTCGGGGAAGATAAGAACAAAGCAGGCGGGCTGAAGCTTCACCAAGCATTCTAATGTGACGCTGTTCTAAATTATAAGCAAAGCGGCGGCTCGAAGGCGAAAGCCGCAACATTATCCCTAAACTATCGCCTAACTGCTCTTTAGCTTCTCTTCGCTCAGCCTGGCTAGTTAGGCTATCACTAATTAACTGATCCATTTGAGGATATTTATAGACTATCGCCGCTAAGGCGCGTGGGGTATCAGCTGTTCCAAAAAATCGGCTGATTTTTCGCTCAAGCTCTAAACTGGTAAATTCTTTTAAGGAAGCTTGCCAACGCTGAGCCCCGGTAACTTCATATCTATGGCCCGAGCGCCGATGCACTGAGCTAAAACCTCCTTGAGCAACCCCGATTCCTTTAGCTTCAATGAAAAAAGGCTTATCTAAAATTGAAACAATGATCGGCCGATTGTCATAGAGTAAAATACCCATCCGGCCGCTAAAAGCCTCAGTCCTGCCAGAAATTACTAAGGCTGAATACCGGCTAGGCTTAGCTTTAGCTTGGGCTCGGGAAGCAATCATCAAAACTTTACCGGAATCGTATAAATCTTTCAAATGCTGCGGCAAGTATTGCCAATCAGAAGACTTTCTAAAAGCATTTTCCTTAACCGATCGAGCAACTAAAGGAACTAATTGGGCTTGACGATAAGTATGCTCTGGATCCAGGCGATAATCATAAAGATAACTATTAAAACTTACATCTCTTCGGCAATGGGCAGTCATTCTTAAATCAGAACTGCGGGCTAGAAACTTTAAGTTGTAGCCTTCGGCAGTTAACTCCCCAAGACTACGCCCATTATCTAAAGGTACTTGACTAGCTAAAGCTTCTTTTTCAATAATTGCTAAAGATAAATTGGGCCCGGATAAATTTTTACCGTAAATTTCCTGCTCGAATTGATTCTGAGCAAGATAAAATACAGCTAGATTAAACCTATCACTATAGACTGAAAGCATATCGCTAAAATAATCATAATATTCACCGGCTAATTGCTCAGGGCTATAATTAGAGCCTTGGCCATAGGTATAATCGTAAAGAACAAAAATCCTAACAGTTCGCTTGTTCACTGAGCCGACAGCCAATGACTCAACTAGATTTCTTAAGCATTTAAACACATTGCCGCCAGCAATCAGAAAAACAGCTTCAGGAAATAAAGTTGTTATCTGTTCAGTTGAGAGAGAGCCTACCGACGAAACAATATCCATAGGGCTATTCTGATGGGCGGTGTTTAAGACAATATTACTACGGCTTACTTGGATTTGCCCTAAACCCGAAACTAATTTATCAATCGCGCTAGCTAAGGCGGCTGGACAATCTCCAGCATCAACATGAACAGTAATTAATCTAGCTTTTCTGAGCATTCTAACTGATAGATTTATTTTTCGGCCGTTATCGAGCGGCTTTTGGCCGCGAAAAGGATTATTAAAAATATGGCGGGCTTGTTTAATCACTCGCCAGAGCATCGCTGGAGCATCTTTAGACATAACCAAAGTAGTTGCCTCAGCTGAATCAATCCAGACAATCGGCACCTCAGCTATTTGGTATCCGGCTAAACGCGACAAAAGTAACAGTTCAGTATCAAAAGAAAGATGGTGATCGCGAGCATAGGGTAATATTCTGACAATTACTTCTTTTTGAAAAAGTTTAAAACCGCGCTGGGTATCACGAATTGAAAAAAGCGGCCACAAAATCAAACGAATGCACCAATTATAAATAACTGTGCTAACTCTCCCTAAAAGCGGTATGCCGCGAGCTTCGGCCCCGCTTTGGCGGCGTGAACCAATGGCTACTCCAGCACCTTTGCGAAGAGCCAAAATCAAATCTTTAGTTTGGTTAACATTACTGGAAATATCAGTATCAGTAATCCCGATATAATCAGCCCAACCGTGGCTTAGGGCCTCTTGAAAGCCACGCAAAACCGCTCCACCCTTTCGGCTGCCTAGGAGTTTCTTTTCTTGTTCAGTTATCACCACTACGAAAACTTTAGAATAGATATTAAATTCCCGATTCTGGGCATCAATCTCAGCCAAAATCTGCTCAAGGCATTTGGCTGAAGCAAACCCGGGAGTTCCGTCATCTACGGCAATTAGCCGCCACTGGAAATTAGGATTTTCTTGCTCGAGTTCTCTAAATTGACTTACTTTAACCCTTAAAGCATCTTCACCATAGGGATTATCAGAAGTCTTGGGAAGTAAGCGTTGCTGTTCATTGTACATCGGCATAACAAAAGTCACCCGCATCGAATTAGTTATATCGGAAAAAGAACTTTCTGAACCTTCATTGATTAATTTACCATTATCAAGTGGCATCGACTGGTCACTATCCGGTAACCTACCTATCCATTTTTCTTCTGGTAATTGATGAACTAAATGCAAGAACTCATTCATCCCTTTTTGTCTTGCTAAGGCTCGCAATAAGTTTTCGGTTTCTTGATCGCTAACTACAGTATAATCTTCATATAGATAATTTATTTTTCCGGCTTCAGCACAATCTACAACCAGCACCTCAATATCGGTAAACATCTTTCCTTGCGGCGAAATATCAACCACAAACTGATGATTTCCTAAAACAGTTTCAGCCAGTAAAAACCAATGCTCAGCCGAGCCAATCTTCTTAAGCAAAAATTTAACGCTCAAGTCAGGCCTTCCTCGAATCAGCAAAGCTAACACTCCATTGTAAGCAAGGCAAGCTTCAAACGGCTCTAAGAAAGTTTTAATCGAATCTGACTTACGCTTAATTAACTCAAATAATTGTTTTTGAACCATATCGTGGCCATTATCTAAAGGTTTTGCAGCTTTAGTCTTTTCGGCTCGGGGAATAATCTGAAACGGAGTAAAGGTATGGTCTTGATCGTAATAAAACTTTTTAGCTTCATGATAAAGCTTTAGGGCCAATCGATCATCGATAGTCAAACAGTCTTCTTCAGGGATATAATTATTGCGCCAAAGATAACGAAAATAAACAAAATAAAGAACTCGCGACAAATGCCTGCCCCGGTAAGCCGGAACAATGCTCGGGCCGCCAAAATTGGCTATTTTTCTGGCTGGCATTGCGTCATTTCGAAAATAAATATAGCCAATGATATCATCTTTAGGCCGATATAAATCAAACCAAACTTCATCGCCCTGGTCAAGGCTAAGCCAATACTCAAGGCCATCAACCACTAAACTAACTAAACTCCCTGTTTGAAGCTCAGTAAACAATAAATCTTCAGCACCTTTGGTTGATATATCTATTGCTCGGGATCTAGTTTGCCGTTTTTCTTTTTCATGGCCATTGTCGAGCGGCTCTCGCTTCTCAACCGGATGAAAAGCTTGGGCCACTAAACAGCCAATACTCCCCGCCAAAACATGAAGGGTTGGTAAATACTTATTAAATTCACTTGGTAACATTATTATATACTGCTCATTAACCCCAGCCTCAATTAAAACTTGTTTAGTCCGCGGCGCATAAGGCATAAATATTTCTCCACCGGGAAGAATACCAAAATTAGCAGGATTTAAATGACGTTCAGGCTCGGGCACATCAATAAAACGCACTCCATCTTCTTGAACTACTGATTGATAGTGATCGCGATAGCGAGGGTGTGTACGGGCAACCTGATGCAACAAAGGATCGATTAACATCAACTGGCCTGATTCTGGCCGGGCCATAATCGGAATTGCTCCTAAAGAAGTGTCAATATGCGAGGTTCCTCTTAAACGAATTACGCCCTGATCATTGATCACCAAAAATCCCGAAGGAAATACATGAATCGGAACCTCGGGAATTATATCAGATAGCTGCTGTTTTGAATTTAGAGCGGCTGCCGGAATAATCATAAAGCTGCCGCGCTTACCATAGCCACTGACGAACTCACCGCCCTTAAGATTGGCTAATGCTGAAGAAACCGGAACTATTCCGAATTTAGTAGAAATCATCAAAACAGCATCCTTGGTCCAAAGCGCCTCGCGATCAATTTCAGCTTCCTGACCTTGAGCTGGCTCAGTAAGCTGAAATTTACTGGGTCGCAATATCGGCACATAACCTAATTCCTCCATCTGATGTAGTATTTGATCAACCAAAGGACTTTCATCACTAGATGATAACTCCGGATCATTGGCCAGCTCAACCAAAGCTTCATGGCCAGTAGCTGGATGAATAAACTCAGCTTGCTCAAGACCCCAAAATTCTGACTTATCTTTCTGGCGTCGCTGAGCTGAACTAGAAGAAAGCTTTTTATCAGCTGCTAATACCTGAGCAGCAAATTTATTGATTAAAGCGCGATTGCTAACCCGACTAAAATGTGGTACTGTTCCGAGGCAAACCCGAGCCCAACCTTGACGTTGAGCTAAAACTCCTTTTAAATATTCAACTGAAGCAAGCCGGGATTTAAATCTAATCGCTTGAGTATTTGGCTCTAACCCTTCCTGTAAGGCAGTTTTTTCGGCTGCGGTAGGCTTTCTTGGGCTTGGTTTAAGGGTCCCCTTAAGTGCTTCCTCGGCAAATCTATTGGCAACCGGGCCATTAAAAGCCGGGGTCTGAGCCAAAGCATAAAGAGCAAAAGGCTGATACATCTCAGCTCCATCTCTGACTACATCCTGCAAACAAGTAATTATCTTCGGGCCAAAAAGTTCGTAATGATCGAACCTGACCATAGCTTTAAGAGCGGTTCTTCGAACCGAAGGATATACATCGGGCAGTTCTCTATTTATTATTTTAGCTACCAATTCCTGGCCGGCTTGATCGAGAAGTAATAGACAAACCACTTCTTCGATCTGCTCAAAGCTAAGTGAGCGGGCAGTCGGCCTTATTCCAGTTCCTTCGATAACCCCGGGATAATAATTATTCCACCACCTAGCCTCTAAACAAGTAGGCTGAACTTGAGTTTGTTTTCCATTATCAAGCGGCTCTAACTCTGTACCATATTCTAATTTTAATCTCAAGTAATCATCTACTGTAGCAACTAAAATACGATTGAGATGGTCCGGATCAAACTGACCATAAGTTATATCAATCAACAATGTTTCATCAATCACAACCCAATAATGTTTTTTATATAGCTGCTCATCAACCCGATAATAGCCAACAACTATTTTAACTAAGTGTCTCTGGCCAAAAACTTCTTCGCTGGCAGCGGCCAAAGCTAGGCTAGCAAGATCACACATACTTACCTGCCCATTACGAAAGCTCTCAGCCTGAAAGCGTGCCTCTCTTAATTGCTCTAAGGTTAAAAATATCGCCTGGCTATCTTCATTCAAAGCCTGATCAAGATTTGCAATGCTTAAAGTGGTTGAATCAATCGACTGTAATTTTTCAACTAATAAACTTTTTAATTGCCCAAAGCCTTGGTCTAGACTAACCCTTCTAGCAGCCTCGGTTTCCTGGCTACGACGTAAAGATTGTAAATATTGAAGTATGCCTAGGCCATTATTCAAAGGTCGCTGTAGTGAGTATTCCGGCTCAGAATGCTTACATTGCTGTATGTAACGATATAATATTGGTACGGTTGTAGTAAAGCCAACTAAACCCACGGCTTCACCGCCAAACATCCGCTGATCCCGCAAGAACCTGTTCATAGTGATTGCCCAAACTTTTGAAAAAACTGCCTGAGCCTTTTGATGCAATCGCTCATGTTCGGCTAAATCCGGCTGCTCCGGCGCTTCGTAAGCTTGGCCGCCGGGTAAAACATCATCATAGACTATCGGGCTTTGGGGATTTAAATCTAACATCCACCCTTGGGCTACATCAACAAAGGAATGTACCTGACAATGCTGATCAAAAAACAAAGCATCTTCTGTACCTAAGGCGCCACGTATTTCAACGGCTAACTTCCAAACCCGAAAATTCATCAATTCATACAAAGCTCGCCTTACCGCTAATTGATTAGCTTCCAAACTATCCGGATAAACAACAGCTACTCCGGGTAAAATTTGACTGATGTTTAACTCCGGTAAATTTACGGCTTGGGAGTCATACTCAGGAGGCTCAGGCAGAAAACCTAAATATCTATTTAGGGCAGCTGGCTCACTAAGCGGATTAGGCAAACCCAAACAGTCAAAAATTGCCCGGAAACTTTGCAGCTGGAATTGATAGCCGCCTTGATCCGGTACGCCTTGGGGATTAATAACCTTTATGCCCCGCGGACCTCTTATAAATTTAATTTTCGGCTGCCAGGCACGGGCTACGGTTTGTGAATTAGCTAAAAATCCCAAGAAATTTGTCCACTCTGCCTGTAACTCTAACTGTAAAGCTGAATCATTTAATACCGCCTGGGTAAGATTTCCGACTGTAAAGCGTCCGCTAAAATTCTCGGACTTAGTTCGAACATAATCCCTAAATGAACGCCGGTCACTATGGTATCGTTCTTCTTCATTAATATGGGTTATAACTGCTTTTACCAAGGTTGCTGGATCAGGTAAACTGCCAGACTCGGCAATTTGACGGTATAGCCCAGCCAGTGAATCACTCATCTGGATTAAACCCCGATCAAGAGCTTGCAGAATCCCTAAACGATAATTAAGCTTATCCTGATCTTTAGCTATCTCGCTAAGATAGCAAAAATGGCTGACACTTAAAATGGTTGCAAAAAACTCACGCAAGCCGCGATTAGCCACTGAAAGCCCCAAGGCACTAGTCATCACCTCATGATAAAGCGCTTCCTGAATCACCAGGCGTCGTAATTTTCTATCGGGAATATCAAAAATCCCTGTTTCAAGACGCAAAACGCCCCATAAAAAATCACCCAAAGCCTGGCTAAGACGAATCCAAAGCTGTACGTCATTGATACCGACAAACAAACCGCGGCCATAGGCTTTAGCTAATTTTTCAAAATAAAAGTTAATTTCATAAGAGTGACGATAATCTATTGGCCGGGATTTTGGCTCCTGGCTAGTTAACTCCCCGGAAACTTTAATTCCGCTTGGGCTAAGTTGAATCTGAGAAATTACCTCTTTCGGCCCGGTTGATGTCGGGCTTAAATAGACTCCCCTTTGAGATATTACTAAACTACTGGCTGAGTATAACTTTTGTTCACCGTTAGATTCAACCAAGCTAAGATGATTAAACTCTTGCTTACCATTATCCAAAGGCGTCCGCTCAATTAGACGCTGGCCAATCCAACGGCGATGCTCAAGCATGGACAAGGCTACTGAAAGATCAAAATCCTGATCGCCCTGCATTGGCATTCGAGTGGCCCAATTACGATCCATCATCCACTCAGGCAGATTAGGGTTATTTATCCACCAGTTGTCGGCTACTTCATCTCCGGCATAAACCATAGCTATATCCGAACTGCCTAAAAGGAAACGACTATTTAATTCTTTTAGACCGCCCGGGCCCTCCAAACGATGCCGTAAATAAGCGTGTCCGGCATAAGGATAGAACCCGTGTTCATGGTCAACACAAACCCGCGGCCCATCATGTAACTCTAAAGCTTTTGCGTTCCAACCCGGATTTAAATCAGGTCCGCCACCCCATTTCCACATCCGATAGAAATGCCAGTGATAATTATCAAAGCCCATTCTCTGAATACTTTCAAAACCCGGGCCAAGTAACTCGCCAAGCCTGAAAGCTCCATAAGAATTAAAAACGTTGTCTAATCTCCAAAGTAAATCATGACCCGGGGACTCCCAACTCTGAAAATTAGCAGCATAAGGACCGCGTTCCCAATGAATCCAAGGAAAAAGAAAATGAATAGCATCAGCCCGAACTCCCTGAGCGCCCAAATCACCTAAATAATAATGATAAGGGTTTAAGAAAGGTTCATAGTCCAACTCTCTTAATCTAGGCCAATTCCAAGGAACCAAAGATGTCCAGAATTGTTCAGGGTCACTACCGATTCCGGGTACACCGGGTGAACGATCAAAAAATTCATAATGCCTATCTCTTGAAATGATGTTTTGGGTCCAAAAATTAATACCACCCTTAGCATGAAAGAAAGGATTATCTAAAAGATAAAAGACACCAATATTGCGCAAACCTTCAAGCATATCGCGAGCCTGGCCGAAAGCAATCCATTGCTGGTATTGATAGAACTGAATTAAATCTGAATATTGCATATTTTTATTTTGCTCAGCAACGTTGTACTTGATAACATCTGGATGGGTATCCTGCCTAGGGCAATACATCCCTTCATGAACCCATAAACCAAAATCATTACCCAAGACATCATTGAAGGCCCGGTAATGACCAAGATGGGTTAAATCCCACTCCGGCCCTCTACTTCGCTGATTGTTAACAAACCTTTGAAAATCTTCCCAGCGCTGGCGGTATTGTTTTTCTCGATTGTCTCTGAGATTAAGAAAGGCGGCCTTTCCGATTAATAATTCACGTGGCCGGATTGATCGAAAATCAACGCTACGCTGTGAATGACCGTAATAATCGAACTTACCTAGAAAAGGTTGAGCCTCAGGGATAAGCCCCCAATCAATATAATCAGTATTAAAATAACGCCAATCAGCCGCATCATAAGGAGATTGCGACCAAGGTAACTGCAAAGAAAACGGTAAGAAAAGTATCGCTTGATGGCCTAAAGACAATACATGATCACGAACAAACGGCACTACATAAGTATATTTTCCAATTCCTGCGTCTTTAGCTGTATCGAAAAGTCGAGTGTAATATATCGGAAGTACGTATATACCAGAATGCAAAACTTTCCAAAAGTTAGCTGGCTGGCCATTATCCAAAGGCGCTCGGCCGTTATCTAGCGGCCCCTGCTGTTTACCTATATATATAGGGGCTACAGCAGAGAGAGGGCCCGCCAGCCACGGTGAGGTGTCCTCTCTTTTAACTGCTGTAACCGCTAATAAATCTATATTTTCTTTACCGTTGTCTAGGGGTCGAGTATTGTTTTCATCAAATAAATCAAGGATTCTTTGTTTGAAGACTGCTAATTCTGGATCTAACCCACCTAATAAATCATTAGGTAAGCTATGCATCCAGCGAGTAAGGCTAGCGCGATCGACTCCTAGATCATTAGCTGCTTGGTTGCGACCGCCAGAAGCCAAAATTGAATCAAAGATTGAACGAATGGTTAAGCCGGATGAATGTCGAAAATCAGCTCGAGCCATAACCTGAAATGCCTCACGGGCAACCTCAACAGCTGTAACTACCCATTTGGCTCGTTTCTTTCTAACGGCAGTTTCGGAAATTGCTGGCAGATACATCTCGGCTACTTCGCTGTTATTTGCTCTTAACCTCCGGAAAGTAAATAAAGCCTCTAAATATGACTCAACTAAAAATCCGATAAAATCCAGGCGTTCTTCATCAGTTCGACGGCCATTATCTAACGGCTGCATATTCGAAAATGGCAAAAGGCCTAAAGCTACATCCTTTACCGAAATCACCCGCACCCCCTTGTTAACCGGAGTTTGTTGCGGGCAAAACGGCCATTCTTTAGTGTAGCCAGTTTCCCAATAGTGAGCTTGAGTTGTGGCAACAGCCCGGTAGCAATTAACCGCGGTGATTGAAAAATAATCCGGCTTTATCGCCATATAATAAAGGCCCATACCATTCTTGCCGGCTCGTTTAAATGTTCTATGTGCCTGAACGGCTTCTTCTAAACGAACATGGTTGTAATCGTCATTAATAAAACCATCACCGCGATCTAGCAAACAATAAGTAAAGCGTACGGTTCGTCCTCTAAGCTGAGCCATCAAAAATAAGGCACCGTACTTTCCGCCGTGTTGCCAAAGATTATCAATAGCATGAATTATGCCAGCTCGATAATCTTTATAAACCTCGGAATCAAAATACTGCTCATGTTCAGCTAATACTTGATTTTTAAATCCGTTAAGCGGACCAAAGGCATCTATGCTAACTCTTAAAAAACCTGGCTCTTGTGCTGGCTTAAAATTTTTCTCAATCTGGCGAGCTATGCTTAAACTTGGCCCGGGATTAATCCAATCCAAGTTAGCCCAAACATTATCAATTTCATGAAGAAGGCTATGATCGATCCAATAAGAAGAAGGCATCGGAACTTCTGGCTTACCATTATCCAAGGGCTGCTGATTATCAACAATCAAGGAAGCGGCGGCTAAGCGGTTCTCAACATTAGCTAGAGTAATAAACTTATCTAAAGTCTGGCAACGTGCAGCTAAACCGAGCTCTCGATAGACATCTGGATTTTTATGAGCCAGTTCGTAAGCCACCCGCAGAGAGGTAGCTAAACCCAAAACGAATTCTCGTTGATTAAGCCGTTGATATAAATTAATTCTTTCCAAATAAGCCACATCGAAAACAACACCTCTATGCTGATCAGAATCCATTGAGTCATACACCTCTAAAGATTGACTAATTTCCTCCGGCGTATAGTTAATGCCCAACCAAGAAGCTTGCGCAAGCAAATCCTTTAATTGCGCTTTAAGGCCACCGATCAAAGAAGCGATAACCAGAGTACCTTTTCCGGTAGCCTCAGCCGCCACTAAGCCAAAACCTTCTTTTGATGAAGGCTGTATTGCTATTTTACGCGGTAAAGAAATAACTAACCTACCGTCTCTTTTTTCCATCTCAAGTTGTTGCTGTAAAGCATTAACCTCAAGAGCATTTATCTCAACACCGTTGAGTCGACCTATCTCTTTCCGAGAAAATGGCCGAGCAAACTGACCACCAACACGCAAGCTGCGTCTCTGGGCCCAATTTAAGGCTACTGTCCCGGGTTTATTCCCAAGACCGAGCAAAAACAAGGCTTTCCTAAGTTTAGGAAATTTCTTTCTAAGATAGCGAGAATAGGCATCGATCTTTTCAAAATCGCGTTTTCCCTTAGGGTTATCGTCAGCCATATTTCCGGCATAAACAAATTGTAAATCATTCTGCAATCCCGGATTATCCAAAAATAAACGCACAAAAGCCTGAATGGCCTCCAGCGGCCCCTTAAAAGGATCGAAACGTGATATTTCAACAACCGTAAATTTATTGGGATCTAAACCATATTTAACCATAGTTGCCCGAATAAAATTATCAGCTAGGGGAATATTTTTATAACTAAAAGGGTTAATTGCCGGAGGCATAATAAAGGTTGGCACGCCTTTAGTTTGGAGATGTAATCCTAAAGCAAATTCTTCGGTGTGATAAATAGCTATATCGGCCAACAATCTTCTAGTCGCAACTTGGGCAAGATTAACCGAAAGGGAATTAGCCTGCATCATTTGTTCAAAATCAACTGCTGCTCCAATCATACCCTCTCTCATTAAACGCTTTAAAAGATAGTCATAGAGTAATTTATCCCGTACTGGATCAAGACGGCCGCTAACCATATCGCTAACAAATTCGGCAATTTGACGATTAGGAGTAGAGGTGTCAATATGACAACGCCAAGCAAGATGAACCTCTGGATAAAAAGCCCTGATCAATGGTATTAGACCGACTATCTGAGGGTCTTCGGCAAAAAATAAATCAAGTCCATCAAAGTAACCATCCTGCTCAAGGCGTTCAAAATTTCCGATACTGGCTTCGTCAAACAAAGCTATTTCCTCTAAAGAAATATCTTCCTTGGCTGGCGACTGAAGTCCTTCATGAATATGCACAGTTACATTAAAGAAAGCACTGTGGCCATCCATAACAACCCACTCAGCAGCCATTCCAGCGCTGCACATAACTGAAACAATATCATGCATCATCTCGGCAACGCCACCACCAGATTCAGTAGCGTTCATCAAAACTATCTTCCTAACACCGGATTGATGTAAATTTATAACTTTTTCTCTAAGGGCTTCAAGACGCTCCCCCTTAACTAAACTAATAAAAGACTCAAGGCCTAAGCTAGAGCGAATATTTACCCTCATCTCCTGACGACGGGTTTGAGCTATTTTAGCCACAAACCGTGAAACCTCATATTCGCTAATTACTGCCGGGTGAGATTTGCTTTGCTTGCCATTATCTAAAGGCGGAGCTCGCACGATTGGACTAGTTTTTTCGCTTTTTCCGTTATCCAAAGGAACAGCGTCAAGGCTAAAGTTTCGACTAGCATTTACAGTAACTTTTGGCTTTAAATTACCAACTAAATATAAAGCAATCGCCTTTCGGAAACGAGCTGCTCTCCTAGCTTCAGCGGCAGCTGGCACCCCTTGACCCAATTGATATTCTTTCTCACGGCCTAAAAGATCGGTAACTTGGAGAATTACTTCCAACTGAACATGCCAGTAATTTCTTAATACTTCAATAATAGGCAATAGCTCCATTTCAACAAAATCAGCTCCGCGAGCTTGCCAATCAGCAAGATTAGCAGTGGTCTGACAACATAAACCTTCAGAATGCGCTCCCCGAGCGCCTACTGTATGAATCATGTCGTTAAAATCTTCATAACTTAAATTTAAATAGCTAAAAAGTCGATCAGCGTCAACTTGGTTAACCGGAAAACCAACTGCCTGAGGATCATCATCAATTAAACCCTGCATTATAACTGCATCATTTAAAGCAATATTATCAGCTACTGCTCCACAGGCTCCTAAAAATAAAACTCTTTCTATAGCTAAGCCACCTTGTTCGAGAGGGCTAACTACAAAGTCAAGAACTTGAGCAATTTGACTTCCGTAGGCATCACTAAGATCAATTAAAAGAATTTGGTTATCTCGGCTAAAGGTAATAACCGCATGATGAAAACCATCAACCTGAACTTCCCTTACGGTTGCTGCCGGATAAACTGCCTGAAGATCTTCCAAGCGTTCAGTGAGATTAAAACTAAATACACACTGGGTGAGCTTGCCGGCTAAATCAGCTAAATTATTCTGATAAATAGTTCGGTAAGCAGTTTTAAAATCTCGGACAAATATTTTTTCACGCGGCACACCCAAATATTTCAACATCGCCAAATAATGATTAAGGCGAGTCTTGCCTTGGACTCGTCTTAAAACATAGGTGACACCACTTTCTCGATTTACTACATACCAGCTTTCTTTAAGATTGGCCACCCCTACTGAAAGCTCACTAACTGTGGCTCCTTGAGCTCGCCATTGCCCAAGTAAAGTATTAGTGTCAACAACTAATCCACAATGGATTTCAATTGCCGCTTGGCCTTGGGCTACTGCTAAGGGTATTTCTTGAGGAATTCGATCGTCAACATAAGGCTCAATATCAATCAGACTTTCCGCAGGGCCAGAAGGAACATTTAAAGAACCATACTGCTCAAGATCGCAAAAACTAAAACCCGGCACATAACCGGCTCTTTCGCTGGATTGCGGCCGAACCGCATACATGGTTCGCTCAAACATCTCCGGTGCCCTAACCCGAGCCCAAATATAAAAATTATCAATAAACTGCCTGTGTCTATTTAGGAATTGATCGGTTAAAGTCTCTAGTTCAGAATCGCTTGCGCCTCTCTTTAGAGCTACTACAATCTGTTCGATAAAATCTAAACAAAGATTGCCATAACGATAAAGAATTTGTTCATATTCTCGAATACTAGCCTTATCAGTCCCGGCAAAATAAGCTAAGCGCAAACGTTGCAAGAATATCTCAAACTGAAAATAAGGTATCTCTTGATTAACTCTAGCTATACAGTTAAGTAGCCTTTGAACAACTGGTTCCGGCTGGCGTCTCCCAGCTAACTTAGCATAAGCGGTATTAGGAAATACAATTAGCTGATTAAACGGAAACAATAATAATTTAGGCACCTTAGCTAAACGCAAGAAAGCTACATTAGTCAAGCAATCATCCAGGCTCATTAAAGGGTCAAAATTAATAAAACCACCATCAATATGAAACCCGAGCCAAAGCAATATCCGAATAGCCATTCTAGTCTCAAAGGCCGATACAGCCTTATTGTAACGCTTAAGTTGAGGATCAGAACCACTCTCAAAACCAACAAAAACCGTAGTAAACCCGAGGCGGCGCATACGGATAAGCCGCAATATCTTTTTAAATTTACTCCATAAAGAATCAGCCCGACGATAAATGTGATAAGTCATAATTGAAGCATAAAAGGTAGTTGTCCTAGGTATACGTCCGCTTCGCTTTAGTTGCCTAATCCCGGAAAATAAAAGTTCTACTTGCTTTGGATCGCTACCCAATAAATCTTCAGCTACAATGTTGATTGTACTTTTACCGGAATTAACTTCTGCCTCGATACTCTTTAAAGTCTCAGCAACATTAAGCAAGCGCCATTGATTTTTTGGTATCTGAGCTCGACGACAACTATGCACACAAAAAGTGCAAGGCCGCGAACTAGCTTTTGAACAATCACGAGTTCCCTCAACAAAGCCAACATCCTGATACCAAGGAAGCGGCTGTTCATTGATCTTGCGAATATTTTTAGAAGGAGCCACGTAATCAGCTGCCGAAAGTACCTGAGGATAAGTAAATTTAGCTTCTCCGTTTTGATCAACATACCAAAGATTAGGAATTGACTCTCGGGCGTCGCCTTTAACAATTCCCAGCATAGCTTCTTCACCTTCGTTGGTTACTACTAAAGCTTCAGGAAAAGCTTTTAGGATTGCTGCTTCCTTGCCAGATATTCCCCGGTTACCAAAAACTAATCTCGTGTTAGGTGAAGCCTCTAAACTAGCTTGAATCTCTTGAGCAAAATCCATAGCCAAATCAAAATACATCGGATTAACTGAAAAACAAATAAAATCAGCTGAGGCCTGACTTAGATGCTCGCTAAATTGAGTAATCTGGCTAGGGTTATAATAAAAAACTTCCTGCTCTAACTCGCCGGAATAATTTTTCTCAATAAAACCGGCTAAAGTTTCAATGCCGGTTGCCGCAAACCAATAGCCGCGCCAACCACCAAAATTAATCCAAATAATTTTACGCGGTTGATGGCCGTTATCGAGTGGTTTAGATGACGCTTGTAGACTACTTGAACCAGATTCAACCCACTCACTAAGATAATAAATAAATATGCCGGACCAAATAATCCTTACATTGGCCACAATAAGGTCGATACTATCCGGCCAAAGTGACCAAGAAAGGCCTAACCAAAATCCCCACCAGCTGGCATTAAAAATCCAAAGACGTAGATAATTAACAATATGCTTTTTAATTGTTTTTTTACGGTAGCTGTCATAGTCAACAATATATCTTTGAATTAAATAGTTTAGCGGTAAACCGATGAAAGCTGAAAATAAAGTTATATCTAAAATAACCTTCCAAACATCACTGGGAACATTAGCTTTCAAAAATCCATACCAGGCACCAAAAACAATTAAACCTAAATATATTGATCCGGCTAAAGTCCAACGAAGTATCTTTCCGAAATTTTTACGGCTCAGGGTTTGGCCACTAATTGTCTGCTTTACATACATCCCAAAACCACAAGCTAGACCACCTAAAAACCCTTTAACTAACATTGCGTTTAAATCCGATGATTTAACTGTATCAACGTACCAATCACCAAAATAAATCGATAATCCGATAGCAAACCAGGGAACTATTACTAACGAAGCTAACCTCAAAGGACTTATCGGCAAACGCACTTTACCGTTATCGAGCGGAATAGCACTACTCTTTCTGACCGCAGTAATGATTTCTAAAGGCTTATCATAAATATCTAAGCCATGTTGAATGGTATAAGTAAAATGTCCATGGGCAACAGGCCCAAACTGGCGAACTCTAGCTATTGATTCACTAATATGTCTAATTTTATTTCTCTGGCCTAAAGAACCGCTACCTAAATATTTCCAAGTTTTTGAAATCTCGGTAGAATAGGCTTCAGTAGTAAAAACAACTAATAATCTGCCACCGAGTCTAGTCACAGTTGCAGCCTCAGCAAATAATCTGAAATGATCCTCAACGTAAGCTACCCCGTTAACCACTAAGACTAAATCAAAACGCTGATTCCACTGCTCAGGCAACTTATCCTGATTTAAATCTAAAACTAAGTAGCTAGGGTTACCTTTTAAGTTAGGATTCAATTCTAACTCTTGCGCCCTTATGCCTACGCCAATACACTCTTCAACCTGAACTTGGTTCAAGGTCGGTATATAGGTATGGGCTCCACTGAAAAGATCTAGAACTCTAAATGTCTGGCTATCTCCATTAGCTCTAAAAAATTTAGCCACTGCTTGATATACAACGCCTTCAGCTTCAGGAACAAGATAAGGCTCAGTTCTAGTTTCTTGTTCAAAACGAGAAATAGTCCTAGCTTTTCCATTATTGAGTGGTTGCTGGCTAGCCTCTGTATCGGGGCTTACTAAATCAAAAGCCCGAACCCCCCACATCCTTACTGTTTCCTCATCGTAAGGGAAAACCATTCTTGAACTTTCCCGATCGTATTCGGATCCGAATAGATCTCCTTGGCCAGAAATAAAATCTTCTCTTTTTAACGGGTTATTTATAAAATAATCGGCAATCCGTTCATCAAGGAAAACACCGTCTATTTCTAAAAAGGCTTCAAACATCTGTTGGTTGTAGCTATCTAAATTTCTAACAAAACCTGCAGCTCGATCAGCTGAATCAGAAAGATCACCGAGATCAAAAATTACAATACTATCATTAACCTTTAATATCCCGTAATTTCCCACAATATTAAAAGTATCATCATCAATAACCCCTTGTTTATACATAGCAATTATAAGCTGTTTAAACTTATCAACATAGGTAATTGCCTTTAATACATCTTGGTCCTTAGAGCCTCGACGACCTAAACGTTTTAAATACTCAATTAACGGTAAAACTTTTTGTTGGACGATAGCGATTTGAGTTTCAATCCTTCTAGGATGTCCAGCTTGATCAATAACGTTAAAAACAAAAGACCTAACCTCTGGCCAACGGGCATCAATAATCATTGTGCTGGCAGCTAAGCCTGTGCCTAAACGATTAATGGCGATGCGGACTCCGTTTAAAGAATAAAGATCAGCATTACGCAAAGAAGCTTCGCTGCTAGCAATTTTAACTGCTAGGCCATCGTCAATATTTTCATCTTTATAGCAAATTAGAAAACGACCAACTCCAGCATAAATAAGCGGCTCAGTTACGGTAATCGGGCTTGAATCATGGCTTAAATTTCCAACCTGGCGCTTTAAGGCTTTGCTAACTGCGCCTAGCAAGAAAGCTCCGTCTAATTGGCTAGCTTCATCTATACCGATTCTAGTTAAAATTCTTCTCTTAGCTCCAATGCTTCTTTGTTGGTCTACGTCCGCTAATACTTCCGTATCCACAGTTCTGAGTTTTTGGCTAAACCGATCTAAAATATCCCACTTACTTTCACCTTTATCTGAACGCCGCCTAGGTCTTCGGCCATTATCAAGCGGTTTCGCCTCATCTAATCTATCAAGAAAATATTGAAATATTTCCTTAACTAAATCGTTACCTTTTGTAAGATAACGACTAGCTGTAGTTATACAAACTTCAAAATGTAAACCATATATATCAGAAAATACCTCAGATAGCTCAGTTAAAATTTGGCTAACTTCTGAACCTTCTTGTTCAATTTGTTCAAGTAACTGATCGAGCCGCTCATCAACTTGAATTAACCTTCTCATTATCTCTGAAATTATAGTACTCTGAATTTTAGCTATATTCTCAATAAAGGTTTGAAAATGAAGAATACTATCTTTGTGTATTGAAACTAACTCTTTTAATTCGGTTACTGCCTCAAACAGATATCCGCTATCGGCTTCTAAATTGGTGAGAACAGCTAGAACTTCATCTCGCCACTCTTCAATTTCGGCATAAAACTGGTAACGAAAAACACCCACCACCCTCTCATTGGTTTCAAGCAAAGAAGTTAATGACTGAGGAAATTCTCCAAGCTGAGGTTGACCAACTAATTCCTCAAATCTTTCACGAAAACCAGCCAAGTCTTGCAAAAACTGGTCAGTATTTTTAAACCAGTAATTTTTTGGTGAACTTTGTTGCCACTGAACTAATTCTCCCAAAGCCATAAAAAACCTTTTATTTGCTTCATAAACTGACAAAGGTCGGCCGTTATCTAAAGGACTATCAGCTAATTCTAAAGTTCTCTCAAGATCAAGTATTGCCTGAGGTTGAGCTGTTTGATTCGGAAGAATAATTAATTTAACCCGGCCTAAATTTCTTATCGTTTTTAACAAATTGTATATCTCGCCGGTTAACATAAATAGACCTTTCTGACGAAGCTCACGAGTTATTCCATAACTAAGCGGACCAAGTGCGCCTAATAAATTAAGTCGATCAACCCCTTCACTAATTTCTAAATCTTGCCAACTAAAACAATCAAGGGCTCTAAAGGCAATCCGACCAACTTCATTATCCAGCAAACCAGCCGGCTTATTAGTAATGTGAACCATCGGAGCTTGGTTAGCACTCATGGTAACAACAATAAAAGCATTCTGTTTAGTCGGTGATTCTTTCTGTTTACCCTGGGAGTTCTTAGGTAAAAGTGCCGAGAATACAGCACCCACCGGAGTGCTTTGACGCTGTGCTTTAATATCAGCAGCTAATTTTAATAATCTACGTGCAAGAGTCGGTAGCGCTTCTCTTTTATCAAGACTTAAAGCCCGTTGCATTAAAACACAATCATCTTCAATTCGCGCAACTAAAATATCTAAAGCTAATAAGTCAGCTGGCTGATCAATTGCTACTATCCGACTTTGGCGTTCAGCAATAATTGCTCTGATTTCACCTAAATTGCCGTTAGCTGATTCAAAAATCTGATGTATTCCTCTAACCCCGCGATTTTCTGGAAGAAGTCTTTCGTTAAGTTTCTCAAGGGTGGCCGCACGCTGGGCTAAACTTAAAGCCCGATTGTAACCAAGAACTGGTTCAATTGTACCGATAGCTAAACGAAACAATAAAAAGTATAAATCAAGCGATATCAATCGTAATCTTAGATAAGGTGATTTAATATCGATGAACACATCTTTAAACAACCGCTCAGCTTCCTCAGAGCTTACTCCTTGAGGAAGAATTGTTTCCGGAAGATGGATAGATGCTCCCTCAAAAACAACAGCTGCTAAGCTTTTTTCAATTTCTTTAGCTGCCTGCCAACGCTCTTGAGAAACAATAATCGCACTCCTAAGCTGATTAAACTGAGCTGGTCGATTTTGGCTCCGGCTGATGGTAACCGCCATACTAATGGCCGGTTCTAAAATACCACTAAAACTATTTAATAAATTATTATGACATTGCTGACAGTTAGTTTGAGCCCGTTTAGCTTCTTCAGCCAATTCATAGTAACGGAATACCTCTTCCTGTAAAGCATCACTATGTTCCAGATCTGCTGGTTTACTCATAATTGCAACTAAACCCACCTGGGTGGCAGTGAAACGAATTCCCAATGGACCAAAGCGTTGATTAAGCATCGCCAAATGATCTCTTACTGCTTTTTCAGTTTCCAAGAAACTCTCAGCGGCTAAGCTTAAACTCGCTATCTGTTCATCCCACTCAGCTAAACCTTGAGGAGCTATCTGGGCAGTCATAGCTTCGATTTCAGCATCAGAATAAGGGTTATTCTTTCCGTTATCAAGCGGTTCACCCTTAGGGGTCGCTACTATATCGCTAAGGGTTACACCAGTCGTTAGTCGCTCAGCTAATTCAAAAAATCTCGGATCGCGACAAATCATTCCCAAGTATACCGGTCGATTTAGGTTCTTAGGATTAGAAACCATTAATCTAACTAACCCTTCATCTCCTCTCAATTTCTTAGAGCTTTGTCTTTCAAAAATAAATATAAAATCAGCGCTGGTCCTTCCATCTTTAAGCATTCGATATCCTAAAATTTCATAACCCGGATACAAATCACCGGGCAAACGCGGCCTACCATTCTTAGTTCTCCATTCAAACTCATCGCCCAAGTTTACAAACTCAGCTAACTCTTGATATCGGGAATTTATCCATTCTCTGAGCCTAGGACTTTTTAGGCCAATCTCTGAACCAAAACTACCAACCCGAATTACTTTTACTAATCTAGTCGGTCGCCCAGCGGTCCTTACCTCAATTAAGGTTTCTCCAGGGAGTAAACCACTGTGATTACGAACTGAACCACCGGAAGAAATATTATGAGTTATCTCAACTGAAGGATTAGCTCTTAAATATATACCTAACTGTCTTCTTAGGTAGCTAAGTGACACTGTTAGCTCGCCAACTCGCATTAATATTTCACTGGTTTGGCTAATTGTATGAGGCGGACCTTGAGACAGCTCAGCCTGGGATTGTTTAAGTAACTGTGGTAATAATTTTGCTATCGGAATACGCTTGTCTGGACTCTGGTCTTTATCTTTTCCGTTATCGAGCGGTTTATCGTGACCAGATTTAGGTTTTCTTTTATTAGTATCTACACTAAAGAAACGCGAGAAAGACCCTTTGACATAATATTTATCTAGGCCAGATGATCTTTGTCTTAAAAAATATAATCCCATTGAACGAGCATAGGCCGATAGACCCTTAGGCTTAGTTTTCTTTCTGGATCGTTTTATCAAATCATTTACTTCGACAATTAGTATACGAACTACTATATAAAAAAAGTTAAGCATTACTACAGCTATCATTATCATTCCTGAAACTACAAGTATTTTTGTGATTACTTCTCCATAAGGTATATGCTCAGCAGCAGCTAAAGCCGGAATCAGAGATTGTCTGCCGTTGTCTAAAGGACTGGCTTGCCTCTTCCATCCCAAAGTCCAACGTAAACCTTTATTAACCTCACTTTTGCCTCTCGGCTGCAAAGTAACTACCGGCATAAACAATCCTGAACGAACTTCAACATCTAATATTGACCTAGCCCACCTTATGCCTCTGGTTTCAAGCATCACGCTGTCCGGATCAAGCACGATATGAACAATTCCTCGACTTAATTCCCTCTTGTCTAAATCAGCTGTATCTTCAGCAATAGCTAGTAGCTCTAACTTATCAGCGAAAAGCTGATCCGGATTAGCAATACCCAAACCCTGGTCAAAACCAACAACCGTTAATTCTTTTTCACCCAGCCAACCTTGACGATAATCCGCCTTAAATTCTCCACCCCTTCCGTGACGCATAATATTTAAAAACAGCTCATAACAAGGAGCAATAACTCTGTTTACGGTTAGGGTTATTCCCTTAACTAACCTAAGATCACCGGGCATACCCCAACCTTTGTCAGATAATTTAGCATTTAAACGATTTGAATAAATTGCGGCGAGTTTAGCTGAGTGAGCTCTATCGCTAAGACTCGGTACCTGCTCCCTTAGAATAGTTTTTTGCTGGTCAATAGTTCTTCCGTTATCCAAAGGCTCATCATTTTTATCTACCAACAAAGCTTCCAACTTAACACTAGCCGAATTAAAACCGACTTGCCCTCTTTTAAGAAATAACTCAAATTCTAATTGCTTAACTATTCCCGGTAAATCTACCGGCGAACTCATGTGATGGTAGGCGTCTCGAGCTATTTCAAGTAAAATCTTGATATCAGCTATTTCTCTTCTAATTTGGCTGTTATCCTTTCTCTGCTGAACTAATTTCTCTCGAGCTTGCTGTGAAAAATATCTTTGTAGTCGCGGATCATTAACGTATTGGGCAAAGTCTCTAACCCCTTGAGCAACCCGCTCGGCAGCATTCATAGAACCACCACAATCATCCATAACTTGGACTAAATTAAAACGGTAAAGATCAAAATTCAAAATACCCCACTCAGCTGGACTGATAAAAGCTGGCCGAGCAACTATACCTCCATTAATTAATAAATCTCTGACTCCTTGTTCAAATAACTTCATTACCTTAAGTCTAGCTTGAATTTCCGATAGGCTTGCCGCTGAACCAGCCGCAGCACCGGCAAACTCCGGCAAGCTTCCACCACAAAAGGCACAAAGCCCACCGAGAAGAGATCTAATCTCGAAATCGCGACGGCTGACACCCTCTGATTTAGCTTGATCATCATTTGTCTTACGACCATTATCTAAAGGTATCTGTGTCTCTAAGGTAGTCATCAACTCAATCAAAGCTAAAGCATCGCCAAAGGTCTTAACTTTTTTCCGTGGATTACTAAACCCGAAAGCCCCGCCATCAAAATTAGAAAGCCAAATCGTGTCAATATACTCTGGAGTATAACCCATCTGGAGAAAGACTTCCTTAATTAACAAAGCAATTTTTGAAAAATCACCGAATAATTTAGCTTTGGCTCTAAAAGCTATGTCTAAATCTTTACTAAGTAACTCAGTTTTATCTATAAAAGAATTAGGAAATATGGCTACACTATCGGCTTTTTCATCTTCAACTCTAAAAAAGAGCACAATTCGAGCAAAACCTCTATCTACTTGAATACCAGAAGCCTGAGCAATCAAAGAATGATTAATTGCAAAACCATCTAGCTTGGCCCGATCAGCCGAGGCAAAAATCGGAATATTCCCCTGATCGTCATGGACTAATACCGCACTAATTTCTTTATGCATTCCTTTGATTTGAGCCTTAGCTAAATTATCTAAAAAACAAGGAACAATTTTGGAAGCAGCATTGCTAAAATGAGTATTCCGCGCCACACTTAAATGGTAATCCATATTTCCTGGCTTTAAAACTACTTTTGCTTTTCCGTTATCAAGCGGCTTTTGACGACCTAGCCAAACTCCGCTACGTCGCAGGTCAGCCTCTCTTAAAGGAGTCGGTTTCCTTCCGATAACCTGATTGGGCATATTAAGGCGTAAACTTTTTAAGATAAGTTCACCTTTGCGTTCAGGATCTTTACCGAACACCTCTGGTCGATTCGCATAAAGTCTCTGAACTGCATCAATTAACTCTGGATCACCTTGAGCTAGTTGTGGCAAGTGAGTAATTGCTGAAACTAATGTGCACATTAGCTCCATAAAACCCGGGGTTCCGTGATCGAAAAAATACTGATTAAACTCATAGCGAGCCTTTAATACTGGATCTAAAGATAAGAGCTTTGAAAATAAATCTGTCGATTCAGTAAAATCTCTCAATAAAAACTTATCGGAAACTACTAAATTAACATAACCACGCATCTTACGTTGAACAAGCCTTCGGGTACTTTCATCAATGAAACTAACACGCTCAGTCATCTTACCTAAAATATCAAGTAGTAAATCACGCAGATAAGGCGATCTAACTTCCGCTAAAGGATTAGCTAAAAGAATCATGGTACTGCCTTTGGTCTCAGCCAAGCAATACTGTTTATGTCCCGGAAGCAAACTCTTATCGCGTGGAGTTTGATCGCCAGCATAAAGAGCTAAATCATCTGAATCTAAACCATCGACCTTTCTAAAACCGAAAATTGATGTTGTAGTATGGATGGCTGCTGAAATAGCTGCGCTATATTGAGATCTGCGCGCCTGTTCGCGCGGGCTCGGGCCTAAATCTTTTTCGCGGACTAGCTGACTTACTCTTTTATGGGTAATAAGTTCTTGGGAGCCTTGCCACCAAACCCCGGCCTCAGCTATTTTCTTATCGCTAAGATGAAAAGCTATAGCCGCCTTAGCCGGATCATCGCTTTTAGCCACATATTGTTTTATGGCTACCTCAACTATTGGAACAGCTTTCACCCCTTCCCCCCTAAGAATAGCTCTTAACCAACTAGATGAACGCAAAGTACAAGTTTTACTAATTGTAACTTCTAAACCGCTTTTTCCGGCCTGAAGTAACCTAACTGCGGCTCTTCCATAAGCCTCTCCCAATCTAGTATCGTAATCATCTGAAGGAAGGCCTCTTAAAATATAGCCTAAAATCGATAAACGAACATTCTGCATTACCTCGCCCTTAGCCTTATAACGCAAGTCAGTACCAAAATAATGTGGGTACTTAAGTTTAATCGCTTGATAAAGCCTATTTATATCGGCATCATGCTTGGCCAAGCGTGGCAAATAACGAATAGCTAAAGACAAGTACTCAGCTATTCCTGATAATTTGGGGTTACCATGTACATCGGTTTGGCCTTTAGAATAAAATTTAGCCTTAAGAAACGGTATAATATCTAAGAATTTATAAAACAGCGGCCCTCCAAAGATACGATCTTTTTCCTGGAAATCTCTAAAGCTATAACCTTCAGCCATAGCGATAGTCAAATAACCTTCCTCTAAAATAACTGACAAAGCTTTAATTAAAACATCCTTAAAGCCAGCGCTTTTTTCCGGGAGAAGAATAAAGTTAGCTCCAGCAACCTGCTGAGCTGCCAAAAAGGTTAGCCAGCCAGCATCACGTCCCATAAATTCAATAACTTGAACAAAATGATCCTCTTGGGCCATGCGATGAGCCCGTAGGTAAAGTCGCCGGGCCTCAGAAATAGCACTATGTGACCCTAAAGATTCCGCCAAAAAGTCATAATCAATAGTTTTGGGAATAGCTATAGTTGCTATGCCGCTTTCAGCTAGCTCGCCGGTTTGCTTAGAATGGTCATCACCAACAACAAAAATTACTCCGGCAAAAGCAGCGCAATTAACTAAAATATTTTCGCGTTTATCCTTAAATTTAGCCCGAGAAGACCCAACATGAATACTCGGCATTCCTTTTAATCGCTCAATGCCTTCGGAAGTAATATAAATAAGTTGATCAACGAATAAATCCGGATTAGCCCCTAACCCTTCAAAACCATTCAACACCCCTAATACTTTATAACCATATTTATCAGCCTCTCTAACTGCACCATAATAAGCTGAATTTGGCCCGGCACAATCACCGCCGCTCATGGCAAATAAATAAGTTTTAGCTGGATCAATATTATTAAGTCTTAAGAAAACCCTGAGTCTGGTTGGCAATGAATCTAGAGTTCTTTTGCCATTGTCGAGCGGAACAGATATATAATCCGGCAAGGGAGCTGGATCCCGCCAGCCACGGTGAGGAGACCAGATCTCACCTTGCCGAATTCTATTTTTACCATTGTCTAAAGGCTTAGAAACCCCTTCTTCTCGAGGAATAAAAGCCATGGCTTCAATTTCAACTAACCACTCTGGCCGACAGACATCAGCCAAAAGATATAGGGCCGGAGTATCGGGAAAATGCTTTTCAACTACCGACCTTACAGTCTGATAATCCTGCCAATTCTTGATATACACTCTTAATTGCGGTATATCTTTTAACTGGGCTCCAGCCTGACCAACTACTAATCTTAAATTATCAATCGTGGTCTCAGCTTGACCTCTTACATCACCAACAGAGACTACCTTTTCACCTTTAACTGAAGCTGTTCCAGAAATGATTATCCAAATGTAATCCATAAATACAGCCATACCACGGCTAAAAGCCGGGGAAGCTTTTTTCTTTTTCTTTTCTCCCTTGGGTAATACTTTTTTGGAATAAGCATGAGCCGGAGTTTGTTCGGGGTTTTCAATAAACTGAATTAAAACATCGCCTCGATTACTTTCAGCGAACAAAGCTAAAGCTTCAAAAACAAAAGCCGGACCAATGGCAACGTTTATTCCTTGGGCTTGAAATTCCGGCAAAGCACCGATTCCGGTTGAAGCCGGAGGCCTGACTCGGGCTAATTTGAATAATATTTTTTCGAATTTCTTTATTCGATGAGTAAAAGAAAACTTTAAAAACCAAAAAGCAATCCTCGTTCGCCAGGAAAGAAGCCAAGAAGATGGACAATGCAGACGACGGCCAAAAATAACCCCTGATCCAGAATCAGCCGTATCAAATAAAACGCGTCGGGCTTGATTAAGCTTTTGATATCTCTCTTGAGTTTTTTCTTGATCATCAAAACCAACTATCTCACGTTCAAAAAGCCAGGTTCTAATTACATCTTCAAATTTAAAGCTTACCGCGCCAAGCCTAACTTCTTCTAAAACAGTCTGTAACTTTAAAAAAGTATTATAGGCCTGCTGATAGGTATCAGTTAAATTAGCATCCGGTTCAATTCCAGCCACATAAAGCATCCAAAGTCCGTCAGCATTAATTAAGGTTGCATATTTATTTACTCGGTAGACTTGGACCCCCTCCCCCTTAATGACAATCAATTCAGTAGCAGCTAGCTCACCGGTTATCGGCGGCTGATGAATAAAACTGGTTGCCGGAGGCGCCCTTCCATAATAATTACCTAGCATTTCTTTAACCTCGGGTCTTTGGCTCGGATCACGTAAAAACATATCCTGTTTAACCACATCACTATTATTAAAACCCTCTCTAGCTAAGGCTGAATCTACTTGTGAAATTATGCTCTGAGTTTGAGTTTCTAAAGAAGCTTGTTTATCTTGCGGCAAAACATTAATAATCATCACTCTATGTCTAGGACCGTTAATCACTGAATAGCCTAGAGTTTCTGAAGGTTTAAACTTTTGCATGAACGGTTTACCATTATCAAGAGGCACTCGGCCGTTATCCAAAGGAATTGATTTAGGTGAATTTTGTTTTTGACTTAATTCCGGCATCAATAACTCCGGATATGGCTCATTAACTGAATCACCACTATGCCATCTTCTTAGCCAATAACGCACGCGCGAATCCTGTAAAAGTTCAGCGGCAAAACTGCTAGCAATCGGATGGACCGCATGAAGACCAGATAACCAACGATCAACGCCCTGAGGGACTGTGACAAAAAGCTGCCGCATTTGTTCTATAATCTCCTCGGCTGGCACAGTTGAAAGCATCTGCCAAAGCGGATCACGCTGATAGGCTTCATGTAGCTGACTAACATTCATAAAATCAAAACTCCACTGCCGAGGATTGCCATAGCCCCAGAAAAAAGGATTAGCTAAAACCCAAAGGTCACTTTGCGCCACAAATTGCACATAGCGCGACCCATTGCTTTGCCATGACGACCAAACCGGGCGGTTAAGCCGGTAAGCTTCAATCTGCTTTTCTCTTAAAGCAAGGCGACCCTTATTAGCATGACTTATAGCAATCGATTCAGGATGTATAATGAGAATACGACTATTAGACAATTGAATACCAACCTTACAATTTGTTAAATGATACATTTCAAACATGTCTACGGCAGTAATAGCGCCATTAGACGGCTGAATAAGAAATTTTCCCTTAAGCGCTTGCCGCACTGATTCAAGATAAGTTATAATCTCATCGCCCAATAAAGGAACGGCTATACCAAGTTCTATGCGGTATTGTATTGAACTATCCAATCTGCCGTAAGCGTCAACAATATGCTTAATCCGCTCAAGGCCTTCGGGCAAAAGCCCACTATTGATAACCAGTCTGATGATTGCTTTCTCAGCAAGAGCGTTTAGCATACGCTCAGCAGCCTCTACGTCTCGAGCCCAAATACCATTACTAAATACATTAATAAATCCAGCTTGCTGACGTCGGGTAGCTGCCTCAAGAGCAGCAAATAAAACTTTCCGATTCATTGAAGGTTCCCCGCCGGTGAAACTAAACGGCGCCAAAGAAAAGGTTTCTGCCTCCATAAACTGACTGACTATGTCTACGGCCTCGGCTTCGCTTAAACGGTGAAGGTTTCTCCGGGCCGGGCCTTTTGGCGTGTGATGATATAAACACCAAGGACACTCATAGCAACAGACCTCAGTTACCTGTAGATCAACTCCTACCTGTTCAACCGGTACCATTTGTTCATCAGAAAGTTTTATCTCTCTACTTGCAATCTCAGACCAAATATCAACGGCAATTTTCCTCACCCACAGCAAAGATAAATCTTCCTCAGCTGTCTGCTGTTCATAGATTACCCTTAAGGTTCTTTCGGCCTTAGACCACTGCTGGCGCTGGGTTTCATATAAATGGATGAAACATTCTAGAAGACGTGACCTGAAATCGTAATTATTTTCATACATTTCCCTGAAGCCAGAAAGCAAGTCTCTCAAAGCGTCACCGTCTTTAAAAACGTCTAAGCTCTCAAATATTGCAATTGCTTTCTGATAATTTCTATTTAACAGCATTCCTGGCAATTGGCTAATATCGACTGTAAGAAAGGGATCTTTACCATTATCAAGGGGAGACTGCACGCCCAAGGTTTCCTCTAGGTACCTATTCTGGGCAAGCTCATTAGCTGCTTCGATTCCCGATCGAGCAAGAAGTTGTATTATTATATTATCGCAATCATCAGCTAAAAGGTCCCTAAACACCAAAGATAGTTTTATGAAATCTTGGCTACCAATTCTTTGACCACTAAACATTTTCAACCCTTGCTCAACTATTTTATATTTTGATTTAGGAAACGATTTGGAATAAAAATAAACAAATATAACTAATCCGAAAAAGCCAACCACAAACCCTCCAGCCAAAGTATGGATAATCAAAACACCAACTATAGCAAAAAGGATAAAACCAACTGCAGCGTATAATACTTCCCCAAAAACTCTGACTTGGTTATAAGCTACCTCTAACTCTAAAATGCCTGCTCTTTGCCTAAATACATCAAGATGTGGAACTGGTAAACTCGCTTGAGCAAGGTTAGATTCGCCTCCTCGGTATGGTCTTGGCAAATCATAATAAGGCATTCCTTTTAAATCCCAAAATTTAGCTGTTAATGAATACCTGCCTTCACAATACTCCATAGCGCCCTCGTTCACAAAGCTGCTTAAAGCTCTCTTGAGCATAGGCAGACTAAGTTCAGCACCAAACCTTACTTTTACCATTTCAAAAATATCATTTAAAGTAAATGGCAAATGTAAAAGATGCACACGGACGATTTCCCTGGTTATGCTTCCGTAAATAACTTCCGAAAGATGTGAGCCATCTATAGATAGCTGACCTTCGTTAATTAAGCCTAAAATAGACAGCATGGTATTTATTAATCTATCACTATATCTAAGATCAATCTCTGGGTATTGAGAACTTGATGAGCAATTAACTAAATCTTCCAAATAATCAAGTAAAATAACAGTTTGATCAGCCATAACCTCTTTGAATAATGCTTGTGTCTCCGGTGATAGCTCACCAAACCGTGAAGAACGAAAAATTATCTTAATAATCCAAAAGAATAGCATTTGGCTTTTTTCCCAAGATTTTAAAGCCCACAACAAAGTAGCAGCATCTTGATCCTCATAAACGTATTCATAGGCTAACTGACTTGCATTATATCGCTCTGCATCCACAAGACCATCTACCACCAGTTGATCAGTGCACATAGCACCCCTTAAAGGATAGTAAGTTCTAAGCGGATAGGTAATTTTTTTATCCATCCCGGTTCTTCGTAAAAATGCAATATCCTCTCGCAGCTCCTCGATTGTGACCTTTTGATCAAACATAATAAAACCAGGAACATTGTGTATGCCTGCTTCATCGATTATCCGTAAGGCCATTTCATTTTCAAATACTGTGGCATCTTTTCCGTATCGAGCAAGCTGAGTAGGAGAACCTGACTCGATACCTGTAAATAAAACCACTAAGCCAGCTTGTTTTAATCTTGTAAGTGCCTCTATCCTCAGCTCGTTATCGGCTTCAATCTGAGCCCTAGCTTTAGTATCACCTTCTGGTTGGACATAGATTGATCTCACGCTAGCTGAACTGCCAAAGGTTAAATCGGGATGAATCTCGCCTCGTGCCTTAGCAAAAATAATTCTCTGGGCAAGCTCCATAACCCGTACAAGGCCTCCACCAAAAATATCTTCATCAACGAAATTAACAAATCTGGCTCCTTGACGACTTACATCAGCCATATCTCTTATGACATCCTCAAGCGGACGTCCACGCCAACCTACTTGAGAAAATTCTGCTCCTTCCAAATAAGTCTTACGACTACACATTGCACAATTATGCGAACAAGAACGGCTTGTTTCTAAAAATACGACCCCGCCGGTTCTGATGACGTGAGAAAAAATATCCCGCTGAGGCATTCCAATATCAGACAAATCAGTGCGTTGTTGAGGTAAATTTACTCTCGGTACCCCTTGATGTATATAGGCAAAATTGGTAATCTGCAAAAGACCCATCTCCCCCCGGTAATAACGCACAAAATCTCGTATAGTATTTTCTCCTTCTCCAGTACAAATTCCAACTTCTGGAAATTCCTTTAAAATCAATCCTAAATTATATTTAGCCAACACATTGCCAAGTATCACTAAAGGCCTAACTTCTTCTGGCAAAGTACGTATATAAGCCATTAATTCTCTTAAATAATCTAAACTACCAAAAAACAAAGATAATCCTAAGATGTCCGGCTGTTCTTTTCTTATCCTTTCCTTTACCCCTTCAAGGCCTCCCTTTTCAACAAGAGGGTGGACCGTGGCAACGTCTACCGTGCCCTTAAACTCATCTCTTAATACTCCAGCTAACACGGAAATACTCAAGGGTTCATCTATTTTGGTTTCATCTCTGATCGGACTTAGAAAACCCAGCATTACTCTAAGGTGGCTGCCTGTTTCTTTAGGTTTATCTCTATTTTCTAATAAAGGTTTACCATTATCGAGAGGCACTCGGCCATTATCTAAGGGTTGCCCAGAACCAGTAAAATCATCAAGATTAAATAAGGTAAGTTGGATTGGTTTTAAACCAGCTAATTCGGCTAGGGAAACTTTTCTTCTTTGAAAATATTCTGGCGGAGCCCGTTGTCGCGAAGTAAGCATCCAGCCAGTTAAGCCTAAATCAACCTCACCGTTATCAGCCAACGGCCAAATCGGAAGTTGCCAAAATTTTTCATCTCCGTTATCGACTCGTCCCAAAACTTTAGCTGATTTTATCTGCCGATATTGAGCATGCTGCGGCTCAAAATGCTTTCGAACCATCCAATCAACTAACTGCCTAAGCACATAGCTTCCTTTTTTATAATCCGACCAATGTCTAATCGTATTTACGTGCCGCCGTAGACTACTTAAAGCCTCATCAATTAAAGGCACAATTATCACTCCAATACTACCAGAAGCTTTAGCCCTTTCTATCTGGGTAGTTAGCTCTTGGAGATTTCTCTCTAATTTTCTAAGAACAGCTATCTTGCGTGATCCTTGATCCGGTAAACTTGAATCAAAGCCAAAGCTTACCAAATCTACTGCAGCCTGAATTTCAGAATCAGCTAAACGCTGTTTTAATAATTCCAATTTTGCCTTAACGTCAAACAAAATCCTATTTCTTAAAGATTTTCTTACTTCAGTTACTCTGCTTTTTACTCTTCGGCGATTGGTTAAAAGTACTTGCTCCTCATCTCGATGAACAGCATCAGAAGGAAACCAAGAAACTTCCGATAAAAGCCTGCGTTCTTGCGGCGTAGTCTGGCGATGGTCATCATGACCATAAAGCCAATCTAAAGGATGACGACCAAATATATTATCTTCTTGGTTGTGACCAATTAATTTAGCAATAGTAATTATTCTAGCGGCGGCATCTTTACGTACATTTGCCTCAGTTGAGCCCAAAGATTCAATAAGTTTCTCAGCAACAAGTCTTTGATGCCTAGCTATGAAATCTAACCAATAAAGAGTTTCCTGAGCGGTCTTAGTCCAAACTAATAATACCTGTGGCGTAGCCGGTTGAGCTAGAGTTACCTCGTTTTTAGTAAAATCATACTCTTCATAGCTTATCGCTCGGCTTTTTAAATAATCAGCATAGCCGGTTGCCGACTCTAAATTTATAAATCTACTAGTTGCTTCAAGCGGAACAAATATCACCGTAGTTCTTCCAGCTTGATTTAAAGCATCGATTAATTCGCTAAAAGTCATCTGCAAGCATATTTCAAGCTCACCTCCGCTTAGAATAAAAACATCTCCCCGGCTAACAATATCCTGCCTAGCCTCCGGTGTAAGCATTCCACCCTGGGAATGATAACCACCAGGATAAGGACAATCTAAACTATTAGAAAATAAAGGGATGGTTCTTACAGTCCGTCGGTCATAATAAAGTTTATTGACTCCTTGAATAACCATCTCGTAAACTCGTAAACCCAAACCCCTAAGCGTGCCAGCCTTATTCGGTCGACCAACATGAGTTACAAGTAGGCTATTTTCCGGATTAAGACCAGAATCTAGCAATCCGGTCAAGCGCCCTCTCAAACTTTCAGCTAACTGTTGACGAGCTAAATCAGCTTGACCATCGCGGCCGTTATCAAGTGGTTTTCGATTTGGAAAAGCTTCAGCCTCTAGCTCAGCTATAATTTCTTGCCAAATTTGTTCTGACTGACGCTTGGCTGAAGAAGTATCACCTTCCCCGGTTTTTTCTCTTAACTTTGCACAAACTATACTTTGTAATACATAACGGCTGCTAGTTGAAGCTATTTCCATAAATACACGCTCAACGCGGGTAACCTCATTTTCTTCAATTACTCCCCGCTCAACTAACTCTCTTACCCATTTAATAATATAAATTTCCTCCTTAACACTTAAAGTTATCTCTTCGTCAGCATCAATAGTATCCGGGATGTAAGCTACATATTCAACTAAGCTCAAAGTTTCTAATCCCTCATCCACTTCTCTTTGTCTTAACCTAAACTCTAGAACTCCCGCTGCCGTAACCGAGCTTCCCCCCATAGCAAAAACAATACCCTTCATGCGGCCGTTAAAAACTGGATCGGGAAGCTTATTTAACCTTGCGGCCACTAAACGATATTTGCTTTGTTTATCATCAATTGTATGTTCGGTAACCAAATCTAAGTTAAATTGTCGATTAAATGTCTTGGATTCACCAAGATAAATTCCCTCATCTAAATTACCATATTGCCCTTGATTGTTACGATGATACTTTGCCCGATCAACTTCAAGTACAAAATCTATCTCTGGACCGTGGCCCTCAAGGCTAAGCTCGATTACCCGCGAATAACAAACTTGATCTTCAGCTGCTTTAGCTTCAACAAATTCACCCAAATATTCTTCCTCCATCTGGCCATTACCGCCTAAGGTTTTAGCTAAAACCTTATCCCAGCCGGGAACTTTATGTCTCCTAAAATATTCGGCGGCTGAAAAAACATTAGCTAAGCTTGGAGTGTTTCTAATTTGAAGATAAGCTGGTTTAAGACGTGGGGTTATATCCGAAGGAATATATTGACACTGTTCAATATATCTAACAGTAGTCATTACCTGATCTTTAGGGTAGTTGTTATGCCCACAAGTAATGTGATGCCGCAGGATTCCAACCACAGCTCTTCTTACCGGCACAAAATTGCTATCCATATACCATTCAAAAAGCTCAACCTCAGAAGCCTCAGCTTGGCGACCAATTTTAACTTGGGAAAATTTACGAAAACCACTTCGAAGACGGCCAAACATGCCTTCGCGAGCATAGAGGTAAAGCATTCTTACCTGTAATTGAAGCGGCAACAAACCAGTATCAATTATAGTTGTTTTTGAGACTCTGGACAATGCGGCTACGCCGCTACGATAATGACTGATTGCACTTTTTCTTTGGCCTAATGCCTCATACAAACAACCAATTTTAGTTTCAAGGTTGGCTAGTTCAAATAAAAGGCCTTTAGCCTTTAAGGCTTCTGGCCCACTTGGCGTGCGGGAGGCTAAAGCATCTAATAGCTGACGATTCTTTGTAGTAACAGCTGAATCTACGGCAGCAATTTGAGCTACAACCATCGATTGGGTAAACATATCATCATAAGCCTGCATATCAGAAAGCAAGTCATCGACCTGGGGGTAAACACCAAAAGGATCGTCTTGCATGGCCCGTTGATGAGCCTGCTCAACCATTTGATCGGTGATATTTCGGCCACTTAATAAAAAAGGAATGAACTCCTCAAGCTCGCTTTGATCGTGGTTAAAAATAGTAGCTACAAACTCTGGTCCACTTGCATCCTCTAGATATTTACTTGGAAGATAAATTATTCTTCGCTCAAGACCAATATGAGTAAGCTGATAATAAATCTCGCCGGTTAAATCCTGGCCGTATAAAAGAAAATGGGTTGGCAGGTCGACTTCAATTACGGTTATATCTTGTTCAAAGCGCCTAGCTCTGGCCGCGTAATCTCCGCCTAAACTGGCTAATGTTTTAATGGCTAAATCTACTTTAGCTGCGTTAGGTGAAGCTAAATCGGTTTTTAAGGTTTCCTCCCAAGGTCTTGTCTGGTAAAAAGCACCGCGCTTGATTATTCTCTTACCAAAAGCCTGAATAATTAAATCCACCTCTTGATGACGAGCTAAAATACCTACCCCGAAAGAAAGATTAGGGCTACCAACCGTAAGCGCTTTCAGTTGCTCTAAAGAAAAATCGTTTTGGGAATCAGAAACTACCTCTTTCTCTGGCTGCTTAGTTGATTTCCCATTATCCAAAGGAGTGCTCAGGACATCTTGACCGACTGGCTCAATCCTTACCTTTACAAATCTTTCTGCATGCGGTCGCCAAAGCGGTAAACTATTTAAATTTACCGAACTAGTTTCCTCTCGAGCAAGTCTTTCTTGTAAATTTTCCCAGGTAGCTAAATCCATACTCCGAGCAGCATCACAATAATATTCACCATTTCCGCCTCGGCGTTCATTTTGCGAATGGTTTCCGTTAAAAATAATTAACCCTTTCCAATTCTCCATGCCCTCACTAAAAACAAAAAATACATTAGCCTGGGTCATTAACTGTTGGTGTTCTTCTTGATTAGCCCAAAAATATATAGTTGCTTGCGGATTGTGAGTGTAAATCGCTTCTAAAAAGGCATGAGTTACAACCCGATGGTGTGGATGATTGCTAAACGGATGGACCATAAAATATTGATCAGCCGCATTCTCCCTTACAACAGCGTCAATTTTTTCAAGTTCACTTTTAGTTAATCTCTGAAAAACACTACGATAAGAATCAAGGCTTCCATCCGGCCTTCTGACTGCTTTAATCAAGCTTAATCTTAAATCAAGATTAATGTGCCTTTCACTGGCATTGCCAGTCTGATTCCAACCAATAAAACCAGCATTTAAGATCGCTTCCTGGGCCCGGACTTCTCTTTTTGCCGCCTCCAAAGAAGTTAATTTGCCTTGGAAAAAATTAAAAGCAAAATTATCAGTTACTCCGGCTGGATCAGGAACTGCTGTAACAAAAATTGGCATATTATTGCGGTATCCCGGATATTGCGGAATAAGCTCAGTTATCATTCCCCTAGTTTCACTAACAAACATATTTGCCGTAGCACCGGCATGAATGATTAAATCATCGGGATGAGTTTCAATAATCATCGTCCTTAATTTTGGACTGAATGCTCTTCTAAAACTACCACGATCAAATTCTGCGACTACAGCTAAACTTTCCTCAGGCGCAAAGCGAACCCTTTGACCATTTAAATGGTAATTATCCATCATCCCGACTACTGGTTGCTGTTGGGCGCGAATAATCTCTAGTAATTGATATTGCACTTGAGGATCTTCAGTTCCTTGTGCAAGCAATTTTGATATTCTAGGGCTTAATTTATCCCGACCATTGTCTAAAGGCTCTTTCTTATCTTCAGCTTGTTCGATCTGCCTTCTTATTTCTTCTAACTTTTGAGTAATATCGGCTGACAAACCAGTAGTATTTACAATTGCCTCAGTAAGAAACTGAAGCATTTTAGGACTTTTTGGAGCAATAAACCATTTTAAAAAATTAAATAATTTTTGGCCAAAATTTCTATTACCTATGGATGCCTTAGATACTTTTCCATTATCTAAAGGTACAGCCGCTGGCCTTGCTTGCTCTAATAAGTTCCCCCAAACTGCAATTAAGCCCTTGGCCTGATTGTCAATATCGCCTTGGGTCATGCCCATAGCTAAAGCATTTACGGCAATTTGACCATAAACTAATTTATCGGCGTAGTCTCTGCTGGCTTGTTCAATTTGAAGCACTAACGAATTAATATCCGGAATTCTTACTCCACCTTTACGCTCCTGTGAGTATTCAACAACATATCCGGTTCCACTAATGATTTCTCCCTGTTGGCCACGCACAATCGGCCTCAAACGTTCTGGGATAACCCCATCTAAGGTTCCAATAGTCGGCGAAGCATTTTGTTGAGCATTACCAAAACTAGTTGGGCCGGCTTCTTTTCCTTCCCAGGAAAGCATTCCGCCAAAATCAGTGCCCTGCTGCATTATCGGAGAGGTATGTATATTATGTTCCTCAATAAATAAAACATGAAATCTCATTCTCGGATCCTGTCTTATTAATTGACGTAACCGTTCACGCTGTTTTTCAAAAAACCAACTAAAGCGGCGACCACCGATTAAAATTACGGCGTTAGCGGCAACAATTCTATCGCGATATTCTTTATTAAACAGCATATCAATGATAAGATTGGGGCATTTATAATCAACAAAACGGCGGACAAAAGTAAAAAATGGCATATCTAAGATAGATTTTCCGGCAGCTTTAAACTCCGCTTCCGTTACTCCCAGATCGCCAAAAGTACCATCAAATAGCTTTCGGACAAATAATTCTTTTTGTTTATGTTTAGCACGTAAAATACTTGCAATGAAGTCTCGCTTGACCCTTGGTTGTCCGTCGGAAACTTTGCCTAAAGCCGCGAAAAACTCTTGATGGCTTCCGGTTACCCCTAATTGATCTCGATAATGGGCAACCGTGGTCTGGATTCTTCTTCCCTGCCAACGCTCAAGATCTGAACCTTCACTATTACCAAATAAAGGATCCTCAACTACCTTTTCGGCAAACTCAGCAAATATTTCCTCACGTAAAATCCGGGTATGCATGGTTGAGCAGCCAGTGATAACATCGCTGACCTGACCAGTTATTTTTACTAAATCAATTTTTCCGTCATGGATAGCCGGACGGAATCGTTCAGCAATGCTTAATTCAGTAAAAAAGTCATTTTCAGCATCCTGCGGATAGTAAGGCATGCCGGCTGGAACAATCGTATGGTTATAATGATGAACCACTACGTCGCGAAAACCAGAATATCTGGCAAAATTATCACCGCGAATAACTCTTTTTGCCCTCTTTCCCCGACTATCTTCTACCTGGCCGTATTGAGCTTCGATAACTTGAGGAATGACTAAAGTAGTGTTAACTTCGCTAGTTGAAAAAAGTAATTTTTTACCGACAAAATAAGTTCCCCAGCGCGGTTTTCGCTTCTTTTCATGATTCCTTCGATTCTCTTGACCGCGACGAATGAATTCTAAACAAACTCGGCGATAAACTAAAGATTGAACTGCCCGCCAATAATCAGAGGTTTCTCCCGGATAAGCTTCATTGAAAACTTGAGCTTGCCTAACTACGACTCTTCCGTTTTCCAACCATTCAACAACTTCACTAGTCCCGTCGTATTTATCCTGAACCACCTGAGACGGACAATATAGCCAATATTCCTGTAATTCAGAATGTGGGTTACGATATAACTCAATGGTTAACTGACCAATACCAAATTCAGGAACAGGCCCTTCAAAAGTATCGACTAATTCAAGCATACCATTTTGAGGGTTGGCTCGATTGATGATAACTGTTTCGATAATATCACTATCAGCTATCTGAGCTGGACCCTTAAGTTGCATCAAGCCTCGATTTTCCTGCTGTCCCTTGATTGCACTTGAGTACAATATGCCCATAACATGAATTTGATTTCGGGCAGCCGCTAAACTACGGTATTCTTTAATAATTCGATACCAGCCGCGGACTAAATCCGGCTTAAAGCTTCCTAGTCCACCAGCCATAAGCAATTTAGCAAATTGGGAAGTATTGTGAGTAGCATCTCTTCTTATTTCAGCTTCGAGAGCGGTTTGCTGATCCAAGCTATCAGCAGCTTCAAGCTCAGCCTTACGATATTGTCGCATTAAACTAATCTGATAATCATAAAAAGCCTGCAAGAATCCCACCGACAACTCATACTCCATCTGAAATATGAAAATCTCCCGGTCAACTAACTTTTCAACTGAACGGCTCAAAACTTCATCCTTTAGACGATCAGCCCAAGTTTTTGATACTGAAAAACCTTGAGTCTCTTCCAAGCGATCAGCCTGTCTTATTCTTTGGGAGACTTCAAGTTTTATTTCCGGCTCAACTAAAACTGCCTCAACTACAGCCCTAGCGCCTTGTTCGTTAGTACCTTTTTCCTGATAAAGAGTATTAAGCTGCGTCAACCGTTCACCTAAAGGAGTGCCCTGAAGTTGTGGTGAAATTGAAAAAATCGTAGGCTTGCCATTATCAAGAGGCTGTCTAGCTGCTTGGTCTTCTAGGGAGGCTTTGCCGTTATCAAGCGGCTGGTTAGTTAAAACTTGTATTTGATTAAGCTTATCTAGCAATTCTTTGTTGGTTGGGTCTCTTCTTAAAGCTAAAGTAAACCAACGTTCAGCATCCTGATGTTCATCCTTCTTCACTGCAGTTTCACCAAGAAATTTATAAAGGTCAATAAGCCTTTCTCTAGTTCTTAGCTGTGGGTCTCGGCTCTTTCGACTCCTCTCTAAGGAATCTTCAAAATGTTTAGCAGCAATTTCGTTAGCGTTTTGGCCTGCTTGACCTTCTAGAATCATTTTCATCCCCAAGAAATGAGATTGAGCAGCGCGACATCTAAAAGAATAAGTACTGCTTCTTAAATTTTCGGAAAACCTAAATGTATCAATAGCATCTTCAAACAAACCCAACATTCCAAGAGCCTTAGCTAAATCATAGTAATCAGTAGCTAATTGCTGAGCTTGACTACGACCATCAAATATGTCTAAAATTCTACTAAATGACAATCCTCGCACTTTATATAACGCATCGTATTTTGATTCTACGTCTGAAACTTTTGTATTCATAGTTACCCGATAAACTGAAACTTCACCCGCAGTCGTACTAACCACAACATCAACGACTAAATAACCACTCGAACGGTCGAATCTTACTCCCTTCAATCTGCTGTCCCAAGGACTATCTTTAATGTGAGCTGCCAAGAAAACTGCTTCTTCAGCACTGACTAAATCTGTAGCATCAAAAACATGATTAAGACGATATTGCCCTCGCTGCAATTTTCTTCTTGAAGTTTTAGGATAAAAACCATATCTCGCTAGCTCAGCTAGTTCATTTTCTAAAAATTTATCTTTATCTTTAACTAAGTTTGCCTGAAGCTTTCCTTCAGCCATTGCCTGATAAGGCACAATCCGGGCGCTCATTTTTCCACCAATTGCCCTTACATTAGCCGCAGCCATAATTCCTTCGGAAGTTCCCCCTGAGTCAAAAATAAAATCTGCCGAGCCTCTCTTTAAAGCCACTAAAGCTGGCATAAGGTTCCCGTCAGCAATAAAGGTAAGGTTCCCGCTTTGATAAACCCCAGTTGCCTTAACCTTGCTATCAAAAGCTTTGTAAGTCTGCTTCAAACTATCAAAATCTTGCAGGCTTGGCTTCTGACATTGTTTTTCTTTATCCTCGATTCGTTTGGCCTCATTTAAGAATTCTCTAAGTTCTGAATCACCTTCATCTATCTGCATTCCGCTTTCAACCAATTGCAACAAAGGAACCCGTGAATGCCTTTCTCTGAATAACATTACCCCTCTGAGCTGACTTGTTTTCTTACCTAAACTAGCTGCTAGATTAGTCATATTTTTTCTAACGCTGTAGTTTAAATTTAAATCGCAATTTCCGGCGGCCGGACCAACCGATAAAGCCCAAAGATAAGCTAAATCGGTTATTTTCATAATCCCACCACGTGGTGCGTATACTGCCGGAGCAGTACTACCAAGAAATTTTGCTGAAACTACTCCGTTAGTTACCTCTAAAGGATCAATTCCGATAGCTACATTCGCTTCTTCTCTTTCTGGAAAATCACTTTGAAATCCAGCCCCAACGTGTTGGCCGACATAAAGACTAGGTGCCTCATCGCGAGTTCCTTCAGCATTATAAATTTCTCCCTTTAACCAGGAAAGCATAGCATAATAAACCTCAAACCAATAAGTAACCTCACCATCAGCTTGGTTTTTAGCATAACTATTATTTATATCATTTAACCAAGAATAACCATGGGCCGCCGCTAAAGCATGGACACTCACTAAATCGAGAATTTTTCGTCTAGTGAATAAAGTGTGTTTTTGTCTCTTGGTGGTTAGACCTGATAAATTCACGCGCCGAATACTTTTAACTCCACTTAGAACCGGATCAGCAGCTAGATATAGTCTCCTGCCTTGATAAACTCCATAACCATTATCTAAAGGCTCCCTGGCTTGACTGGCTAAATTTATTTTCGTAAAAACAAAAGTTCCTTTAAGATCTTCTATCCTTGAATCGGACTCAATTGTTGGTTTAGGCTGTCGGCTAACATGCCCACCCGTATGGATTTGTAAATCATCTACCTGATCTGAAACCCACTTTAAACCAACCCCTCTGCCGGTAGAATCCGGACGTTGTTCAAACCGATCATCTTTTCTCCGAATAACCGGTCTTCCTTCATCATCACGGAAAAATCCCGGACCAACATCAACCATAGCTAAATAAAGCACATCATCTTCACGATCAAAAAAGGCTATCAATCTTCCGCTATCGTCAGCATGTTGTCTAACATTTTCAGCCAATAAACGTACAGCTTCTTTTATTGCAAACTTATCATCTTCAGAAACATTTCTCCATAAACCAGCAATTGCCATATTCAATTGATGCTCTGAGCCAGAATAGACTATATAACCTTTGGCTTTCAAAGCTTTTACGCCTTCGAGTACGCAAATGCTAGATTCAATATCTCTAGGATATTGTTTATCCCAAACTTTCCAAAAAACAATTACATCTTCAATGAATTGTTCTTGAATTGACTTACCATTATCCAAAGGTAGCGATTGTTTACCTATATATATAGGGGCTACAGCAGAGAGGGGACCCGCCAGCCACGGTGAGGTGTTCCCTCTTTTAACTGCTGTAACCGCTAATTCTTCTTTATTTACTCTCCCGTTATCTAAAGGTTTGCCAGAAATACCTTCCTCTCCGATAACTTTTTGAGTTACTTGCGAGACTCCTGTAGTCTGAGGTTCAAGCAAAGCTTTCTGGAGTAATATTCGATATCTCCCTAATTGATGTTTATCGTCTAGCTCATCCAGCTTGGCCAAACGTTGCTCGTTGGCAACTCCACCAACCTGATCTAACCAAGCAATTGCTTCAACTGCAGCTAAATATACTGGATTATCATTTTGACTCCCCTTAGGATATTTTTGCGGAATGAATGCTTCTTGATAAGCCCGAGCCCAAATACTGGCAAATTTTTTATAGGTATCATAAATCTGGTGCTGTAAGTAAGCTTCAAGCAATAAATTATCGCGTCGACAACGTGGCCATTGATCAAAATTTCTATGCCTATGTGTAACCCAACTTTGGAATTGACCAACAACACGCTGAACATGCCAATCTAATAAGCTAATATCTTGATCATTTTCGACTCTTAATAAGCCGGGGAAAAATTGACCGGTCAGATCAGTTTTAGAAACTACTGTCTCTTTTAAAAATACTGGGCAAACGGCTACTATTAAATCTTGCTCCCAAGTATAATAGGTGCCTGAATCACTGTGAGTTTCAGCCCTAACCAGACCACGATAAACTTGTTTTTCTTTAGTAGCTATACGAGATTCAATGCCTAATCCTTGTTCTTGTGCTCTAGCTATAGCTTTAATAAATCTTTTATAAGCAATTAATTCTACTAATCCTCTGCGAACATAACCTTTTTTCCAATTTGGACCATCTGGGCCAACTTCGTAACAATCAGTAGTGCGAAAACTATTTTTTCTTCTAAAATTATACATCCAATGGGTCCGGGCATAAGCTCGAGCTTGCGAATATCCTTGACGGCTGACTAAAAACTCTAACTGAGTAGCTAAAACCTCTGGATCATTAGTTTCTAAAGCAATCAAAGGAATATCAAACTGGATTGCAAAATTTATTTGTGGATAATCCCAAGAAGCATCTTCGGCTATGTTCAAGGCAAGAGCCAAACAACTTTCTAAATCAGTTGCTGATTTAGCCGCACTGGCTATAGCCACTACTCCATGCATGAGCGAAGCCCTCGGGTCAAAATTTCTTCTTAAGAAAACTGCCGCTAGTTCAATTACCTGTTCAAAGGCAACTTCTGAATCATTACGATTATCAACTTGCGCTAAGGCCTCAATTAAAGCCTCAGCAGCTGAAACTTCCTGATCAAGCATTATCTGCGATAAATCTAAAAGTTTTCTAGCTAAAGCTTTATTGCTTTTTAATCTTTGATTAAATCTTTCGATCGGTTGCCAAAAGGCATCATTAGCCTCTCGATCATCAACTCTCTTAAGAAAATCAATATATTCATCAGAAAATTCAGTAAAACCTTTTAAGTCAAGATTGTGTCGCCAATGCGCTTCATCGACTCCGTTATCTAACGGCTGATTTTTAGAAACTAACTCCACGGCTGCCTGATTAAATCTAGTCATATTTTCATCTAAGTCATCAATTGAATCATTCACAACAACCACTTCTGGTTTAAGCTCAGGAAATCTTTTAAGCTCATTTACAGCCTCCTGAAGGCGTTTTTCAGTATCAACCCTACTCATGCGTCTTGTCTTCATTCGCGACTCAAGAATACGTTTAATTTGCTCATCGCTTAAAATTTTGAGCCTATCGAATGATTTAGGTATAACCGTGATTACCTCAGCCTGAGGAAAAATTTCTCTTATTCGCTCTACCCCAGCGATTGAAGTTGTATCAAAAAGTAATGCTTTACCGGTGGCGCAGCACCTATCCAAATTACCTCTATCTAACCCATAAGCATAGCCGCCATGACGGCCCCTTCTTACCATTAACATTTGATCGGCCCGATCTTTTGAATCAAATAATTCTTGGCTAACAAAAACTCGATAACGATCAGCAGTTTCTCCACTGCGTGGTTTTCGGGTAGTAGTAAGTCGCGGGAAAATAAAACGGTCGTGCCGATCATCAAGCAAATTATCAATAAAGGTAGTTTTTCCTGAACCAGATACACCAAGTACGATTACTGCTTTAGTTGAAACATATTTTGCGGTATCTTTTCCGTTATTAAGCGGTACTTGCCTCTGATATTGTATTTCCATCTGGTTGATGATCTCCGGACTGGTTGCAAGGGTTGATAGATAAACTCCTCGGAAGCGACCGGGATCTTGAGCAAACTGAGTAAAAAACATTACTGGTTCCCCATAATGCATTATCACTAAATTACGAATAAGGGCTATTAGCCGCTGATTATTAGTTAAAGGAAAATATTCAACCACTCGATTAAGATGCTCGGCTATAGGCTCACCTAAGTTTAAGCCGGTTGAGCTAAGCCCTTGATTCATCAAGCTAGCCAGTTCAATGACATTTCCTAAATGTTCGGCTAGCTGACTATCGCGGATATCGCTATTTTTTAACAGGGCCATCTTAGCAACCATTAACAGACCAAAAGTTCCTTCGCCGATAAATACATAGTCACCAATTGGTAGTTTGGTTTCAAGAAGTTCATCTAAAGTAGCTCTGTCCTGTTGATTTAAATCTTCGAAAGGAGCAATGACCACTAAATGTTGATGTCCCTGTAATTGTACTGAATGGTTATTGGCTGAAACATTAATCCGAGTAGTAATTGAGCCTAATGCTGAGCTATCCCGGCCATTATCAAGTGGCTGACCAGCTTTATTTGCATTAGCCAGCTTACTAATTTCTACACTTAAAGCACCGACAGCTTTCTTCGGCCTAACTGCTATGGCATTGCCATCATCATCAAATATTGTCGCAAACAATCCCCAATGTTGACCATAGAAAGGAGTTCCTTGTCTATCAAATCTTCGGTATCCTGCTGTTGTGCTTTCTAGCTCCGGTTTCCAGTGATTATCGTTAGCGCTCATAAACATAAAGTGACGCAAATTCGGAAATTTTGCTCTTGCCCCAACTATCTCATTTAATGTTCTAGCCAGCTCTATCGCTTGAACATCCTCTCCATCATGAGAACTCTCCCCGATCTCATGGATATTTATTTCTTTACCACCAACTATCTGAGCAGCATTTTCTAAAGATTCTAACAGGCCTGGTTTATCATAACGATTAAATGACCAACCAGTCAAAGAAGGAACTTTAGCAACCTGTTCAGTTGTCGGCAATCCAGCCCAAACTGTATATATCGGCTTAGGATCAAGACCTAGGTCTTGATAGACTCCAATAATGCCTCGAGTTGTTTCCTCTGTAGCTAAAAGGATATTATCGATAACATGCCCGTGTATTACCCTTGTTCTTTCTTGATTATCAACTATCCCAGCTTCATCCAGACCCTGCAATAATCCCTCAATCTCGCCCGTTCTGGCAAACCATTTAGGATTATTTACAGCTAAATAATCATATTCGTTAAAAACATTCCAACCAACAATAGTTTCAGAAAAAATACCCTCTTCATTGCGTAAGCTAAACTCATGATACAAACCCCTAATAAAATCTTTGTATAGGTTCTTTTCCCTACCAGAAATACCCCAAGCATTAATATCGATTGGTGAAGGAAGATAGCGACCATCATAGTTTGAGATATGTGGCAAAAGACGAACTCCAGCTTCATGCATCTGCTTAATCCATCGATAACTTTGAGCGTAATTGCTACCGGCAATCGGAGGAGTATAAACAGAGAATAAAACAAAAGGAACATTCCATAATTTTCTGATCAATTTCGCTTCTTGGCATAAAAATTCAACATCCTGATCAGTCCATACTGTCTCCTCATATGCCCCAATATTTCTTCCTAATCCAGGAGCGAAAGTTAATCCTACTGTGAGTCCAGTCCCAATGAGATTGCCTTCCGGTTTCAAATCAGAGGACTTAGAACAAACAGTCAAAAATGACCCCACTCCCAAAGCGGTCACCATAAAACCAAAGCTACGTCTCGATAAAGATTTTCCATTATCAAGCGGAGCTCGAGCTTTCCTATCAGCCAACAGAACACCAAGCTCTGTAGCTTGCTCAATAGATAAATCTTGTAATTTCTTAGCCTGATTAACTGGAATTACTGAGGTACTACTTGCAACATTGATCCGCTGGAATCTCATATTTTTATCTACTCTAGATGCAGCCATGGTTCCGTCATACCCCTTGGTAATCCTCCATAAACTATCACTAGAGTTACCGTGATTTATCGGAGCAATCATTATTCCTGACAAGTCGAGATAATCTAACAATATGACCGGTATTCCTTGTGGTAATGCCCCGGAAACAATGATTCGTTCAAATTTTTTACCGGCTAATACATCTATTGGTTGCATTGCATCAGCTTGAATAAGGAAAATATTGCTAATCCTCGCCGCCGAAATATTACTTTGAGCAACCCTAGCTACTTCGAGGTCTTGTTCGATTGAATAAACACTACCGCCATAGCTTAAAGTAGCTAATATGGCGGTTTGCCAGCCTGAACCGGTTCCCACCTCAAGCACATACTGTCCATATTCAAGTTTTAACAGCGCGGCTTGATAGGCAACACCAGTACCTTGAGACATCATGCAATTACCGATAAATATCGGATAATTTGAATTATAGGTTGCCGGTCTACTTAATTGCGAAACAAAATTATGGCGCGCATTTAAGCGCATTGCCTTAATAATAAAATCTATCTGATCAGCTGGCACTGATCGTTGAGATAAATGTTCGTGAATATTTTTATAAAACACTTCTTCCTGGCTGATCACCTCAAGACCATTAACGCCATTATCAAGTGGGGCTTGAGATTTTCCGTCAGGATTGTCTGGGCCATCTTTCGATTCAGCCAACAACCTTTGCGCTTCTTGAGAAAGCTCAACAATTACCGCTGGACCAAAATCAATAGCTTTTGGCTCACTTTTTTTGGTTTTGGTTTCTTTCTTTAGTTCTTCAGGATCAGCATCACGATCACCAACTTTGGCAACTGGTTGAACTTTCGTCACTTTCCCTGAAGTTCCGATATGCGAACGAGGGCCAGACTTTCTGATGCCATTATCGAGAGGTGCCAATTGGCTCATCGCTGTTAACTTTTGGCCAACTAATGTTTCAAGAAAACTTTCATCATAATGTGCTACATTTCGCTGTATGGTTTGTTCAAGATTTAGACTTTCAGCTGGCACATGGCCTAAGGTGCCCCTGCGATAATGCAAAGCAAAAAAATCGGCCAGATTCATTTCTAAACCTTGCTTGCCCCACCACTCAACATCTTCGGCGGCCAATCTATCTAAAAATTCCTGCGGTAATGCTTCCACTTTTGTTTCCGATGACAAACTTAAAAAAGTCGAACCTACATCTTGATGCCATACTATCCGCTCACCATTTGTAATCCATCCAATTGGAACATCAAATATTATCGCGACTAAATTTCCTTGCTGACCACGTTTTGGTTGTTCTAAGTAGTCTTCTAGTTGCTCAGACCATCTTCTAAAACCGACAGTTGTTTCTAAACCTTCATTCTCTAGGCAAAAGTACCCCGCAGTAAGCTCTATTTCATGATAAAAACCAAATTCAAGAATAAGAGCTGCCTTTGTCGGATAAGCTAAGTGTGAAACTGTCATAACTTCTTTTGATTTGCCATTGTCAAGCGGTTTATAAGTTAAGATTCTCTCTTCTCTATCTAAAGCCCGGCCTAAAGAAGTCAGCCGCATGCCGGACAATGGCCCTGTATGATTCTCGACCTGAGGAACAGCTAAGGAAAGTATCAATTTAACTACCTGACCAAGATCATTTAAGGCTGGATTAAATTCGTAGTAGGCTGAATCAGAAATATCGCCATTAGCTAAACGTAAGGCTAACTCTCGATAAGGCGCAAGAGCCTTGATTATACCTTCTCGCTTAGCTTGATTGTCCTTAGCTTCACCTAAGGCAGATAATTCAGCAGTTAGCCTTTCTCTGACTTGGCTTAACTGAACTATGACTGGATCATTCTTTCTGATTTGAAAATATGGTGAAACAACAACATTGAGATGGCCAACAGCTGCTTTTATCTGGTGAGCGCTAGAAAGAACCTCCCCTAAGGATAAAGACGTATTTCGCGAAAGAACAAGATATGAATTTTCAGTTCTTTGACGTACATAGATAACCCCTAAATTGGTTGATGCAGCTAAAAGATCTGCTAATCGATTAACTGTTTCATCAGCTTCCTGCCCGCGAATAACAAAAATTGAAGGCCGACGATGTGCCCAGGCTGAAATTGCAGTTGCAGCAACTGCGCTAACGGTAGTCGGCGGATCTTTATTCCGAATAGTCTCAGCTGATGGTTCTTCCGGCATAATTTCTTGATTATCGGAAATTATCACTCCGGCTGCTTTCTGATCAGTTAAACTCATAATTTGATCTACATCTTTACTGATGGATCTTCCTTTAGCATCTTTACCGCAAACCCGAGTTATCGGCACAAGGTCAATAACGCCTAAATCAGCCGGATGATTAATATCATCACAACAGGCAACAGCCCTGCCACTGATTCTTTCAACTATAGCTTTTCTAGCTTGACGGGCAAAACCGGAAGCAAGCTCTCTTTCCTGATCAACCGGGATAGCCCCGCGCGGTGTAAAACCTAATACTTCTATTGTCGGATTATATTCGGCTAAAATAGCTGCGACAAATTCAGCAGCAATACCTTGTGGAATAACAATATTTCCTTGTGTGTCAGGCTTAAGCCCTCTAAGGATTTCAGCTAATACTGGATTAGCCTCTAGCAATGGTCCATAGTCCGGATCATCTGTTTGGTTAATTCTAAAACCTTCAGAAAGAATAATAGTTATTGCTCCGACTTTAGCCATTTTTTCTCTAGCCCGGCGGCGGATTTCAGCTACAGTTTTAGGATGCTCGGGAACATAAGTCTCCATAGTTGGCTTGGCTTTTTCGGCTTTTTCGGCTAACTCGGCACCAAGTAAGGCGATCGCTTCATCTCTTCTATCTCCGGCCCGAGCTGCTAAATAACCGCAATCCCGACCCATAGCTTCAATAATTACTACTTCGCCTGACCCCGGTAAAGCTGCTGCCCGATAAACATATTCGTTCACCGCTTGGGCAGCTGACTCAATTCCTAAGGGTTTAGTGTATAAAGTGTCAGCATCAATTGTTTTAGGCACGCCAACTACAATAACTTTTAACCCGGCCTTCTCCAATAATTCACCTAATTTTTTAGCTTCATAAAGATGATCATTGCCGCCAATAACTACTAAAAATCCAAAATTCTTACGGATATTATCTAAGGCTACGGCGGTCTCAGCTTCTCCCTCTTTTAAATTCCTGCGGGTTGAAGCAAATTCAAAACTCGGAGCATAAGGCATAATCTTAGCCATTCCCCTAGTTATTGGAACAATCTCAGAAGTTGGGTCAGCTTTAATCAAGCCATCTAAGCCTTTTTTAACCCCGGCTAGCATATGGCCATCTTGCCAAAGATAACGCGAAAGATATCCGGCAACTGGGTTAAGACCAGCACAATCACCGCCGCTAACTAATATTCCACCCCGAAAACGAATTGGCGTAAGATGCCAAACAATCCAAGTAGGCATTCTAATTAAATGCAAGAAGCTTAAAAGTCTGAGCGCTACTCTATCACTAAAGCTTATTTCTTGAACCTTATCTGATTGACGACCGTTGTCGAGAGGCCTACCTGCTGGCCGTTCAACAATGTTCACCTTTAATAATCTTTCAGCGTAAAAAAGCTCATGGGCCAAAATAACCAGGAAAGCCTCTACATCGCCACGCTCAAATATCATCTCTTTAAATCCAGCATCAGCCGCAGCTAAAGCTATTTGTTCGGCTCGCTGGGCATAAAAACCCTTACCTCTTCTTAGAATTTGAGAATCATAAATTTTTTCAATCCATTTCTCCTTATGAGCCTGTTCTAATTGACTATAGAAATAGAATGTGTTTGCTCTCATTCGATGCTGTCTAAAACTTAAATCATCATCCCAAAGAAATATCTGGGCATTCGGATTAAATTGATAAATAGCTGATAAAAATATCCGGGCTATTGCTCGATGATGCGGATGATTCGAAAACGGAGATGGAACTATATAGATATCTCTATCGGAATGCTGCTTAACTAAATTATCTACTTTTTCTTGATCTTCATCAGTTGGTTCCTGGAATATAGTCTCAAATGATAACAATCGGCCAGATTCATCACGAGCTGCTTGATCAATCGGTAAGTTTATCTCTAAATCTACATATTCACCTTGAGCCATGCAATCAGACCCAAGTTTAGCTTCAGCGCTCCGAATCCAAGACTTTAATACATTTGAACTCGTATTCATAAAAGGGTTTTCTGCAATTTTGGTTACGAAATCCCCAGATTTTGAGAACGCAAGAAACTCACTAATCAGGTAAAGGACTCTGATAAAATCTACTTGATAATCAGAAACTCCGGCTGGATCAGGTATGGCCATAGCAAAAATAGTATTACTATCGCCATACATTTTTAAAGCAAAGGCAAGATCACCAAAATTAAGCATAGCGTCATCCGGATGGACTTCGACAACCATAATATTTTTACCACCAAAAACCTGTTTAAAAGTTTTTCCGGTTCTAGTCATATAAACGACTTCTTGATCTCTTGCTAATCTTACCGGCACACCATTTATATGATAATTATCAAATAAACCATCGAGTGGCTTCTCTCTCAGGCGACTGTAAAGTAATAAAGCTCTTTGGACATCCGAACGCTCGGTACCCAAAACTAAAAGTTGTTTAATTATTTTACTGGCTTGAGCGTCAGGAATCTGACCGCGAGCCATTTGCTCAAGTTGGGTTAATAGCTGGTTAGTTGTATCAGCTGAACTATTCCGGCCGTTATCAAGCGGAACAGCAACTTTCACTATAACTTTATCCTCTAAGGCTGGAGTTAATTCTTGAGGGAACTGGCCAAAAAGAGCAATTAATTCTGAAGCTTCTATTATTCTTGACCATGTTTGGATAGTTTCCGGGCCAACTCCCAAAATCTCTACTTGATCTGAAACAACCGGAGAATTCTTAAAAGTTCTTACCACAACTTCACTTTCATTTTTTGCCCTTAATCTAAGGTCAAAGATATGAGTATTAGCATATACGGTTAAATCTTCGTCTATTTTTTGTTTTTTATTGTCAGCCAAGGTATCAAACTTATGTTGTTCAAACTCTTCAACTTGACTTAAAGGAAACCCGGCAATGACATCACGCAGCTCAAGGATCTTTTGTCTTAAATCATCTATGTCTACATTATCTTTGGATGGATCAATTATTCCACTCTCAGGTAAAACTATACCCACCGCCTCTAGATCAGCTTCACCTACCATTACCGCCTTAGGATGACCGTCGAAGAAAAATTCACTTAAAACTCCTGATATTGTCTTTAGAGCGGTTATGTTAGTTTTTTCACTATTTAAAAACTCTAAAACTGTTTGGTAAGAAGACACAAAATTATCACCTACTATCATAGTAATTCGACCCTCAGTTAAACCAACCAGCGTAGGAATAATTACTGTATCGGCTTCAGCTAGGCGAGATTTTAAAGATTTTTTGCCATTATCTAAAGGTTTCTTTATTTGTCGTTTCGGTAAAATTACTACGGTTTGCATGCCTCCGGCTGATAACCGCTCAACAAAAGTACGCCCACCAAGCAAAACAATATCAGCAATAACTTCTTTTAGGCCTCGGCCGTAGCCACTTGATTCAGCATGTACCTTGGCTGGCTTTGAAGAAATTACTCCGGTAACAGCCGTTAGATCACCGACCGCTTGAAGATTGTATTGATGCACCTGAGCATCATTCATGCCCGGTCCGTTATCGCGAACCACAACTTTAAATTCTTCTCCTGATTCATCAATTTCAATCGAAGCAAACGGACCAGACATTCCCTTGCAAACTGTGCAAGAATTCCTGATGATATTCATAAAAATTCCTAAAAAGTAACGACTGTTTATCGATACTATAACTCGACTACCTTCAGGATTGACCCTTATCTCGGGAACCTCAAGTTCTTCTTCGCTAGCCTCTCTTCGAGTTATAAAAGTTATTGCCTCAACTGCACTAAAAATGGCTATCTCGTCATGTAACAACATTAAAACTACATCATAGGCATCTTTGGTTGCCTGGACTAACCACCCTCTTATTTCTAGATCCATATGACTAAAACATTCACCCAAATCGTCAATACCCATAGTCCGGATAAATTCAAATTCAAGAAGTTTATCACGTAACTCTTCCAATAATGCTTCACAATGATCACAAGCCTGAGCTATTTCATCAAGAACTTGATCGGTAACAGCCTCGCCACCTTCGCGATACTTTCTTAAACCAGCAATGTCTGCGGAAAATCTTCCAAAAATCGCATAAGCTTCTTCAATTTCTTTGGATTCTTTCAAACAGCCTAGCAAACCATTTAGATGATTACCAATATCGTGGTTGGTATTTCTGATTGACCGAGCTCTAGCTAAAATACGTTTCCTTTCTTGCTGGGTTTTTCCATTATCTAAAGGTCCTCGGATGAGTTTCAAGGATTCCTCTTTAGCTCTGGCTATCCTTGCTGGATCTTGCATAAATAACTGTAATATATCCGGGGTATAGGCGGCAAACTCTTCTTCAACTTCACCACCAACGTAAGTTTCAGGAATTCTTAGGCCAATTTCGCCAGCTACTTCAGGATTCGGTAGATGACGATCAAATACTGTTTCAAGATCAATCTCATAAATTCCAAAAGCCTCGCCAGTACCATCTTCCTGATCGCGCTGTTGAGCTAACCAAGCAATAAATTCTCCTCGGCTCTTATTTACCTTAGCTGAATTAACCCGGCGACTGGATTCCCTAGCTTGGCCTAATTCATCATCAGTTAAAATATATAATAAGAAAGCACCTTTAAGATAAGATATGTGCTTTACGGCAATATAATAACTAATAATCTGTATTGGATTAGTTGGTAATCTGCTTAAAATCAACTCTTCTCTTATCTCCATTCTTGCGGTTGTTTCATAACTACCGCTCTGGACCCCGCCGCCAACCAAAGTAAGATAACCCTCATATGGTTTAATTGCCCGACGAATAAAGAAACCTCTCCTTCCTCTGGGCGATAAAACTACTACGTCAGCCGAACGAAAACAAAAACCACACAACTTTGCAACTATTGTATCTACGGCTCCGACTACCGGCAGCTCTTGATGCAGATGAGTTTCATCTAAGGCACGTAAAAGCCTCCCCTGCTCATCGCCTAGAATTTCAATATGCGGCCTATTTTCCGGTATATACCAACCTTGCCCTAAAGCAACCCTTACTCTATCAATACTGTCACTGACATCAGCTTGGCCCAAGCCTAAATCATCTAACTCTTGAGCGATTCTTCTAAGTTCGGTCTCAGGGTCAAGTTTCTTTCCATTATCTAAAGGCGCACTAATGCTCTGAATAAAAATTTGAGCTACTGCACCAATTTCTCCCTTATCTTGAGAAAGTATTTCTAAACGCTGACGATTACTATTAGGAGCAGTCCTAACTTTAGCTAAGGCTGTCTCAACTGAAGCCTGATCAACTGCTAAATCAATAGCAATTTCCTTTGGTTGTGTCTGATCTTGCCACTTTACGATTTCAATAGTTAAAATGCCATCTCGATGAGTAAATCGGAAACGATCAGCATATTGCATCATCTGTAATAATCCCACATGTTTACTACTAAGGTTAGCGGCAAAATTAACTAAATCATCATAACTAACAAAAAAGTTACTTAATGAGAATTCCGAAGCATCACTCTCAGAAATAATTTCTAAGGCCGACTGACCATCTAAAGTAACTAGATTAACAGTTACTGAGCCATTACCGGCTGCATGTAAAATTATATTTGTACTCATTTCCCATAAAATATGTCTAACTTGCTTATCTAAATAAGCCTCAAACCTTTTTGAATCAGCTTCCGCTTTAAGGAAACCTTCCGGAATGGTTGTTTCTTCTCGATAGGAAATTAAAAGTGTATCTTTGACTAGGCGTTGTTCGGCTGGACTTATCTTTCCGTTATCTAAAGGTTTAGCCTGAGCATCAGCATTATAACTAGCTATCGCTTTATCAGTGCGTGCTTCATAAACCCTGAAGAAAGCATCTCCAATCGGAGTATCTTGACCGGCGATGCTTACTGTTTCCTTGGGGCTACGATCGAGGATTCCATCACAATCATCTAAAAACGACGCATGTTTTGGATCGTAAGAGCCATTAAGCAATGTATTTGCATTTACCGCTATTAAAACTGTATCTTCTAAAAGCAAATCAGTAACTTCTGAAAGATCTCTTTGGTTATTTAACCAATTAATAGCGATATTAGATCTCAAATATTGTTCGTCATACATCATACCTAAAAGTGGCTGCTGTGCCCGGCTAAAATGACAAGCTGAATGGTCAAGCATCATCACCGGAGCTTTCAGTTTTGCTCCAAAGGCTGACAAGGCATCCGGAAAACTACTATCATAAGGAACACGCAATGAAGGAATTTTATGACGGATAAGTATAAATCGTGCCGTTTGTAGCCCTTGCGGCAATTTTCTTCTTCCAGCAACAATACTGTTCATTTGTTCTGACGAAACTTCTATAATTTCAAGCTCTCTCATTACTTCTTTAGTCATGTAAGGATATAAACCAGCTAAGCGCATATTCTGCCAAATAACTAATGGCCGATTACTTAGCCCATTAGAATCCATCCAATGTCTTATTCTTAATATTGTTTCATAAGCAAATAAGGCTGAGGGCATTTCACGCTCAATGAGCTTATCTACGGTTGTTCCGCCCGGTAAATATTCCGGATAAACAACATGTTTGTGAGTAAACTCTCCGATATCTTGATAGGCGCGTTGCCTTCCATTATCGAGCGGACGGCTAGAATGAAGTTCATTGGTAATTTGCGGTGAGAAATCAGTTAATACCTCGTTCGGATCGATTTCCCGCAAGAAAGCTTTGGCCTCCTCCTGTGCCTCCTGTGATTCAGCAGCCCGCATAATTCCAAGGAATATACCAAAAAGAACATTCTCAATCATGTCCCGCGAAAGATCTGACAATGTTCCTAAAGAAATTCTATCCGGGGATCGTCTAAGATAACCTCTGACTATCCGCTCGGTCTCTGGTTCGAAATTAAGACCGCATTCATAAACGAATCTGATTGTTCTTAAAACATTAGGTAAGGTTATTTCGTCTTCATCGGCAAACCCGACTAAACGAGCTGTGCTAGTAACTGAATCAGCTAAGCCCTGACCGTTCCAAAAATCCCAAATAAGTCTTTGACCAACTGATATATAGGTATGTGAAATCGATAAATCGATAAAATGCTGACGGCTGCGCTTAATGAAGCTAATCGGTGCCCCGTCTTGGCCAATATAGCAAGTTAAGCTTACCGGTATGCGTTCAAAGGCAGCTTTGCCGCGCGGTGAACTTATCCGCTCAGGAGTACTATCTAAATCATCAGCAACCATTTCTAAGATTGCTTCGGCTTTTCCCCGGGCAACCTTCCTCTGAGCTTTTACTGGTAATTGTAATTCACGCGCCGATAGCTTCGGAAGGGCCATAAGATCGTAATCGCTGACAAAACGACCTAAATCATAAACCTTTCTTCTTACTGCTCCGCCATAAAGTAAAATATCACCTAAGCTTCCCACGCCCTTATCATAAATTTGTTCAAGAAAATCAATAATTCTTCCTAGCTGTTCTTCACTACCAACTAAATCGTCCACCTTAATCCCCTCTACCGAATTAGTATAAGTTAAATGTCGCGACTGAAAACGAGTCTGATTGCCGGAAATTAAACCTCTGACTTGCGAATTGACTAAGTCCAACTTATTGACTTTTTTACCGTTATCTAGTGGCGTCTGAGCTTGATGATTACGGCTTGATTTGATATGCGCAGCCATTTCTTGAGCTGTACGAAAAATTCTTACGGTAAAATCAGCATCTATTTCATCTAATTTTCTTCCCGAAAAGTCAGGATACTGTTGACCATAAACAAAAATTCGGTGTGGGATGAGAAATAAATTTTCCGTGCTCATATTTCCACCAAATAAGTGGGTGTTGCTAAAATCAGCATTTACGAATTCTGGCCTATCTAAAATAGCTTGGTCGATCCCATCAATATAATCAATTGGGATTAAAATCTCAACCTGATCAAAATCAACCCTATCTTCATCAAGCGAGGTTGCCAGTAGCACTCCATAAAAAGCATCATGAACACACACCCGCCACCTTGAACCATAGATAACAGTAGTAATAGCTTGTGCTTTTATACTTTCAATTTTTTCGCGAATTCTTTTATGCATATACCACTCGTATTCACGTACGGTTATCGGAAAAAGTTCATTATCTACTCCTTGATCTGACAATATCTGACTTACGGCTTGATTTTGTCCTGGCACATGGACTGGAATAACTATTACTGGATTTTCTTTTTTACCATTATCTAAAGGTCTTCGCTGTGCCTGGCCTGACCTTAGGCGAGCAATCATCTCAAATAATAATGGCTGGCTAGCTAATCTAATCTGGCCTCTAATCCTCGCTGCTTCTTTTCTTAAGCCAGCTATGGTACGAGTATTAAAATCTTCGGCTGAGTGTACATCAAATAAAGCTGCTAACCTTTGCGGATCAACTTGTCGGAGAAATTCTTTAACATAAGCAACTTGACCAACTCCAACGCTAGGAACGATTATTCTTCCCTGTGAAGCTGAGTAAGCAGCAAATAATAAAAATTCATCAACCGAGGCTAGCTGACCACAAAGACATAATGGATAATCAGCTGAAACAGCGTCCATTAATCGATTAAGCTCACGCATAACCATAAAGCTAAACTCACGCTGGTATTGAGTAGTGTCCTGACCACCACGAGTCTTACCCAATGAAAATGAAATCAAGTCATTGCTGCCAACACTGCCAAATTTTGAATTAGCCGCTAGGGTTTCAGCCTGATCAATAGCGCTAGAAGTTTCAAACATTACCCCTTCGCTGAATCCTTCGGCTAAAACACCATCATCGCCTAACTCCGCTTTGACTTCATCAACTAAGGTCATGGCTTGATCCCAAGCTTGCGCATCAGTAACCATTGGAAACATTGCTCTAAGCTCAGCATAAGAACCCGACTGGCCCTGGTTAGCAACTATTCCTTCAGCGTTAACCCGTATCAAGGCTCTTAGATGAACTGTGGCAATATTACGCCCATCACCCGGTTCAAGCAGAAAAGCTAAATTCTCTAAATCATTACCGTGGAAAGCCGGCGGATTTTTATCAATCAAAGTTCGATCCGGTAACCTCACCTGAACTACCCGAACACCAGACTTAGTGGCAATCTCACGATATATATTAACCCAAGCCTCTTCCTCTTGATCGGAGTAAATACCTTGACCCGAGATGCCTTCTTTGCCGATTCCATCATATAAGTTCTCAACCCGAACTAAACCAATTAAGTGGACCAAAGCCAGAGCAATATCAGATAGTTGTTCAAGATAATCCATAATTACGGCTACTGAAAAGACAGTGCTGCCATCGGCTAAGATAACTGGATTACTTCTTCGAGAAAATACATAAGCATCTACGGCGTCCTCGGCCATCTCCTCCGATAAAGCCTGATTGGCAGTCTGGCTATCCGGACGAACTGTTAGAATCCCGGCCTCAGTATCAACAATTGCTCTTACTCTTTGACCATCAGCTTCCCGCTCAGGCACGGCTTCCCAAACTGAGATCTTATGTCCATCAACAACAAGGTGAGCCTCAGCTAAAACCGGAAAACCTTCGGCTCGAGCTGCAATACCATAATGCAAAACTCCGGTTTCAATAACTACAATTGCCACCAGATTCGGATAGCTCTGACGTAACTGGCGATATTGCGATAAATCACTTAAATCATGTCTTAACATAAGGATAAACGGTGCATGTTCTGGAACATCTTCAAGCACAACAGCTAAATCAGCCTCGGGAAACTGAATTTCTCTAATTATTGCAGTGGTAATTTTTGATACTTCATGAAAAGCTTTATTAAACATTGCCCTTTGAGCCCGTGAATCAATAGCAAAGCCGACTACACTAAATTGCGTTCCTCTAAAAACAGCTACATGAGCCGATACAACTGGATCAGAGAAACGCATAATTGCTAAGGTGTGACCTAAACTCTGTAAAAGCACCAACGGGAATGAACAAATTTTACTTTTCATCTCATCAGATAGGCTTGGATCAGCTAAAGCTGCCTCATATTCATCAATTCTACTAGTAAAGACTTCTATAACTCTTTGTTCGGTCGGGTTTTGCGGCTCAAGACTCTGTTTTCTTGCTAGCTCAGAATCCTCTTTAAGATAAATCTTTCCCGACACAGCTACTGCCGCCGAATGCACTTTCTTAAACAGAGTGCCTGGATCATCATGACCGCTTAAAGCTACTACTGCAGCTTCCCGGTATGTACTCGGTAATGTCTCAGTATTTTCAGCAATTCTAGTAATTAAACGTGAGTGAGTTTTTTGGTTGGTTAAAGCATCAACTGCAGTTAAAATTTGTTCAACCCAAGTTAAAAATCCGGCTATCGGCACAAATTCAGTTGCTCTTGCCTCAGCTACACCAAATTCTAAGGCCGCTAAAATTAATCCACTAATAGTTTCTTTGGAAATTCCTCCCAAACCATCAACTTCAATCTCTAGATTAGCTAAAACTGCTTCAACCGCTTGGGTTAAGATAGCTATTTCTCCTTCAACACAGCTAACCTTATAAGTCAAAGGGTATCCCTGATCTTGATTGTCATATTTAACAATTTCGCCAATTCTTACAATTCGCCTTGAATCGGTTGCCCCAGAAATCGTAAACATGCCTTCTAATTTTTCAACTATCGAGTTCCTGACCTCTTCCGGTAACTCAGCTAAGTCAACTATTTCCTTCTGTCGGTCAAATCTGCCTTGAGCACTAACCACTAAACGACGATTAGTGCGTCGCTTAGCTCTTCTTTGTTCACTAGTAGCCTTGAAATCTTCGGGAATCGTAACTGCGTTAAGTTGGTTTTGGGGAATTTGTTCCGGGTTTAAACTTGAACCAACCCAAGCACAATGAATAAAAATTTCCTTACCGGCGGCCGGAGCAAACTTAGTTTCATTCTGACTTCCCTGATATTGAATAGTGTCACCGATATGAGCATCTAAATCGCTAATTACTCCCGATACCCTATGAACAATTCCAGCAGACTCCCGATTAACGGTAATAACCTTGGTATAAGTCAAGCCATGTTGATTAGCAAAAGAAACAAACACGGCTTTTCCTTCGGCATCATCATCTAATTCATCAAGTAAAATAGTTATATCAACCATTTCATAATAAAAAGTTTCGGCTGGCATGGCGTTGCGATAATCCTCAGGTGAGTTAGCCAAAACCGCATCAGCTAAGAGCGGATCAACCGCAATGCTTTCTGATATTTCAACTGGTTGCAAAAATTCCCGGGCCTTTTGGTTTCGTTCAATAACTTCTTGAATCAATCTTTTTTCTTGATCGGTTCTCTGTCTTGTGCTTGGTAAATCTTGCACATCAATGCGTCGAACGAGGCGATTGCGCCATGTTCGCTTCGGCCTTATGCCTAAAGAATTATTTTCAAGGAAACGAAGATGGCTAATTAATAATCTTGGTTGGTTAACTGCGGTTGGAGTTGAAACTAAATACTCAATAGTTTTATTTGTAGCGACATTCTCATCATCACCATCTAAATGATATGCTTCATGCTGCTCAAAAATTATTTTAAGTTGTGAATCATACTGCGGTGGCCCCCGAATAACATTAGGATTAATTAATAAATACTTCTTGGGTTGTTCTCTTAGAATGTCAACCTCAGCAACCCATTCTAATCTCGGAGCAATTCTTACAATCAAATCTGCTTGATCAAATACATTTCTTCCGCCAAAAAGTGCGATAATTCTTCCACGTTCTTCATCGTCTGGTTCACGTTCGTCTTGATCAGCAGTTGGTGCGTAGGCCGGGTAATGATAACGGCCGGGTTTTAAATTTACGGATAAATCTACGATGGTCTTCTCTCTACCGTTATCTAACGGTCTTTTTCGATCATTCTCAGTATCTGATTGTTCTAATCTTCGTTTGAGCTCTTCACGTCTAGGGTCATCCTGCCTATCTCCTTGCCTTCTACTATCAAAAGACTGATTGTTCATAAAAGAAATTAATTCAATAATTGAATAGTAAAGACTAAAAATCACAGCTAGGGCGGATATTCCTATTGCAAAGTAAGTAAAAAATCTTTCTACTCCAACTAAAAATGATAAAGCCACTGCCACCGCAATGATAATTGTCGGTGTTATACATGCTCTATTAGATCTGAACGTCCGTTGATTGTCTAAAGTTTGTTTACCATTATCCAAAGGACTTTGATTCTTAGTTAAACCATCTTGAGTTAAGGTATAACTTCCTGGTTCGGTTACATTGTATCTTAAGCCACCATCTCTGATTAACTGATAACCTCTGATCAGTTCGTTATCTCCGATAGCTGGGTTACTTAGTTCCTCAAGGCTTAAATTTCTAAAGCGCCAGGTACCAACAGTCTCAAAAGACCCGTCTACGAGTATAGTTACTCCTTCACCAGCATGGATAGTTAAAGTTCCGTTTAGTTCTAGGTGGTTAAAGTTTACTCGTCCCTCACCTTCAACGACCAAAGTTGATTCTTCGCTGAGTGAACCACCGTTACGGAAGGCTTCGACTACTGAGGCCAGAGTCGGATACATAAACGGATCAAGATAGATCTTGGCTCCGTCCTGGTAGGGTACGCCTTGAGATTGAGTTTGGTGGCCATTAACATTTACTTGTAAACCGGCAACTGCAAGAGCAATTCGATTATTACGATAGAAGTCAGCTTCAGCTGAAGCCATGGTCTCAGAAGGAATACCTTTAGCTACAGCTTGCCTACCTAATTCTTGGCTATTTTTGGCAGCTGAGAAGATCCAGGTTCCATCTTCAAATTGGATTACTCTTACCGGACCTTTATCACCCATAATCTCAGCAATATCCTGCATATTATTTTCAGCTCGAGCTTCTGATTTAAGTTTATGAGCTGTTGAGCCATCAGGCAAGGTGATTACTTTTAAAGCTTCTAGATCACGCTCAGGGTCTTTCGGATTGATTAATTCTGGTACTAAGCCATGAGCTTCTTCAAGAGCTTGATGATAAGGCTCAAGAGCTAAGACTAGACCGTTTAAGTTACCCGGGAATGGAGTAAATTCACTACCTTTGGCGGCTACATCCATATCACCTAAAAGCATATATTCAACGTTCATTACGGTTTCATCGCCAGTTTGCTTATGCGTTAATTTAGCTAAAGCTCCGACTGCTGAACCAGGGTGACGCGGTGAAGCAATAAAGCTTAAAACATAACCTTCTCTTTCAGTTATGGCTAAAGTAGGTAGAAGAGCTCTGAATATCGGTAAGTTAGTATCTTGATAGAAGACGATATATTTTCTTCCCCGATCGAGGGCATGTTTAGCAACCTCTTGTTGATGAAAAACCATATGGATATCACCATGGCCATGAGCTTTTTCAACTAAACGATAAGGATAAGCATCGTCTTCAACCGCAAAATGACCTTCGTAGGTGTTTACAGCAAAGACTAATGGTTGTGGATGTAGGTTAACTGAATCGGGTTTAGCGCCAAAGTAATTATGTTGTTCATAAAGACGACGTAGATCTTCATGGTTATCTTCTGAACTCATGATTGAATTAATTAGGTCTAATTGCCCTCCTTGAGATTGATTGGCTAATCTCTGCCAACCCATAATCTGACGAGTCTGGAAGCTGGCAAATTGAGAGTTTTGACTGATTAAAGCAATAAGAAGAGCTGGTTTAATGCCTCGATAAGGTATTGGTTGTTCTTTGCTGAGACGTTCACCTCTACCACCGGCAGGTTCAGCCCAAACTACCTGATTAGCTAAGCTTAAACCTTCAGCTTCTAGAGCTAGATAAGCAGCTACCGCTTGTGGGATTAATTCTCCTTCTTTAGTTACTAGACTTGATATTTCAGTTGTCTCTGGAGTGCCTACTTCGTAGTCATCGAATCTTCCTTTACCAGCATAATAACCTTCAAGTAGTTTTCTTGAGTTATCAGCCAAGGCTTTTAGGTTTCCTGGGTATTGCTTACTACGACGACGGATCTGACCCAACACCTGAAGCTTCTGATTATCATGTATCCCTGGTTGATCCCAACCAACAAAGATATGGCTTTGGCCGATAGCAAACATATCAGCTACTACGGTTAAGTCTTTTTGGGTAGTAACTACATTTTGTTCAATATTTAAAGCTAGATTTTCCAAACCAAGCTCGCGAGCTCGGGCAGCTAAATCAGCCGGGTTTTGATAGCCGTTGTCGAGGGGGGTGTTCTGCGTGAAATCGAATTTATTAACTGCTACTAATTCCCAAACGAATTGACTACCAGAATCTAGAAATCCTTGATAGTCACTGACGCTATCAGTTATAACGATAAACTGTAAAGCCGGAGTATTGTGATTAAAATTACTTCTTAAGAAATCTGCTATAGACTTATAACCAAATGATTCTGGGCTATCTAGGCCTGATTTAATAATTAAAGGAACGAATACTGATTTTTGACTCTGGAATTGATTTACTATTCTATCAAGAGTTTGGCCTAACTCTCTTCCGGCTGTAGTTTTTGGATTAAAAGTAATTACTTCAGCTACTCTCTCAGCAAAGCTTGTAGGGCTAAAACTTTGAGCGAATGCTTCTGGGTTAAAATGTAACACTATGCTTTGAGTGCTGGCTGAATGAGGAAATCTATCCATTTGTCCTAAAATATGTTCTGCCCTTGAGACATCTTTGCCATTATCCAAAGGCTTAGAAGTAAAATTCGCTTCCGGAATGCTCGCCTCCTGCAATGGTGAGATTCCAGCATCTTCAATTTGTTCAAGTGAAAGCATCTGTCTAAAGGGGAAAACTTCTTTCCACAGCTGTAAGCTTTCCTGCTCATTACCCAATCTGATAAACTCGCTAACGAATCCAGCTTCATGAAAATATTTCATATAATCATAAACACTAGCGTAAGGATAAACTTGCCGCATCTCGTCTTCTACCGGATAACGATCATCCCAGGCTCGTTGTTGTATGAATTTAATTTTGGTTAAAATTTTAGCTAAGTCTCCGAATCTTAACACTACCTCATCCTCATCAAATCCCAGAAAAAGAGGTATTGGCCAGTTAAAATTAGCGATAAAATAAAGGAAGGCTTTTTCATACTGTTCCGATACCGCAACCCGAACATAGGTGTTTCCGTTGTGCGGATACAATCCATCTCGAAAGACTATTCTTCCGTTTGGCTTTAAAAACTCATTAGCCAATCGTAAAGTTTCTCTGACGCCTTCTTCACCGCAGAAGGCAAAAAGTTCATGTAAAACATTATTAAGGTAAATTACATCAAATTGGCCCTGATATCTTTTACGTACCTCAGGATCTAGCTTTGAAAGATCGCATTGAACATAATCATCATCGGGGTTAAGAACCTTAGATCGATCTATACTTCTCGGATCAATTTCAAACTGGGTAATTTTAGGAGTTACTCCTTGTATTCTCATTAAGGTTCTATTCTGATAAATCGCTAAACCATCGCCTGAGCCCAAAGATCCGATTCTTAACTCTTGATCACCTTGATTGCTATGCTGATGCTCTAAGGCAGCGTTAGCAAACCATTCAAAAGAATAAGAACAGTAACCTTCGCCCTTGATTGTATTAGGCATAAATTTACTCCAGGCAGAAATTGTAAGGAATGCTTCGCGCTTTTCAGCCGGATTAAGAACTTCAGAAGCTACGATACCTTCTACTAGATAAAAGAATTCAGCAGCATCATTAGTCTCGATAGCGGCTCTTACGATCGGAAAAAGATCGGCTAACGGCCGGTTAAAGTCTACTTGACGAGCTGAAAGTTCTGCCGGAGCTCCGGTATAATCACCTTCAAGTACCGACCCGATGATCCGACTTGAAAATGGCCTTAATTCAATAGGCTCAACCTGTAAATCTTGAGCTTGGCTTGATTTAGTTACCGTCATAAAAACAAACTGAAAAGGTAAACTATCGTTACGTTGCGGTAAATTTGGAACAACTGGAACCGCCGGAAACCATAGCTTAACTATCTGGCCTCCAGTAAACTCTAAATCCGGAACAATGAAATCAGCCCCAGCCTCTTTTAACTCTTGACGTTTCTCAGGGCTGCTGGCAATACCGACTGAAACAAACTTAGATCCTTCCGGTAGAGACGGATGTCTTGCTGCTGCAACATCACCTGCCGAATCACCGACAATAGCAATCTGACTGCTGGAAATTTCTAGCTCAGTCTCTATTTGTACTAAAATATCTGCCTTTCCATTAACAAAAGGATAGGGACTATCAACTGGTACACCATATATACGTCTAAAATAATTATCAAGGCGTAAGTTTATAGCTATAGCTTCAGCTACCCTTTGCGGTGTACCCGTAGCAATATAAAGTAATACTCCCTGTTGATTAGCGTTATGTATTAATGCAAAAGCTCCTGGAAATAAGGCTGGCGGATTATGTTCAACCTCATCTAATAATACCGCCTCGTAAATCTTAGCAAAACTAAAAACTAATTCATCAGCCTGATTCATTGCTGGAGCTTGATAGCGTTGGCCTAGCTCTTGTGCGACCTGAGCTAGCTGAGCCTGAGAAACATGATCCTGTTGAGCTTGAGCTATAACATCAACTAAATGATCAGTTAAGGCCTTCCAAGGCTTATGCTCGAAATAATCTTGAGCTATTTGGGATTGTGACTGTTGTGGTTCAATCGAACTGGCCGTCCTGATCCAATATATTACCTTTCCGAAACTCTCTAACACCTGTGGCATGGTATTGACTAAGGTGCCATCTAAATCCCAAAGTATTGCTCTGGGATGAGGATAAGAAGACACGCTAGGTTCTGTGCCGTTGTCGAGAGGGGTGGGTCTTCTTTGTTCCCTGCTTGCACTATCATCTAATAATCGATCCAACCTAGTAGCTACTTCTGCTATCTCCTGTTCAAGCTGCAAATACCTTGGATTCACTACCCTTTTCATTTTTGAGTGAACCCAATCACCAATTTCTTGACCATATTTATAGTCGAAGTCTCCACACCAAACTAATTCACTATCTAAGTCATATACAAGAGTAGTAGTTAGGGTTGAGGTTAACTCTTTTTGCAATTGGTCTAATCTTAACCTTAATGCTGCTTCTTCCCAAGAAGTCAACATACCTTCCAATTTAGATATTTGTTTAGTTATGAGTTCTTCCCTTTCCCTTAATCCCTTTATCCTGGAATCTAAATCTTCACGTTTAGGATTAGGAACTAATATTTGTTCCATGTGGCCTTCGATAATTGTAACCCCATTTACATCAGACTGATAAGCAAAATCCTCTACAAAAGTAGACTCGGAAACCAGTTCGGGAAGACGCTCTTTACGATTGTGCACTTTATTTATTTTTTTATCAATTTTTTTAAGCTCTGCCCTGAAGTTGGCTAAAATATTTTGTACAAGCTTTATAGCTTTATCCCGATCTAAACGAACAAAAAACTCATGAATCTGCATCTTAGCCTCTACCTTCTCCAATCGTCGCAACCACCAACTTACTGAAAAGAATATGCGCCAGATGGCTAAGAATAAACCAATGCTAACCGCTACTAGCACCGTGGCAACTAATAAGCCAACAATAATAGAATGAGCACTTACTAATTCCTTAACTCCCTCCAAAGCAGTCCCTATTTGTTCTAATACATGTTCTGCTCTTTCGACATCCTTACCATTATCCAAAGGTTTAGAAGCAGGACCAGTCACGGCCACGTCATGACTAGCCCTTCCTCTTACCTGATCCCTTAACAGGGATCCATCTATATCGCTGGGAGGCGATTGTCTATTTTGTTTTCCGTTATTTAAAGGTTTTCTATTTGCTCTGGTTTTATCTTGATGTCTTGATGCTACTGTCACAGTCATTAGTTTACCTTCTTCAATTAAAAAACTAGTTTGAATGTCAGCAACAACTATTCCGGCTTGGGCTAAACCAGCGATGAATTGTGATTGTTGATTTAACCATTGAGCGAAGTTAAGGTTTTCTCCACTAGGAGTTGATAAGAGGAATTTACTACCACTTAGGATACTTCTTTCGATAAAGGTTTTTATTACTGCATGGTTAAGCTTTTCAGCTACTGCCAAAGATTGACGGTCACTTAAACTAACGACTACCCTGGCTGGTACTTGATCCTCATCAGCTGGGACATCAATCCAAGCATAGCCAACCACACCATCAGAATCAGATACGGTTATTAATAATCCGGAAGGACTATCAAACAATTCTTGAATACCCTCCGGTACTGAATTAGTTTTTATGTAGAAGCTACTTAAGCCTTCTAAGGCCCGCGTTCTTGATCCACCCGATAATTGATTTAAGTCGGTCCCTGAAACGCTGAGGGAGGATTGATTATCTCTTCCATTATCAAGCGGAGTTAAAGTAACTCCGGCAAGATTTAATTCACCGACTATTCGGAAAATTCTTCGTGAAGTTATCTGGCCTACGCCATTAACATTAACCAGTAGTTCTCCGGCAGTTAAAGGAGCTGTTCTTGTTCCGGCATCGATTTCTTGATCAACTCCTACTATATAAAGCACTACGGCTATTCGTGCATCTTGCCTAAGGCCATTTACCCGATCAACGCGATTCATTAAATCGCTCCATTCGGTCTTTCCTGGTCGACCATTATCCAAAGGCTTAGAAGCAGGACCAGCCACAGCCACGTTATGGCTAGCCCTTCCTCCTAATCTATCATCGCTGGGAGGCGATTGTCTATTTTGTTTACCATTATCAAGAGGCATATGGGTATAAACGATTAAAGAACTAGCCCTCTCAGGCCCAGGTTTATCCACTATAACATTACCAAAACGTAAATCACCCACATCTAAACGAACGGTCATCCCTTGATCCACTATTCCGGCCTTAATTAATCCCTCTTTTTGAGCAATAGTGGCAGCTTCTCTTACAGTGACACCAACCTTACCAGATTTACCATTAACTACTATCTCCTTCACCAATCCATCACTTGTAACTCCAATAATATGAAAAGGATAAACATTTTCTCTAAGCTTTATAGTAATTACACCTCTTCTTTGATCAATAGAATAGTCATCAGGTAAGTATCCGGCTTCAAACAACCTAGCTTCTAATAACTCTGCTGGTATATTGATTAATCTTACCCGATCTTGGCCATCGGCACTTCTGCTAAAAACGGTGCTTGTTAAATTAAAATCCTGAACAGTTTTTGGATTTTGTGAATCGTAATAGTCGATTACACGCTGGGCATTTTCAGATAGAAGTTGATCAGCCATAAAAAATATGGCTCCGCTCATCAAACCCTTGGGTAAAGTTCCTGGAAAGTCATCTGAGCTGAATCGTGGCATCGCAAATAAATGTTTGATATCATCAAAGAAATATAACTGGGATCCCGGATTAACAACACCTTGTTTATTTAAAACTAACTGGATAACCGTAGCATAGCGTATATCTTCTTCTTTCCCATTAATCAACACTCTGACTTCATTTTGATCAAAATCAGTAAACTCGAAACTAACACTTTCCTCGATAGTTACTGCACCGTCAGCCCAAATTACAAGCATAGGATAATTACGATTCTCTATGTCAACGCCGACAGCATGGTAAGCTTTATTGGCTATAACTGTAACTATCGGCTTGTTATAGAAAAGGTTTTCGTTACCAGTAATAATCTCTATTCGTGAATCTGGATGAAGATCCTGGAATCTTTCAATTAAACTAGTAACCGTAGATACTTTTAGGCGTGATTCAGGAAAGCTATCTAGACGCTCGCCAGTCTCATGATCATAATACAATACATAGTTAGAGCGACGATCAACCGAATGCAACTTACCTTCCAACTCACTGGAAACTAAAATATGCGGCTGTAAAATTGACGGATCTATCTGAGCAACAGCAACTTTTACTCCTGGCCTATACTTATAAACTTTAAGCTCAATTCCGTTATCCAAAGAAACTGATTTCTGGCTCAAAGCCTCTAACCATTCCTGATCAGCTACAAGACCAATAGAATTATTCTCTAAGAAAGCAATGTGGCTCTCAAGTAAACCATTCGCTAAAAGATAGTCGATGGTATATTGTCTGGCTTGAATTTCATCCATTCCTAAAAAATGAGCTAATTCATGGCCTTCAAATATCACTCTTAGCTGTTCTGGTGGACCTCTTAAAGTATTAGGATTTATATATAGAACTCCGCCTCTTACTTCAGCTGGAGCTGAAAGAGCCGGACTCATTACTAGATTTTGATCATTCAACTCTATACCATTAGTTGCCAAGGCATCGCTTCCGCCAAAAGCTAAAATAACTTTTTCTTTTTCACTTTCAGTAAGCGAACGATCTAATTTATTAGTTATTGGCATAGTTGCCGGGTAAGGTAATGCTTGGTTACGTTTTAATCTCTTCTCTTTAGCCTTTCTTGGTAAATCCTGAGCAACTATTCCATTAACAAACGAACCCACTGCAATCGCAGCAAATATAGTAAGGGTATTTATCACTATTGGTACCCCTAATGTTGTTAGTAGCAAACCTAAACCACCCATAATAACAAACCAAGCCGGTACTGTAGGATGAGTTTGCATACGTCTCGGTAAAGCAATAATTACAATTGCTGCGACTGCAAGGACCAATAAGACTGCAGCAACCCAAGGGCCAATCGGACTAGCTAACAAAGCTGGTAACCAGCTAAACCAGCCAACTACTAAAGCCTTAAGCGCTAAACCCCACTTCAACCCAGCAAGAATAATTCCAGCTAAAGTTAAAGCCGCTACTGCCTCACTTACTCCCTGATGAGAACGGGCAGCGATCAAATTATAAAAGTAACTTCCAATGTAAAGAAGGACTCGAGCAATAACTATAGCCGCAACTATTGCCGCAGCCATCGGTGAAGCTTCAATGATGTTGCCCAATTGAGGTAATTTATCAACCAACATATTGGCTAAGTAAACCACACCAAACACCGCACCAATCAAATTAATAGCCCAGGTCGAGATTACATGGCCTCGGTCAGAAAATTGAGAATTTAACCAACGGCCTACGGTAACCGGTAACTTAATAAAGAGAGCTATAAAACCACCGACTATTAATAATACAGGAAATAATATTGCTCCGTGAAGCACTACGTCTAATTTCTTACCTTCCCAAAGAGGATTATCAGAAGCTATGGTTTTGCGCCATAAAGAAAGATCAGATTTATATATCTCAAGCCATCTACCGACAGTAACGCCTATCGGTAATGCTCCCGGGTTAGACATATTAGGATAAAAGTAAGCCGCAAAAGGAAGCAAGATAAATAAGGCTGACCAAAGAATCGGCGGACTCTGCCAGATAACTATACCGGCTATAATAAATACCATATTAACAATCATCATTTTCGAAAGCTGTTTTCCTTCTAAAAATCCATATAAGCTTAACTTAAAATTAGGATAGAAAATCGGAGTATGATGTAACATCGGTCCACGACCACTTCCTAAGTATCCAGCAATACCGGCCTGAGCTTCAGAAAACCCAAAAGCATTGGTATAAACATGAGCCATATAAAAAGGAACATTTCCAGTAGCCATCATCGCGATTAAATCAGAAGTTCCTCGGATTACGCCCTTGCGCAATATCAATTCAAACCAACCGGTAGCCACAATACCCTGAGAAGCTAAAACACCCAAGACTCCAAGAAAAGCTTCTAAAGGAAAAGAAACAAAACCACTTAAACCCATAAAGATTAAGGTAAAGATGTAACCCTGGACAGCTAAGACAACAGCCGGCTTCCTGATATAAAAACCAATTGAGCTGATCAAGAAAAACATTCCTTTGGTGAAACCAAAGTTCTGACATTCATAAAGTTCATATAACATAAAATCATGAGCTTGTTCACCAGAACCACGTCCGAATTTCTGAAATAAAATTACTGAAGTCGCGAATTTAACCTCACGGGCCTTACCGACTCGGCGATATTCAATAAACTTAATTCGTTTACCGTAGCGTATTGCCCGATATCCAGCAAAGATATCTTCGTTCAATTTGCTTGAAGAAGCTGTCCAGCCCATACGTTTAGCAAATCGTTTACGGAAACTATCCGGGTGACCATAATGCATACGTGTACCGCCCATAGCAATTACCCTCTGAACCATGTTCGCAAAGGTGCTATCAGAGAAGGCAAGCAGTTTCCCCTCATTACCAAAGCTAGCAGTAAAAATATGCTCAGGAATACCAACAATAGCAACATCAGGGCTATGCTCCTGTAAGACTAACGGATGCTTTAAAGCTTCTTCAAAGTAATCATCCTGGTTCATATCCACTGTATCAACATGATCATAATTACCGCCGTCGTGATCAACCCAGATTGAAAGAACTTTTTGATGTTCAGGTTTACCTTGAGTAACTTCAGGACCTAACCAAAAGAAATCCTTCTCATTTTTGCTGCCTATTTCTTCGCCGCCTTGCATGCAAATTGATATTCCGTCTTTAGTTAAGTTAGCAACGAATATATCAGGGAAAAGTTCCATTATTTTTTTGACGCCTTCTACGCGAGATCTAGCTGCAATTCGTTCTGAAAGTTTCTTCTCTGGATTTACCATATCCGCTTGTTGTCGAGCATAGCTTTGGTATCCAAGCACAAACCGAAACTTCTTATTAACTTCCTCTCTGATTTGCTCATCAGTATAGCCAAGCCCCCTGAAATAAACACTATTAGCAATCAACTTTAAAGCATCTCGACGATATTCAATTCCCCGAACAGTTCGAATAAGCGGCTGGAACCTATAAGAGGCCCAAAGACGAACTTCGTCCTGCAAAGCTTTACTTAGCCTCTTTCTTCCATCCTTTAACTTTAATTTATAAGTAAGGTCTCCGTTAACAACTGCATCGTATATGTTCTGTAACTCCTGAATTTCAGTATTCCTGAATTTTCCTGAGGCCTGCATTCGGCGTTTAAAATTTAACCACTGGTTAGAATAAAGATAAATCTCATAACACAAGAATGTTTTCTGTACACCGGGAAGAGAATCATCGTCAGGATCTACCCTTGCTTCTTCATTTAAACTAGTAATTGTCCCTTCAAAATTATAAAAGACATCTTCATCATTAGCCGGATCAACAACAGCATGGGAACGTAAGTCTGCCCAGGTCTTGGGCATACGCGGTGTATGCATGAACATGGAAGTTGCAAAAAAGATAATTCGATCGAAAGCCTCATCCTCTTCCGGTGCTTTTATGAGATTGGGACCACCATCAGCCGTGTAAGAATATCGATCCCTTTCTTCCTCGAAAAGTCTATCCTCCTTAAAAACATGCTCTATTATTCCATTCCAAATCTCCTCAACTATTGAGTCTCTTTCTTCTTTAGTTAGGCGTGACCCATCAGCCTTGCGAATTCCCCGATGAGCATAATTAGCCCTAATGGCCTGTTTTAAATGAGGAAAATTAGCCACTAATTGCGGCCAATTCCTTATTCGGTTTAAACCAAGGTAGCTGCCACGCAAGTATCCGGCTATACCCTCTAAAATATAGAAAACAAAGAAAGTATCCAGTATATAAAAAGCAGCAAAAGGAAGCCAAAGGACAATTACTAAAAATACTTGCCCATAGAAATAAAGCAACAAAGGCAAGCCAATTAAACTAAACCACTTAAAGGCAAATCCTATCCAATCGCCAATGTCGCCTCTTCCTAAAGATCTGATATCACTCCATACTGTTGCCATAACTGAACCCGTATCCGACTTTCTAACTGCATTAAGCTTTCTAACATAAGCAACAAGTTTTAAAGATTTGATATCACTCCATACTGTTGCCATAACTTTACCCGTATCTGACTTTCTAACTGCATTAAGCTTTCTAATATAAGCAACAAGTTTTACAGTAATTACAATAACAATTACAATAGCCATTATAGCCAAATATGTTTTAAAAGCCCAAGCTGGCGGAGCATAAGAGCTCGCCAAATAACTGCTAGTTGGAACCATTACAAATTTAAAAGTAAAGTAGTTTAGGACAAATTTTATACCAAAGGTAAGCAACATCATTCCACCAGAAAAAACAATTTCACTAAACCACTTTGCGTCTCTCAAAGGTGCATAGCCGAACTCTTTCTTGGTTGGGTTATATTTAACTGAAATCATATTATCCAAAAAGCCAAATATCCCAAACAAAGCAACTAGCATCAATATAAAGCTTAATACATAAGGATCACTTAAGGAAACTGCTTTTAAACTACCTAAAGCTGCCTCAGAAAAAGAAGCTAACCCAGTTACACCACTGAAAGCTGCCGCATCATTCATTAATACTCCACCGGCAAATATGGCAGCTATGCTTAAAGTATAGGCATTCAACACGCTTCTAACAATTGAAGCAACTAAAACAAAAGGATAAGCTAATGCTCTTGAGGCCGGACCCATATGACTTACCTTGTCGTAATTTCTTCTTAAATAAGTATATATTCCTAAGCTAAGGGCAATAGCAATTAAAGCTAAGATAATCCAAGGATTACTAAAAAGGAAGGCTACAATTTTTGCTAACGGTAAGTATTTAGCTAAGAATACAAAGAAACTTATAGCAAATATCGAGCCTTGTCTGAAAAGTATTCGAGCAATGCCCAACCAACCAAATAATCCTGAAGGTCCACCGTCAAGGGTGCGAAATGTTTTCCAAAGTATTGCTTCGCTAGGTAATCCAAACTCAGAATGTCGACCCCTATACTTTAATGAATTAATTAAACTGCCACTATAGTGGATTATTTCAAGTAGCTGACGGCGCGATAAGTTGATAGCGCCAAGATCGCTGTTTAATAAATCAACATACTTTCGGTAAGGGTCAAGATTTCCACTTTCTCTGTATTGTTCATAACGATCAATGAACTTACGGGTTCTGAACAAATTACCAAGATCGTCATAATGAAAACGATGCTGCATGGTAACTGTACCCTTGCTTTTTTTTGTAAAGTTCTGGTTGGCTACAATAATATCAAACCAGATGTCTTTATGCTCCTCCATTTCAGCTTCAGTTGCCCCCATCCTCTTTCTCCAAACAAGATACAATACAAAATCAGGGGCGTCTTTAAGTTTAACTGAGAACTCATACATCTCCTCAAACAATTTAGTAATCTCGGCTTCAGTGGTATCAGTAGTGTCGGGGTTGTTAATGCCTTCAGTAAATTTCTCGTCGGTTTTTCCGCTAATAGCTAGCCAAACCTTATAAGCATGAACATAAGGATTAGACTCCTTTAAGCCAAACGGCCAAAGCCAACGTCTAAAGAAATCTCCGGTACTGCTGCTTCCGTATTTCCATATTTTATAAAGATGAGGAATTAAAAGTATCGGTCTAATGACGACATCAAAGATTAATCCTAAAAGCTGCAAGGCCCTTCTTAGAGTAAAGCCGACCTTAGATAAAATAAAACCTAAAAGCACAATTGCCGCAAGCACAAGCGGCATAAAAGCTATATATTTTGCACTAGCTTTTAAATCAGCCTTCCACTCATCAGTTATGTTTACGCGATATTTAGTTATTGCTTTGTCACCGATGAATTTTGACTCTTGCCAAAATCTAGTATGGATTGCTGAACCTTCACTCTCTAAAGCAACAATATAGGTAATCTGTTTACCTTCTTCTATTTCGTAGCGTACGCTATATTGATCTTTAACCACAACCCTAACCGCCGGCTTAATGCCTTTATCGGTTTGAATCAACACTGTTTCGCCAGGCGGAGTAATCCAATGTTGATCATCGATCATCTCAGGAATTATAATTTTATTAGCTAGCTCTTGTTCAACTGTTAACACTGATCTGACCGGGCTGCGTAAAGATGAGTTGGGATTAAAAAACAAAGTCTCAACCGCTGGTTTGTTTAAAGTTGAGGTTCCTAAAATCTCCTTAGCCGGCCTGCCAGTTACAAAAGCATAACGCTCGCCTAAAAGTTGAGCCTGTGAAGAATAAATTACATTACGTACAACAGCGGAATTAAATACTTCATATTCGTAAGCCTGCAGGCCACTATATAAATTCAAACCTGATTCAGCATTTAATTCTTCGCCGCTAATTGATTGCTTGAAGCGGCTAAACTCATAACCGCTATATTTACCATTTTCATATTTAATAGTTATGCTGGCCGGCAAAACTCCTAACGGGGCATCGGTGCCCTTAAGCCCCCACATATTAATAACCCAGTTATACCCTTCTTCGGTAATAAATCTAGTTGCCAATGTCCGGCCTTGCGGATCATTAGGCACAAAAAGCATCTCAATCTGTTTAGTTGAATCACGATATTGCGGATCAATCTCAACCCTACCGTTATTTTCAATAAGCGGTGAAGTAAAGCTGGTTGAACCAATATTACCACTATGCGGATATTCATAAAGTACGCTGCGAGTAATCATGGTTGACGGAACAATTCCCATTTTACCCATCGCTTCCCAGAGATCTCCGGTAACCGTTACCCCATGTTTCTCTTTCAAGCTAGCGGCAAATTCCTGAAATGCCCGAGCAGTCTCCGGAATATCCTGTTCAAAGATAACTTTAGCTTCAGAGCTATCAGCTTCATCAGAAATTTCACCATCACGCTCGGCCATCGGAGTTTGGCCCCAAGCAATTACTTGTGAGCCAACCTGACGGTCTGAATGCTCGCTTTTTGAAAGCTTAAAGGTTTGAACTGGATCACCTCGGTTATTAAACGCTACATTAACTGCCAATTCCTGACCTTGTTCAAAAGCAATTAGCCTGGCTAAACGATCTTCTTTAAAACGATACTCACGCATAATATTCCCATTGAGCTGTAAAACCAAACTAGGGGTAATAGTCAACGCTGCTACTCCGCCGCGTGGCATCTGTCGGCCTAAACCTTGGCTAATCACCTTAAGTCTATTATCAATCTTAGCGCGGGCTATCGGATCATTACCAACAGAACCAATGATATCGCTAATTGTTCGTGGTTTTTCCGCAAGTACAATTTTATGCAATTGACCAAGCTTATAGTATTTTTTAGCCACAAAATCAGCCTGAAAACTTATTCGCGAAATCAACTGAGATACTAGCTCTCTTTCGCCATCGGTAATCGGCACTGCCCTTAGATCTCTTTCTAAAATATCGTTAGCAACAACAATTATTTTCTGCTTTTCACTATCCGATACATTAAATGAATCAATACCATTTATGTCAATATATTGAGCAATCCTAAGTATGGCCTCATCGGGGACAAGACCGGTTTCCGGTTTAAAAATAGCAGCTATATTACCGCTTTCTGGATCCTTAACAATAGTTGCCAATTCAACATGATCAATATGTACGCGGGCGATTTCAAAATTACCTTTTCTATCAACCTCAATGGTATATTTAAGATCCTTACCATTTACCTGGCGTAACTCTTTTCCACCAACAACGATAGCATGGTCAACTTCGATAACATAGCCTTGCAACCAAGAATCAGCCCTACCGCCGGGCTGACGTACTTCATCGTATTTATTACCGTCTTGCTTATAGAAGTGACGATGGACTATCGCTGCATCCGGAGCAATTGGTCCATATTTATCAGTAAGAGTCTGCTGTAATCCAACTGGCAAATCTTTAAAGGTTTGACCTTCGTCAACGGTCATCATCCCTGAAACAGTTAAAAGGTCTTTTCGGCTAGGATCTAATAGTTTTCTTTCCTGAGTGTAGGGATAAAAACGAGCCTCAACTTTACCTTCAAACTCAGAAACTTTAGAAGTTTCGGTATTGGAAATTACTTCGTATAAAGGTAATAACCCGGGAATATATATCCGGTTCAATACTGCCGGGGTTCCCTTAAAAATAATATCTTGGCTGACGATTAAAGCGACTAAACCAGTATCGGGAGTATTATCAAGAAAATCTTTTACTTCTTTAAAGGTGGTGGCTTCTCTTATCTTTGCCTCAAAAGCCTTAGCGTCAACTGCTCGTTCTTTTAAATAATGCATTTCCGATCCATCAACGATTACAGTTTGTGAAGCATCCTCTCCCCAAAGAACTCTGATGGTTCCATCTCTTACTCTAAACGGTAGCGGCTGATCAGTTGCCGTAGGACCGACCTCTTCGAGTAAACCTCGAGATAGCTTTCCTTCGCTGTCAAAAGCAAACAAAATTATATGCTCATTGTCATGAAATACCTTTCCAATTGTACCAGTTACCTCTCCGAGTAAAGCTTTACTCTCCGGATCACGTAAAGCCTTAGCAACTTTTTCTAACGACTCAGGAGAGCTTAAGTTAATTTTAAAAACTTTACGAAAACCATCTTTGTCGGCATTTTCCTCTGCATCAAGCAACATTAATGCGCTTGAGTCTTTACCGGTAACAATATAAGTTTGACTGTCGCCATTTATATGGATTTCGCTGCTAAGGCGCTTTCCGGTTTCATTAAATACGTCAAACCAGATAGCGCTATCGCTTCTTTCACGGACCATAATAGTTACGCCTGATTTTTCTAAGGTATCAATTTTGCCAGTTAAAATCGCCTTGGCAACTTCACCAAAATTATCTTTATCAACAGCCACAGTAGCAATATGGCGATTGCCAAAATCAGCCCGATCTACTGACCAAAGGTCTTCTAGGGTTATTTTATCGTCTTTTAGATATAGTTTTTTCGGCTTAGAGCCAGCTTCAATTAAATGGATTTCACTTGATTCTGGTTGGCCGGTAAATGTTTTGGTAGTAGCATCATAATTCTTAGCCTCATAAACTTCAAACCAAACGGCTTTGGTAGTAACACCATCCACCCCAACTACCCCTCTAATCTTAAGTATTACCTTGGCCCCTCTAGCTTTATCGGCCTCAACAGTATCTGGATCAATCGGATAGATTGGGATAATCTGGCCTGGCCTTGCATTCAATAACTCTGTGCCATATAAAAATAAATCGCCGTTTTTATCCATCTCTCCATAACCATCACTTCTAACCTCACCGAGAGCATCTAAGGTATTAAGCTCATTTCCGTTTACTAAAATAACTATTCGGTTAGAATGGTCAGTAGCCACTACTTTTGCACTTACCGGTGTGCTATTTACATTTTGATCAATCTTTCTTCCAGTTAAAGGATCGCCAACGTTAACTAAAGTTAAATCTTGCATTGAGAATAAAAACATTCCAAATCTATTTTGATGACCCCAATAGATTTTTCGGCCTGAAGATTTGTCTAATGAAACAAGCTTATCGCCAATTGGATTAATTACTACCTCTGAACCATTAGAAGCAACTACAGTTATTGTTTCAGTATCAAGTGTGCCTACCTTTTTATCAATCTTGGTAGTAGTTAAAGTTCCTGGTCCTCGAAGAGCTTGGAATGTTTCAATCAAATCAAATAGATAAAGGCTATCATCACTCAAATCTTTATAACCGTAGCGTACTTTTCTACCATTATCCTTGCTTATAACATTAAGAGTTTTTGAATTTTCATAGTCAGGAGCTGGTCGATCAATTAAGATTACCGCCACCTTATCATTAGCAGCAACTACTGGTACTTCTTTAGTTTCAAGCGTGCCTATCTTTTTGTCAATCTTAGTGGTAGTTAAGCTTTGATCGGCCTGGACAGCTTTAAGTGCTTCAATTGAATCAAACAACCAAAGACTATTATCATCTAACTCTTTATAGCCGTAGCGAGTGACTAAACCGGTTTCTCTATTTATAAGATTAAGAGTTTTAGTATTTGGATAACCCGGCGCTTCTTTGTCGATCAGAATGACGACTTCCGCATCATTAGAGGCAACTACTGGTAATGTTTCAGTACTAAGCGTATTGACTTTTTCATCAATTTTAATAGTAGTTAAGCTTTGACCAGCTTGAACAACCTTGATCTTTTCAACTAAATCAAATAAATAAAGACTATCATCGGCTAAGTCTTTATAGCCGTAGCGTGCTTTTCTACCAGTAGCCTTGCTTAAAGCATTAAGTGTGTGTGAATTCTCAATGCCCGGGGCTTCTTTCTCAATTAAGATAACGGCAATTGTTTTATCTGCAGCAACTACTGGTACTTTTTCAACTATCTCTTCTCCGGTGGCCGGATCTTTAACCGGTTTAAGGTTCTGATCAACTTGTTTGGTCTCTAAAAATCGACCGGCTTCGATTGCCTTAAGCACATCAATTGATGCATAAAGGTAGAATTTTTTATCTTTAACATAGCCGTAGGCAGTTTCTTTACCTTTCTTTCGGTCTAAAACGACTAGTTCATCACCGTTAACCAGGATTGCTACTTCTTTATCATTAGCAGCAACAATCGGAGCAAATTGGGTGCTCGGTTTCTTAGTAGCTTGATCAATTACTATATTAATATCTGAATCAATCTCAGTAGAAATAAGCTCATAGCCGATAGTTACGACTTTTGTATCCTTTAAATCAACCGGTGATTTCTTCAAATAATATTTACCATCGTCTTTTATCTCATAAATCATATATAAATACAGTTTTCCATCTTTAGGATTTTTCTGGCCATAACCGATCGTTTTCCCGTCATCTCGATTTAAAACATTAAGCTTATTATCTTTAACTAAAATTACTACCCAATCATCATTGGCAGCAATAATCGGAGCAATTTGAGTGTATGGTGTCTTGGTGTCTAGATCAATAAGCGGTTTCATTTCTTCATCAATCGCCGTAGAAACAAGCTTAAAACCAACAGTTATCGTAACAATATCTTGTAACTTAACACTCGATTTATTTAAAGAGTAGCTTCCGTCATCGTTACGAGTATAACCAGTAAAGATATACAATCTCCCATCTTCCTTATCTTTAAGACCGTAACCGATCCTCTCCCCATTTTTGCGAGCTAAAACATTAAGCTCATTGTCGCCAAATATGATAACTACTGCCTGGCTATTGGCCGCGACTACAGTTACGGTTTGGGTAAAAGGTTTTTTGGTGGTCTGATCAATAACTGGATTGAGTTTCTCATCTACCTGAATTGATAGCAGTTTATTATTGCCATCTTCGGTTGTAACTGTTTTTAAATTTCCGCGGTACAACCAATATTTACCCTCTTTATCAATATAACCATATTCCAAGGCCTTAGCGCTAAAGACATATTCTTCATCATTTTCGGTTTTTGACTGAACCTCTATTGAATATTCTCCATTACTATCCATTATAATGTAACGACGGTCTTTACCCACTTCAACGATCTTAATCCGTGTGTCAGTTTTCTCACCCAGCTCGCTATAATCATTATTAGTAACTGCTCTCTTTAAGGCTTCAGCTAAATCTTTAATCTGATTGGCATTATCAACCTCTAACCTTCTAACTGGACGCCAACCATCTTTGTCAGCTTCTGTTTCCGGCAGAGAAATCATTAATACTGACTTACCTTGATCATAGCTGGTAACCTTAAACGATATAAGGCTTTTAGACATATTAATAAACCAGTAATAATCATTAGTTTCATCTTTGCCATCTTTCCCTTGACGCAATTTAGCTTCAGTAGTCTCAGCCTGGAGTACACCTTCAGCCAAAGAATCTTTCATAATTCTTCCTTGATCATCTAACTCAAACCTGAAAAGTAAAGTATGAGTTACTTTAACTTCCTGGCCCTGGTCATCTAAAATAGCTTTTCCATCACCATCTCGTAAGGTAACTTCAGTCTGATAAGCTCGGAAACCAGTTTCCCGGCCTCTAATATTTCTTAATGATCCATTCTGACGGAAAGCTGAGACTATATCGCCAGCCTCAGCATCAACCACATACCAAAGCCCAGGAACATTAGGATCCTCGCGATTAACAATTATGATGCGTCCAGAATCTAACGGTATAGCACCTTCAAAATCAAACGGTTTTGGCTCTCTGACATCGCGGACAAACCAGTAATAATCATCATCAGTAATTCTCTGGCCCTTTTGACGTTTTTCAAGGCTATCCGGACGCAATCTATCAGTATTAGGATCCTCAGTTTGAACAATTCCTTCAATTAACTTTTTAGTTTCTAAATCAAAGCGTAAGAATAAGCTACGAGTAACTTCTTGGGTTGTGCGACGCCCTTGAGCGTCAACTACAATCACATTTACTTCTTTTTGTAAGGCTCTTAACCCACTATCAACGCCGTTTATTCCGGAAAGTGTGCCATTTTCAGTAAAAGCAGCAATAATTTGCCTAAGAGTTACATCTTCAACGATATAAAGCCCAAACCAGTTTGCGTCAGTCTTATCAGTTATTAGTCTTGCCACATCGCTGCTTCGACCAGTTCGCGGGTCAAGTTTTTCCTCAAAGGTAAAGGTCTTGTGTGATTCAGTTTTACCGAAAAGTCGCGAGGCTGCTTTTAAGCCTTTTGCTGATTTCTCAATTGCTCCCTCAATCGGGTCTCCGGTATTCTTATCAAGACGAATAAGTAAAGAATACTTACCCTTGGTAACGATACGTAAGCCAGTGTCAACTCCCTCTATAGCCTTCTTAGTTAAAGTAGCTTCAACTAATTTGGCCATATCTTCAGCAGTCTCAACCTTAACGTCTTTTATTTTTCTTAAACCGGGATATACCGGATCAACCTCAGCCATCACCCGATAAGTATTAGGCCCAACTCGCTCAAAATTAATTTCAACTAAAGGCACCTCACCAAAAAGATATTTCGAACTTGCGCCGTCACGCTTAACTAAATTATTGAATTTCTCTTTCCAGTCGAGCTTGGCCTCGCCACCTTCCGGCGGAGTAACGCCAACTAAAATCTTAATCGATACTTCACCACGATCACGATCGTGAAGCATTACCATAGTTACTGCCTCACCCTTAGAAACTAACTTCTCGCCCAAAAATGTTAAATTATCACCGTACCAAGGAATCTCGGCACTTAAAATATCCATTCCTTTTTCAGGGCTTTCACCAACTATTCTTGCTCCTGAAAAATTAATATTCCGTAAGGCCCATCTCAAATCCGATACTGAAGGCAACTCAACTAACTTACCTTCCAAGTTAAATTGAACTCTTCCGCTAGGGGTAAATCTTAAATCATAATTACCAAGTATTTTTGCTTGAAGATTAGCGTCAGTCGCAGTATCGGAAAGGAATATTACTTGTCCGCGTGATCCGGCTCTAGTAATAATTGCAAAACCCTGGATTGGATTAGGTAAGCCAACTTCCCAGTAATTCATGCCAGTATGTCTTCTTAAATCCCAATCAAGCCAATTGGCTCGTAACTCACGATTATGGGCTGCGCGACTACCCCGTTGTTTTGATATTCGATGAAACTTGCCATCATGTATTAATTGTAACAACTTATCCAGCATATCCTCAGCCGGTTTCATATCTGTAGCGGTGACGGCTTCAGTGCTTTCTGCAGTGGCAGTTAAACGACTAATTACCGTTGACCAAGTTAGAGGAACCTGTTTACCGCTATTAATTCTCGTGTAATCAATAATTATATTTTTATTGGCAGAATCAATCTCAACACGAACAAACTCTACATCAGTAGTTCCCCCAACGGATCTAGCTAAGTTATACTGAGGGAAATTTCCTCTTATGGCTAGCCATTCATCAATATTACGTATATTTAAATTCTCTAAATGCAGATATTCAGATTTGTCAGCATCAAAAATATAGTACCCATTAGTTACAAAACCTTCAGCTGTTTTAACCTGTTCAAGCATTACAAAGCTTCCATCTCTTTCAGTCTTTTCATTTACTAGCTTGCCATTTTTAACTACTCTGCTCTGATCGCTAATTTTCCAACCCGATTCAGTAATAAGCCTTGCAATAACTTTTCCGTCAAGTAATACTCTCGCCTCAAACAAACCTTCTTTAAGATTATCAGCACCGAAATCTCTAATAAGTTGCGGATCATCCCCAAAGAATACTCTTCCAATGCCAGAAAGACTACTTGCTATGACCTTTGGATCAAGACGAGCAACCCCTTTAGTCAATAAAACAACTGTTGGCTCTTTAGGATTGTCTTTAGAATATTGGATTGCTTGAGACTCACGAGAAATTTCAACGACAGCCGCAGCATCAAGTGGCCTGGTTATTTCGGCTTCCGGTATTTCGTGGCTTCGGTCAACCTTAGCCTTTGGCTTAGCGGTAAATTCAGGAACCACTACCTGCTCAACTGCCAACCCTTGGACCATGCGTTGCAAAAGATCATTTATCTTTGCAAGTTCAAAAGCAAACGGTTTTACTCTTACAGTTAAAGGATCTGAAGCGTCAACAACTTCGGTAAATGACAACCCTGGCTCAGCTGGATCTAAGGTGGCCTGCCAACCTTGTTCGTAAGCACCACTATAGACGATCGCACCAACTATAACTTTCGGAAATTGAGTTCGATCAGCATATTTAGGATCACTATTTCCGGCAACAAATGGTAGAATTCCCTGATAAAAAGTTCGGGCAAAAAGAGCCTGACCAACTTCACCAATTCCTATAGCTTTAGCAATGCCGGCTAAATATGAAGACTCGCCCCACTCTGAAATTATTACTGGAACTCTTAAACTTGCTGCTGCTTGCATGCTACCAATGATTCCACGGCTATAGTTTATCGAACTAAATAATTGATCGGTTTCACGTGAGCCGCCAAATTGAGGATCCCAGTTAGGATAAAGGTTTAAGGCCAACCCTTTGAAATTTGAAAGATTATCTTTTAAGAATGGCTCATCTTCAAAACCAGGAACATCTAACCTTCCTAAGCTTAAGAAAACTTTATCCTTATTAAACAATACTGCTATTTCCTCGTTTAAAAATTTATATAACTGATGAGGAAACAAATTGACCATTTGGTTTGGATTTATCTTTGCAAGATCAAGAACCGGACCATTCTTATCATAGTAGTTAATTTCATTAGCAATCTTTACAAAAACGCCAACTTGATTGGCCCATTCGGCAACCATCTTTGCCTGATCGACAATATACTTTTTATTTTCAGCGGTAGGATTATAAAGAGTAAATAGACCTGATTCAATCTGCATGATATCGGTGAGTTTCTCGGTAGCCTCAAAGCCTAAGCGTCCTCTAAACTCTGCTTGCTTAGCTACCGGCAAACTTTGCCAAAGATTGATAAATAAAAGCGTATCTATCTGGTCTATACTTAACTTGGCCGCTTCGCTGATACCAATCTGGGCTCTAAGCTCTTTTTGCCGAGCCGCTGGTATTTGACTCCAGCTTTCAAGCATTAAAAGATTTTGAATCTGTATTTCATTTACAGTTTCAGTAGCAGCGATACCCAATTGGGCCTTTAATTGATTTTGCTTAACTTGAGTAAGCTTATTCCAATCCTCAACCGGCCTTAAGTTAAACTCAGTCAAATCTCTCTCGGCCGGAATATTTAAAGCCTGCTTAATTTCAGCTTCTAAAGAAATGTTCTTAGTATGCTGACCAGCCCAATAGGTAACCATAGTTTCAACACCCCTTGCTCTTGCCTTTGTTACTATCCCTTCTAGTATCTTTAACTGCTCAGCAGTAGGGTTAGTCATCAGGTAGAAGTGCTGAAAGTTTAATCCGATTTGATCTAAAACACTAGTCAGATTTTTCCCATCTTCAGTTTTTACTCTGTCAGTATCGTGTAAGTTACGATAAGGTAACTCTGGCTTATTTTCACCATAGGCTGAAGGTGGGTTAGCCCCTTCGGCGACCTGGATAGATGCTCCAAATATAACAGTTTCTTTTCCATCTTTACCTACAGCAACCCAATCGCCATTAGGCTTTTCGATAATCGCTATGGTATTTCCTGGTTTAAGTTTAACAACTTCTCGAGATACCGGATCCATCTCTAAAGCAATTTCAGGAACTTTTCCTTCAGCTACCAAGAACTTATACTCCATAGCTTTATTTTGAGCATGAGTTCTTTTAGCGAAAGCTCCAATTTCATGGACTAGGGTAAGAGTTAACTCTGAAGAATCATCTAAGGTATCTTCAGATAGATATAATTTGCCATTATAGACTGATCCGGTAAATCGATCATAATCACCTACTCTAATCTTACCAGGTTGTCTGAAATACTCGGCAAAACTATCCGAAGCAGCCTTTAGACCTTGGGTCTGGTAAAATCCTCGAGCTTTATCCAGTTCACCGCCGCGGTTAATCCGTTCAAAATCAACTGCTTCACTCGGAGTTGATTCAACTTCAGCTTTAATCCTTGCTTCATTCAGTGCGCTTCCGTCTCGACTACGGCTATAATCAACTACCGTCCCTAATGAGTCAACTTCCTGGACTTGAACTGCAACTGCTTGATTTTGATTTTCTAAATAGCTAGCTAAAGAGTACTCAGTTATCGGTGAAAAAGCAATATGCAAACTTAATAAGACCGGAGCTACTTTGCGGAAAATTCCTCTATTTAAACGAGTTAATAGACCTTCCTTTGATTCCTCAGGTGGCGCTCTGGACTGTTTGACCTCTCTTGTATCTGAAGCCTTAGCCTCTGAACTATCTTCAACCGTAGAACCCTCTGCCTGGTTTGGTGAAACCGAATCTACCTTTTCTGAATCAACAACCGGTCTTTCGCTTGGCTTTCCATTGTCTAACGGAGCAGCTACTACTTTTGGTTCTGATCCAACCACATCAGCGTCCCCATCAACCACAACTTCTATTTCGCTACCCAAGGAACTGCTGCCACCAAATTGACCCATTGAAAATACTCTACCTAAAATACTACCGGTGACCCTAGCTGCAACAATCTCTACTGCTAAATCAAGTTTTAGCTTTCCATCTTGATCATACACATTATCGTGCGCTTCTTTACTAGCAGCAGCTTGATAAAGGAGACTGCGAGCATGGACTCTTACCGATTCTTCTAATTCATTCCGTTCTGCCTCAAAGGAAAACATTTGCTCTAGGGCATCAGCATTCTTCAAAACTTCTGCATTCGCTCTAGAATGTATTCTTTTAAAATCTTTAGACGACTCTATTGTGTCAATTTGAATCTTGAGTTGGTTGCTTTGTTGCCAAGCTACAACATCAGTTTCACCACCTAAAGCATTATGGGCAACCTGAGCCAAGCTTATGCCTAAAGAAGATTCTACTAATCCTAAAATATGGCCACCCCAAGAAATTGCTCCATTTTTACCTTCTAAGAGATGAGCAATCTGACCTATTTCTTGACCACCAACATGCTTTAAAACTTGATGTCCGGCAAGATAATCGCCGCTATCGACAACTGCTTCAATCTCAGCTGATATTATCCACATATGCCCAAAACTTACCCAATACTCGCGGCCCTGCATAAGCCATAAAGAATAATAAGGATGCGCTACACTGAAATCATTGTTTAAATTCTTAAGTACTCTTCTATGTAAAAAATACAATAAACCGGATATCGGCGAAGAAATAACGACTAGAAAAGTTATTGCATCGGGAATAAGGTAATAAAAGAACTGATGGAATAACTTCCCGGAAACTGAAGGATTAACAACGTTTATGCCTTCAGTTCCAAGCATTTCGCGTAATAGCGCCTTAGCTGCCGGAATTCCTGAAGGATTAATTAAACCCCGCTCAAGCGCTAGCTTTATTGAATCTTTATCTACTCTATCAAAATTCTTAATTAAGTACCCAGCGCTCAAAGAACCTAATTTGATATCCTTACCATTGGCTAGTCGGTTATTTTGAATATTATTCCTAAGCTGAGAAAATCTACGGCTAAAAATCTTAAGCAACATTACAATTATGCCAGTTCTTATTAAGCCACCGATTGTATGTGAAAGACTCAAGCTGGCAGCGCCATCTTTAACGCCATCATAACCAATTAGGTTGAGCAAAGAAAATTCAGCCCCAACTCCAAAAATATTTAATAACCATTGATCAACAAAAGGAAGAACTCCTAGAGCTATTACTGAACCCCAGAAAACTAACTGTAACCTACCTATCAAAAATTTAGCTGGTCCGGTTAAGGCTGGAAGTCTTACTGATCCTATTATCCAAAAGCTCTTTAGCCTAAACCAAACTCTTTCAAAATTATTTGCCTTAGCTAAACCATCCTCAAAAAGCTTAACTAACCTATCTAGTTCGTTCAAATTATTAGTTGAAAGTGTTCTAGCTTTATAACCTTCGGCTATTTTTTGCAGGTAATCATCCTTCTGAGCATGATCCCAGAAAAAATTCCATAACACATTAAACAAATAAGGAGCAAAGACTCCAAAAAGAGCACCTTGCAATACAGCTAGACTGAAGAAACTTGCTCCGCCAGTTAACGGTACCGAAATTCCTAATAAAACAAAAGCTACTACTAAAACTGGATTAGTAACTACTCGAGAGACTGAATCAATTAAGCTTCTATCGGCAAACCCAACCCTTTGGCTTTGAACACCACGGGCTGAAACAAATGTGCCAATGGCTAAACTTTCAGCTTGAGTCAGTAAAACCCGAGATTCATAGAAAAGTTTAATTGGCTGACTATCCCTTAAGGAATTTAAATCTTTCCATAGGTAAAAAACAGCAACCAAGACCACGAGAGCTGGAACAAATACATTAAATAAACTACCGAAACCAGTTATCCAAACTAATTTAGTAGCACCGATTAGTAATCCAAGATGAATTAAAACTTTTATTCCTTTAGCCAAGAAATCTTTTGCTTGAGCAGAATAAGCACCAAGCTCATCTTTTCCATCACGATGGGCTTGTTCATGAACCTGGTTAATGGAATGTCTTAGAGCTAAAGGCATAATTGATTCAGGAATTTTTCTTGAAACATTACTGCCCGGAGTAGCAATAGGTTCAGTTAAAGCAGTAGGGCCTCTTATGCCGCCATGAACAACATTAGCTATGGCAATTCTTAAGCCTTGTGACAAAAACATTACTGAGATATAGGCAAAAGGAAGCGATAGGATTCCTGCTGCCGCAATTACTGCGATTACTACTACTGCGGTCGTTGTTGTTATTGCCGGCGGAAGTACAACTACTAAAGCTAAGGCGCCCGCCACCAACCCAACAACTGGAAGTGCAGCGACTAATCCGGCAATTAGAGAGCCTAAGGTATTAGCCGCTAATTCAGACTGTCCTTTTGGGCCATTATCAAGAGGAATCTGTAAATCACTCTCTTTACCATTATCTAACGGTCTTTTATCTTCTGATAAGCGTAAATGAAATCTAAATTCTGCCTGCCTATGCGACAACCAATAATCACTAGATGTTACGCTAATATCTGTTGCGGTCATCCCCTGTCCGGAACCTGCCGGATCTGGCGTATATTGACGGGTATTTGAAGAAATAACTTCAAAGCCTTTGTCTCTGGCCAACTGCTCTAACTCATTAATGCGCTCGGTACCACTAGGTAATACTCCGACTAGACCAGCTGCGGCGACTTGTTGATCCCAAGTCATAGCTGAACTATAAACTGGCCCTCGACCATCCCCCATATAATCCGAAGTTCTAAACAACCTTCTATTAAAAGTAATTGCATCGTAACCAAATCCATCTAAACGTTCTTCCCAACCAAAAGCAATTCTTAAGCTATCTTGATCAAAACCATTTCTGGAGTCGGTAAAATAATCCAACACTCTAATAAGCTGCCAATAAGCAGTATCGGCCGTTCCCTGTCTTGGAAATATATGGGCATGAGCAATAACCGATCCGTCTTCTAATTCAATAATCGTGAATTCACCCTCAGCGACTTCTACTTTAACTATTCTTTGAGACCTATCTGAAGATTCCGATCTTTCTACAGTTCGTACATACCTAGGATCTGTACTTTCTCCTAATGAATCGCTACTATCTTCAATACCTGCTATATAAAAAGACTCTCCCTCTGAAAAATAACCATCCCAAGCCTCAACTCTCTTAGCCCAAATAGTCACAGCAGAACAATTACCATGGCCATCAGCATCAATCCTTGTGGCTCTTTGTCTAAACATTACTCCGAATATTCCATTATCCAAAGGTTTAGAAGAAGTAGGGCTAGCAGCCACGGATGAGCTAGCCCCATCAACTTCTAATCTATCGCTGGGAGACGATTGTCTAGTTTGTTTACCGTTATCAAGTGGTGTTTTTTTAGATTTAACACCATTTATTTTAGTTAATTCGTTATTACAAGACTTACAAAATTGTTTCGTCCGGGCCACTTCTTCGGTTGAGTCAGCTTGATGCATAATACAGGTTTTACAGCCACACTCATGATTTATTCCAAAAAGATGGCCGAGTTCATGTAATATGTTATTGCGATTATTTCTATCTGATAGACCTTGGTTTGAACTGCGGAATTTCCAAGTAGTGGCCAGTGCTATATTCTGCCAAGCATAGGTCCTGCCCATAAGGCTATTATTTGTTGATCGTTTTCCAGAATCATCTTCAGATGTTCCGCCCAAATCAGCATCAGTAATAACTAAGGTAGGTACGTTAGCTTTAGTTTTTAAATTTGGCCAAGGAAGGATATACTGACCAACGCTAGAATCTCTGGTTGCGCCTAAATGACTTTGGTTATATTTATCTAATTTAGTTAAGACTACTGTTTCTTCAATTACAACATCAAAAGGTAATCCATCAATTAAATCCTGCCTAATACGCTCGACTAAAGCCTTTAATGCGGCTATGTTACCTGCGCTAGCCCAAGCTATTACAATTCTTAAAACTGGTGGTGCACGAGTTTCTCGAGATGTTCTACTAGCAGAGCTAGAAGCTGAAGAGCTATCTGCTGTTCCACCGAAAAGAGATCTTAAAGAAAATCTGCTTCGTTTTTCTCCAGAGTTGTTGTCAAGAGGTCGATGAGGCTCATCCCTATGGCTAGAAGAAGTAGGGCTAGCAGCCACGGATGAACTAGCCCCATCAACTTCTAATCTATCATCCCCTATCGGGGAGGTTTCACTCTCGCTGGGAGGCGATTGCCTGGTTAATTTACCAAAATAATAATCCCAATCTATAGCAAATAAGAATACAACAGCTGCTACAGCTAAAGGTATAGCAACTATTAAAAATAAAGCAAATAGCGGATTATCTGAATTAGTTGCTTGCCCTTTTTCGGCAGCCGAAGCAATATTTGTTAAACCCAAAGTTAAAATTCCAGCTAAAAATACCGGTATAGACAATCCTCTATGACTACTTCCGTTGTCTAAAGGAACTGCTGCTGTCGAAGTCTCTTCTATACTTACCTTAAGGTGTTTCTTGGCCTTCGCAGCTAAAGCATCAGTAAAAGTAGCAGTATAACTACGTGCCGGAGCCTTTCCTGAACGAGCAAGTTCTGATCTGTGCTTCTCAGTACCAAAGATTTGAGCTGAACGACGACCATTCATCTCGACGAGAACCGGCTTTCCGGTTGTTTCATCGATAATCATATCGGTCGTAATCCAAGCCTGACTGACACCACGTGGATTAACCGTTGAGGCAACTGCAGTAACTGCATCAATGAATAACTGCTCAATGCTGCTGCGTAAGCTTTCCGGATCCATACCCCACATAGCAGCAACTTCTTCAAGTGTATAACCGTGGTACTTATCAGCAGTCAAGGTATGACGGGTAGCGTTAACTACAATACTATCGGCTCCGCCGATCGGCATATGTCCTGGATCAAATCTGATGGCAAAAACAACTGGTTTCCCAGTTACCGGATCAATCATACCGAAGGCTCGTACCAAGTGTCTAGTTTTTCCGATACCATATAAACCATCGATTGATCTTGCTAATTGTGTTTCCTGGAGAATAAGACTTTCGCCTTTAAGCAAACGAGCCATAATCATATCAGTAATAGCATCGATGGTTGCTTCGGTTCCAGTATAAGGGATTGCTTCAACGCCTTCACTACGTGAACGGTTAGCCGGCTTAACAATAGCGCCAGTGGTGAATTCTGAAAGTTCACTTACGCGTTGACGTATCCTTACTCGAACAGCAGCTTTTCTTCTACGTAAATCATTCTTAGATACAATAACTGTATCGGGGTCGTCGCGTAATAGAGCTGGCCCTCTGTTACTACCCGGCAAGAAAGCAAGTGTTTTCGGCATTGATACGCCAGCTTGACGTAAAATATAAGCAGTAGCTGCCTTATGATGCATATAAAATTCAACACGTGTATTCCAAGTACGTGGTGTTATGCCTAATCTACGTAATTGTTTATTGCTGACAGTGCCAGCAGCATGCACCATACCTACAGCAATAGGTGCTGCATAGTGTACTGCTTCTAATTTGCCCTCGCGATAGCGAACGCCATCCTGAACATATAATACACCTTTCCGACGACGAAGCTCACCAGACCAACGAACCCAAACAAAAGCAACTGCAGGATCACTCTCAGTCGCTGCTTGTAAAATAGCCAAGGCCTGAGAATCAACATAGCCTCCGATAAGAACAACCGCTGCATCATATTCGGCTTCATCAACTGCAATATCTTCAGAAACAGCCAAACCATTGCCATCTTGCACAGCGGTAGTCATAAGATGTTCAAGGTATGCTGCCCCTTCTTTCCCTTCAAGGCGTTGACGATAGGCGCGGGCACGAGCGGCTATGGTTTCAGCATATTCTTTGATAGCTAAACCCCTTTCGGTTGTTTGACGACCCTTACTGCTATAACTACTGTTATAGTATTCATCAAGATGCCAAAAACCACCTGAATTGGTACCATTGCCTTCAATAATCTTAGGATGGAACTGCTTAACGCCGTTAGCATCTTCAATTTCAACAACAATTATATCGGCACTTGCAAAATCTTGTTGGCTACGTTCTGTTTCTTCATAAAGAGCATCATTATCAGCCTGTGCATCTAAAGCCTTAAACATTGCTAAAGCTGCTGACTCAATAGCTTCACGCTTACGAGCATGCTCATCGCTAGTCAAACCAAGCATCGCGTAGCTTTCTGTTTCAAAACTTATAGTTTCGGCACCCTGACTAATGTTAACTGGATCATTCGAAAAAGGACCAGTACGGACCACAATTTTGGTTACAACTGGCTTTCCGTTTTTGCGAGATATAAAGACACGATAATTTGAATCCTGGCCACTAACCGCAACATTAACCGGTATTTCACGTTCTTGAAGCATAACACTGTGACCTTCACTAAGAAAACCCTGGATAGTTTGAACGGCATCATCGATAAAATCTAACTCGTTATCGTATTCTTCGACACCGAACATTGCTATACCTACACCCTGTGAGCCATCGGCGATTTTGACAACAACTGGTTTAGCTGTTCCGTCTTCGGCCCGATGAGTAGCAACGAAATTCTCAACCGCAGCTCTGATACGGGCTTGTCGACCTGCGCCCTGAACAAACATAACATAGGTCCCCGGAGCTACTTCATACCATTGGATACCCGAACCGGGTGGACCTCGAATAGTCCAAGGCTTACGTGCGCTCTTAATCCATGGCGTATCTTCATGACCATCTTGGACAAACGAAAAGCTATCCGGAACAGCGACGTGTGCATCAACTAAAACTAAATTGGCGGCAATTTTATGTTTTGCAATCCATTCATAACCAAGCTTACGCGATAAAGGTATTATGGTATGCTGAATATTTTTAGTGTTAGTCGGTCGTCCCAAACGAATTACTCCATAATGAACTTCAAGTGGTTGATCAAAATCCAAAACGACCATACGAATACGATTACCATCGCGACCTACTAACTTCACTGCGCGATGGATAAAAGTTCTACCATCTTCATCTGTAGTAATCCAATCAGAAGATGTCCCTAAAATTAAGAACGCATTAACCTCTTCTATCTGACCAAGAGCATTCATCAAGGAAACTGAGTTATGAACAATTCGCCTACTTGACTGGATTATAACAGCATTGACTGTATCCTCGCCATCCTGCACGTAAGCTTCTGGATCAGAAGCACTGGTAATAATAACAATACTGTTACGATGAGTAAGATAACTGTTTATGCCACGAATATTGTTTATAGTAACATCATCGAAGTCATCAACTTCGCCCTCAAGGGCTGCCATTTCAGTCCCATCTTCACTTTCCCAAAGAGTCTCTAATTCCGCTGCTTGGCCGTATGAACTCACCGGTACCATACCGACACTAGCCGGATTATTACTAATGCTTCGTTCAGCGGTAATAATCAACTGATTGGTTCGTGGGTTATAGTAAATATAGAAACTTCCTTCCTCAGTAGCAATAAATATCGGAAGATTTGCTAAATCAAAAATCTCATCCAATAGAGCTTTCTTGGTACCCTGCTTACTAGCAATAATAATACGTACCTGTCTGCCTAAAGGACTTAATTCAGCTTTTACTTTTATATCTGAAAGTGCTGACTGCGAACTATCTTTCCGGCCTTTTGAAGTGGCAATTCCAGAACCCATTTCACCGTCCTCACTATCACCATCTTCATGTACAACAGAATCAGACTCTTCAGTTACTTCTGGCCCAACTTTTTTCTTTCCTTTCTTGCGACTAGAAGGGGCTTGATCTGCTTGAGGTTGGATTGGTTGGGATTGTTCAGTCTTATCTTTATTACCAAACAACCAATAGAATAAAGCTACTGTAGCTTCTCCTAATGCATAACCAGTTCCAAAACCAGTAACTCCACCAGTAGTATTCTGTAAAGTCATGTAGCTCTCTACAGCCATAGTTGCTAAGCTGACGTCTGCAGCAGAAGCCTTATCAGCCAAAGCTAAGCTTAATCCAACAGCAATAAGAGCTATAACAACTTTTTTTCCTCGTCCAGGAATGATTGAAAGTCCCTTTCGACGACGTATAGCAGCCCATATTCCGAAAAGATATCCGGGGGTTAAAAGTAAGAAGAAAAACCAAAATGGATGATTCTCATAAAAGGATCCTACTTCAGGCCCTTTAGGCTGACCGCTCCCTTCTTCTTCAGAAAGAGCCTTTTTGTACGCCTCAATGGCCTCTTTTGCTTCTTTTGCTCTTTGTTCCAATTCTTGAGCCCGGTCAACTAACTCTTGAGCTCTTTGAGCTATTTTTTCTACTTGTTTGCGCCATTGGGTAGCTGCCTGTTCAAGTTCTTTAGCTCTTTCTAAATATTTTTCAGCTTGTTCCCTTTGCGCTTTTGCTTGATTATAATTAGCTTCAGCTTCTTGGGTAGCCGTTGAAGCAACTTCAACCTCTCCTTTAGCAGTCTCAACTTCCACATCACTTGTCTTTCTTGCTTCAGCTTTATCAGCTGCGGCTTTCTCTAAATCAGTTGTATCTACGGCTACTAGTGTTTCTACGTAAATTTCTGCAGGGTAGAAACCTTGACGGTAAGTTTGTCTGCCGCAACGACGTGAATGTCCATCTTGCACCCAACCACGAACAAATCTTGGACGATCAATAAAAAATCTTACTAAACAACAACGCGGCTTATTAATATTTACCCTTACGGTCTGGGTAGTGGTAACTTTCTCAGTTTTACCTTGAGCTTCGGTTAATTCTTCCTTAGCCTTATCTTCTTCAGCTAAAGCTTGTTTGGCTTTAGCTTCTTTGACCTTTAATTCTGCTTCAGCTTTTTCTTGAGCCTTTTTAGCTTCTTCGGCTTGTCTTTGGGCTTCCTCTTCAGCGGCTTTTACCTCAGCCAGTTTCCTCTCAGCATCTTCTCTTAAACTAATAGCATAGGCTTCAATTTTCTTAGCTGAATCAACCAAGCCTTCGGCTATTTTTACTTCATTATCCGCTTCGGTTGAAAGACTTCTAGCAACTTCAGCTACCTGATCAACCAAGTCAATAGCTTGATCAAGATCTTTAATCCTATCCTCTAACGGAGCATCTTTGGCCTCTATAACTTTTTTAACTATATCTTGCGCCTCTATAGACAAATCTACTGCTTTAGCGGTTTCGCTTTTTAGTTCAGCAGCTTTGGCTTGTCTTTGTTTTAAGTTTTCTTTTAATCTTTCAATCTCAGCTTGTTTAGTTTTTAATTCTTCATCAGTTTCAGCTGTCTTTCCAGTTAACTCCTCCTTAGCTTTCTTGAGGGCTTCTAATTCGCCTTCGGCTTTTTCTAACTCTTCCTGTAAATCTTTGGCTGATCGCTCGCTAGCTTGAGCTTCTGATCCAGCCACGAATTCACCTTCAGGTTTATATTTTCCAAAAATATCATTAATTTCGCCACGAGAACTAGTGTAAGGTTCACCCCAATCTAAGCTTATTTCTCCATCTTTGTCGGAACTAACTTGGCCAACCCTAATGATTAAGCTATCACTTGTTCCAAAAGGCTCAACTTGATTACCCTCTAAGTCAAAATATTGATCATTATAATCGATACCGCGTCTACGGCTGGCATCAACATATATTAAAACTCTTTTATTAAAATCATTTTTATCTACAGCAAAGATCAAAACTACTGTACCAGCACCACGCGCTTCACTACCACGATGAACTACTGAAGTATCAACATAAGCAGCGGCTTCTTTGCCTTCACCGACAACCTCATGAATTCCTTTACGAAAATCTTCTTCTGGTTGATCATAAGCTACTGATGGAACTGTGCGAGTCTGGCTATGAAATCTATTTTTATTATATTTACCCCTAGAATTATGGCTATATTTACCAAACCTCTCCTTGGCAGCCTGTTCCCAATCTTCACTTATTTCTGGAGGAGTAAGAGCTTTTTCTAATCTTTCCTCTTGCTCGGCTATTGATTTCTGTTTCTGGCTTACTTCGGCTTCCTTAGCCTTTACCTGACCATCGTTGTCAACAACCTGATCATCTTGATTATCCCTAGCTAAAACTAACTGAGCAAACTCTCCAGCTAGTTTATTAAGTTTATCTTCAGCTTCTTTGCTGGTAGCTTCGGAATAAGCATTAGCAGCATCATTTGAAGCATTAGCAGCATCAACCAATTTCTCCATTGCTTGGCTAACTGCTTCTTCTGCTTTAGCTAGTGGCTGATCTTCAACCTTTGGTTCCGCAGCTGGCGGAGCGCGAATACCCCTAGCTCCATCATTTTGGGTTTTTGGTTTAGCGGCAGCCTCATCAGCTAATTTCTTAGCAGCAGCTTCATCAGCAATCTTTTTGTCAGCAGCAGCTTTTTCAGCATCAGCTACTTTCTTGGCTTCAGCAGCTTTTTCAGCAGCAAGTTTTTCAGCATCAGCTACTTTCTTAGCTTCAGCAGCTTTCTCAGCATCAGCTACTTTCTTGGCTTCAGCAGCTTTTTCAGCAGCAAGTTTTTCAGCATCAGCTACTTTCTTGGCTTCGGCAGCTTTTTCAGCATCAGCGACTTTCTTGGCTTCAGCAGCTTTTTCAGCATCAGCTACTTTCTTGGCTTCAGCAGCTTTTTCAGCAGCAAGTTTTTCAGCATCAGCTACTTTCTTGGCTTCAGCAGCTTTTTCAGCATCAGCTACTTTCTTGGCTTCAGCAGCTTTTTCAGCATCAGCTACTTTCTTGGCTTCAGCAGCTTTTTCAGCAGCAAGTTTTTCAGCATCAGCTACTTTCTTGGCTTCAGCAGCTTTTTCAGCAGCAAGTTTTTCAGCGTCAGCGGCTTTCTTAACTTCAGCAGCTTTTTCAGCAGCTTGGTCATCAGCAAGTTTCTTGGCTTTTTGCTCTTCAACCGAACGAACTTCTTCAGTAAAACTTACATCGAAACCTTTTCTTTCGCCAGCAGCTGCATAAATAACCGCTATAGTTTTATTATCCTTTCTCTGCCAAAAACCTATTTGTTCCTCTTGAGAGTTAAAAATAGATCCCTTCGTAATTCCTCTCTGCATCTGTTCATAAGCATGCCTGCCTATTGTATCGAGCAATCCTTCTTCAGCTGGATTTACCTTAATTTTAGAGGCCGTTTGATCACGTGCATCAATAAGTTTACTTACTGTCCCGTCAGCCTTAAATTCATAAACATCACCCAAATGTGTCTGCCAGAGAAAACTCTTATCTCCACCAACCTCTCTTACCTTTATTAAACTGCCAGCAGTAAGAGATCCCTGCTCTTGGCGCTCAGATATCTTCTTAGTGCTATAACTAACAACATCTTCATTACTTAATTTGCCTTTAACAGAAAAATTCTTATCTGTATCGCCAGTAACAACAAACGCTTCTTCAGGTACATTATTGCCAACAACTGCTTTTGCGAATGCTTGCTGCAACTGCTCGCCCTCTTGTTTATCCTTTAAATTCAATCCTCGAGCTGAAGAATAAACCTGAGCATCTACAGATTGATCACCATCAGCCTTCTTGACCTCTTCTTTAGGTAACTCTTGGTCTGATACTTCGGGCTCTACGCTGTCAGACTCTTGAACTTTTCCAACAACAACGGCTAACTCAACCACTGACTGCTTAGCTCTCTCTCTCAAACCTCTAGGCTGATCTTTTAAGCTTTCGTCATTAACCCCTAATTTTTTAGCTACTCTAGGTACATATTTATCCCAAAGCAACGGATTATTATCAAAAGCCATTTTATCTCTATATTCATTAGAAATACTAACAATTTCTTCCCAGGAGCCTTCTCCAATATTTGCTGAAATAAAACTGGTATCTCCTAATAAGTATCCTTTGGCTACCATATCGTAAGCTTGAGCTAAGCTTACTCCGGCAACTTTACTTATTTCTGCCTCTAAGGCATAAATAACTGCCTTTTGCGGTTCATATAGATCGTGAGATACTTTAAAATTATTTTGCTTTGCTAATATATCAGTTGTATGTTGGATAAATCCTTCGTTAATCTGATCGCTGCCTAAACCAGAATTTTTAACTAAATGAAGATTCTCATGAATAACTACGATAGCTAAAGAATTTTCATTAGGATTAGCAGCTTCGATATTTGAACCAGCTGGTTCAAGGGCGACTAGGCTTCGTCCCTGAGACCTTCCTTGCGGTCTAACCTTCTGCTTAACTTCAAATTTATCAGATAGAATAACTGTATCCGGAGATAAAATATAAACTGCGCCCAAGCGACCATCAAGTAATTTTTCCGAAACCATTACATAGCGCGGCTGATTAAACTCTATGCCAAATCTTGTTAAGAATTGCTTAAGAACATTTTCGGCTCTATGTATTTCTGTTTGTTGAGCTTGAACAATTGGTTTTTGGTTAGCTTCGAACCAAGCCTTTATATCGTCTTCGGCAATAACAACAAGTTTCTTAAAAAGATCCGGATGATTTTTCTTTAAATAATCTAACTTGTTTTTGTTTGCCTCATAAACTTTTTTCTCTTCCGGAGAAAGTTGAGATTTAATCTTAGCATCTACCAATTCTGTCAATTGCTCAATACCGACCTTTGAATAATCTGTGGACGCTTCTGCTTCTTCAGTAGCTGGTTTATCAGTTGGTGGCGCTCTTATTGAATCAGTCTCTTGACCAACTGTGGCTTTTCTTGCTGTGAGCTCGCCAATAGCTCTATCTACTTTTTGTTGAAGTTTTGTTTCTAATTCCTCTGGGAGTAAATTCTTACCTTTACTTTCTTTAAGTACTTTCAAGGCAAAATCAATCTTGTCTGTCCTGTCTGCAACGTGGATAGCCGTCAATACACTCTCTAAGTGTTGAGCTTGAATATTAATAGCATCGGTAATTGCTCTAGTTAAACCATCAGTAGATGTTTCTACATAAACATTACCGATTTCATTCATGGCTTTATTGTAATTTGAAGCTTCAATTGCTCTTTGCATTTTGAGCTCAGCAAAAGTAACAGCTTTTACTCTCTGAACTAACAAACTTATAGCTTTTTCTTGTTCAGCCTTAAGTGCTCTATAAGATTCATCAGACAAGCTACCTTCTTCAATCTTATATGTTCTTAACTTAACTAACGCTTCGTTAATAGTCGCTGAGGATGTTTGTTTTAAACCTTGGTCTATAACTTGCTGTAAGCTCTCATTTTCAGGAGCTACCTTATCATCTCCAACAGCAGTGGTTTTAATATTCTGATCGGAATCGCCTACTTCAATTTTCTGCTTAGCAACAGCCAACTTTGTTTTTGCGATTGCTTCTAAAGCTCCCTTAGCTAAATCCGAATTTAAAACTTCCTCATAAAGCTCAGCAGCCTCTCTGTAATCACCGCTGCTAAAAGCTTGATCAGCCTTATTTTTCTTTTCAGTTAATTCTTTTTCAGCTACAAGTTTTTTCTCTATCTCATCAATCCTTCTTTCGGCCAAATCTTTAGAATCCGCTTCCCCTGAAGGAACTGAAAAATGACCACTACTTGCTTCGCCCTCAGAAGCTTCCTTGGCCGGCTTATCGCTTTCTGTTTCAGCTTTAGCCAAACCAGCTAAGTATGGCCTGAGGCTAGCCTCTATCTGATTTTTACTCTTTTTACCTACCAAAGCTTCTCTTCGTTCCCAATTTCCATTTTTAGGATTATGGACCAAAACGTGTATCTGAGGAACTAATTCTTTGCCAGTTACCTTATCCACTACCTTAAATTTATTAAAAATTTCAGGGTTGTCATCAATGTCAATTTTCAATAACCTAATATTATCATCAGACTCAGCAATTTCTTCTAAAAGTGGAGCCACGTCTCTACAAGGTCCACACCAAGTAGCCCAAAAATCTAACACAACAACCTTATCTTTAGCTCCACTAAGCTCTCTATTAAAATGTGCTGTGTCGGCTATATCAACCCCAGCTTGATCTGACAAAGAATCAATAACTGAAGAAGGATCAAAAACTACTTCATCAGTTGTTAATGTTTCTGTGTTCGGTAAAACAGCTCCCATTGAATGATCCATGTCTATATCCTGATCATCCATATCTGAATTATGGTCCATAGCCAAACCATCTGCCGACTGACCAAAGGTAGATCCTGCAAAACTGGTAGCCGGAGATGCAATAACCATTATGCCAAATGTAGCTACCACGGCTACCTTAGCAATTTGACCAGCTAATCTGAGTGTTCTACCAACTACAGTTTTTGGCTGAGGAGCTTCTTCTAAATCACCATCTGCTGCATAAGGTACATTTAATTCATGAGCTCTTTCAAAAGCACGAATATCTCCAGCAATTTCTTCTTCTAAAACTCTTAATCGTTCTTGTGCTTCAAGTAGTTCTCTTCTTAATTCATCTCTATAGCCCTCTAAGCTAACTAACTGATCTTGGGACCAACTTGAACTATTACTTTCTTCAATGTTCCTAATTTGAGCTTCTACTACATCAAGCTCTCCTTCTATTTCGTTTTCACTAACCTGGCCTTTACTGTTTAGATTTCCAATAAGTTCTTCAGGGGTTCCGGCTTCTCTTAAAGCTTTGCTTCCACCTAACTCTCTAACCCGATCCCTTAACTCATTAATTTCATCTCGGCCGCCAATATTGGCACTACGAATCATACTATAAACTACAAAACCAAACATATATGCAAAAGCTAGCCCCATAACAATCATAGCAACTACACCCCAAAAAGGCACTGTTGCTGAGCCGGCAGCGACTGCTCCTGAAGCAAAGGCTGTTTTAGTTGAACCTAAAACAACTAAGGTAACAATTACTGATAAGGTTCTAGGTATTACCCTTCTTGAACGGCCATTGTCGAGCGGAGTTGCTCTACTATCAGTCTGATCATCATCAGCGACAACCTCAACTGAAGCCATAATTCTTTTCATTAATTTGAGATAATCATCTGAGTTAAGGGTTTTCTTAGCTAGTCTAACAGCCTTTTCCTCTTGTTCAAAAGTCTCAGCTAACATTATGGCTCGGAAAAAACGGTCAATTCTGTTGCCTCTTGTTTCATAAACCGTCTGCAAACTAGGCATTCTTTTCCATACTCGAGTAGGTTTCTTTCCATTATCAAGCGCAAATGCTAAACCAAGAGTTGTATTCGGTGTACCTAATAATATAACTCTTGCTAAAGATGCTAGCTCTCTCAATTGAAATAGCCTCAAGCTAAGTAAATTTCTAATAAAACGAATTAAAGCAATTCCTCGTAGGGCCATTGAACTGATATTTAATACCTCTACCTCTTGTCCATCATGAGAATAGCCATCTTGAACTTCTCCCCAATGATTTCTCAGGTAAGATTCCCAAGCGGTTGACGGTGAAACTACCTCTCTAATTATTACGTTTTCGCTCATACGAGCAGCTTTGGTAGCGATCTCCTCACCGATCGCTCCGCCATCAATTAAATTAGCTCTAGCTAAAAATGCATGCATGGCTTCATGAGGTAGAATGCTCAACCAAGGATAGAAACTTCCCAAATGAGAACGAGTTTTACGATGATTGGAATAGTATACTCTTCCAACATTCTCTTGATACCCGCTTACCCAAGCTGGATACCTACTATTTTCGTCTCGATAAGATATCATATAGACGGCTGCAGCGAAAAGATCGAAAGCAAAACCATCGCCTAAAAATAACATCTCTAAAGCTGTTCTTATTCCCTGAACTCTTTCTTTATCTAAATCCCTAGCTTCAAGCGACGCAGTAACTTTATCAATAATAACCTCAGCTTGGCCTATACTATCTATATGAGGAATGCTAATTCCAGCCTCTCTAGCTATTGCATAGACTGCATCCTGAAATTCTACATAGTTCCTTGCCTTAATTAGACTTTGTTCAGCTTGTGGTGCTCGACTGATTAAAAGATAATATTCAATCCTATTAAGAAGGTTAATAAAATTAATAGAAAAGAAAACTGCCGCAGAAGCGAGCAATGCATAAAGAATGATAGTTCCACCGAGCGGTATTGATAAATACATTAACGCGTAAATCGGATAGGTCACTGTTGCTGCTACGGCTAATAAAAGCAAACCTAGCGTTATTATTGTAAATAGTTTACTTTCATGAAAACCATTAGGACTAAAACCTATTAATGGTTCATTTTTCACTCGACCATTATCAAGTGGTCTCTGTATTTTATTTTCAGCTTGTCTTAAAGTAGCCTGAGCTTCTCTCTCTAAGACTTTAGCTCGAGCTCTTAATCTAGCTACATTCAATGAGATGGCGATTTCAATTAAGGTTGTAGCATTATCAATGGCTGCTCCGGCTAAGCTAGCAGCTTGACGAGCTCTAGCACGAATGGCACGAGCTGATAGTCTTTGGTTACTGTCTAATAGTTCTTTAGCTTGCTTTGAATTAGCTTCAGCCTCTTCAAGGGCAGCTTCTAATTCTGCGTTGTAGCTACCAATAATTGATGTTAAGCGTTGATATATGCTATGTTCTATGATTCGCTGAGTATTGAGGTTCCCACGATATAAATCGACAATTACATTATCGCTTACAATAGAATCAACTACATAATCGCGTGGTAAACTTTGTCTTCGAACAACGCCATCGGTAGCAATGACTATGAAATCAACTCTATCCTCGCTAAAACCATAAATTATTCTTACGGTTCCGGTTCCGCTCACAGTTACATCCCACAATCTCAACTCTACATCTGGTTTCTGGTTAGCTCTTAATTTTTCTATTTCAGAAGCACTAAGTCTTCTATATGGGTCACCCTGAGGTGCTATTAGAACCTTTATCATCGCATTTTCTCGAGCGACTTGAGCTAACCTGAGAGCTTCTTGTTTTAACTCTTCAATTATTGCTCTGATTCTAGTAATTCTTGCGCTATCTTGGATTCCAGTTTTAGATTCAATATCTTTGATCCTCTGTCCGGCATAAATTCTAAAACTGATTCCTGCTAAAACTGCTGCTACCGCAAAAACAACTGCTAAAACTAACCCCACATTTACTTCGCTATCACTTGCCTGACCTGCTTCAGCTGCCTGAACAACATTAGCTGAACCTAAAACAGCTAAAGCAGTAATTATTGACAAAGCTCGAGATGCTAATCTTTTAGCTCGGCCATTATCGAGTGGTCTACCACGGACCCCCTTAGAAAATTGTCCTGCCACGGACCCTCTCTCAGCGCTAGCTAACGCTAATGTTCTTTGCCCGATAGATCGGAATCGTCTGAGGAACTCCGATAAGGTTCTTAATCCATCCTGCCTCATCCGATCTAACCGGTTCAAAACGCGTGTTAACCTGGCGCTTAACATCTCCAAAACGGCTGACGATGTAGTTCTCAATGCGGTCAAAGCTGTCTCTAGCTGATGCAAAAATCGTTCCATCGGTTGCCACAACCAAGTGTTGAAACCTGAGCGATCTGATGTTACTGACCATCTTGCACCCCCTTGTTCTGTTTTACTGCTACTATTACTACTTACCCCTCTATTAAGACTAGTTCCAGAAAGCCCAACAACCAATTTAGAAGTTGGAGAGGCAACCTTATCGGTGTGGATTGAGCTACTGGAACTATTATTACGGGACCCACTTGCCAGGAAGGTTGATGGAGAGGCAACTTCGACAGTAGGATGGGTCCATTGATTTAAATCAAAAGCCGCTCTCAAGGACCCACCGGCCACGTTTGGTAGAATCCGAGAAAGCGGCAATATTGCTAATAAACCTAAAGCTATTAATATGGATATTGGTAAAAGTTGAGGAATTTTTAAGCCTAAAAAGATAAAACCTAAAGCAAGTACAGTTATTGGGTGGGTATAGAAAATTAAACTTGCTTGTTTTCTTGAATTTGCAGGCGGAGCCTGAGCCTTTGAGGCATTATGGCCAACTACTACTGGTCTGAAGGATTCATGAAGACGTCGTAAATCTAAAATTACAGGTAGTTCGATCTCTATAGACGAACCGCCTAAAGTTCCTTGACCACCATTTTGTGAACCACTGCCATTACCACCCAAGCCAATCTCTTCAGCTTGAGTTTCTTCAGCATCCCTACTATTAGGTATGCTATCTACTCCTGCTATAAGCTTACTCTCAGCTCTTCTTAACGGTCTGCGGCCATCTTCAGGGTTAGCTTTGACTTCTAAATCCTTTCCGTTGTCTAAAGCTACTCCGGCCTGGCTTCCGTTTCTAGATACACTCCTAGCGCTTCCAGATACACCTCTTTCGCTTTCAGAAGTGGCATTTCTGCCTATTTTTCCTAATAAAGAGCTGATTCTTTTTTCAAATTGGTCAAATTTATGACCAAAATTTGTAAATCCAACTGCTATTTTGCCCTCTGTAAAATTGATCCATCGCCGTACAAAGGCAATTACGGCATGGACCACCGTCTTGCCGGGCGAATTCGCTGATCTTCCAAAGCTTATATCACTCTCATCGTCAATCTTAGCTGTTAAAGCATCTATTTGTCTTCTACTGTCACTCGGCACAGCGCCTACTTCAGCAGCTATAGCCGGTGATAAACCCAGATAACCCCTTAAATTTGTAATAAAAGTTGATGTCCTTCTAATAATAGATAAAGGCGAAAGTCCTTTTGGGCCAAGCGGAGTCTGAACAGGATTAGGTAAGCCAACTGGTGAAGAAGAGCCCGGTATCATAGGTATGCGATTAGAAGGAACAAACGGGCTATCATTAGTCTGGCTATCTGACGGCTCTTGATCAACTCCAGCTTCAACTGCTAAAACACGGCTAGGCTTCATGCCCATATCACTAGCCTCAAAAGATAAATCATTTAACCTCTTGTGAGCTTTAGCTAAACCTTCACTGGTTGTTGCTCTTTCAAGGTCTTCACGAGCATGCCTTAACTCTACAAACTTCTCATATTCAGCCAAAGGATCCTTCCCCGGCAAAATACCTTGACTAATAAGACCATCAATAGCCTCGCCAATAACCTGATCATGGATAGCTCGTGCGGCTTCAGGAGTGAGCTTACTATAATATTCCTCAATATCCGTCCGGCTAGTAGCTGATAAATCAAGGTCAGCCATTGCCTGTAAATGCCGCTGCATTTCACCGAGCTCATGTGAATAGTCAGAATAGTAAGTTAAGTATATAGAAGGTCTTCCGTCATAAAAACCAACATGGCTTGCTCTTAAACCTTCAATATAAAACACTGTTACTGGAACTGAAACTTCCTGGCCATCACTAAGACGAACTATCATTTCGATCTGCTTAATCTTTTGATGTTTTGACCATTTGCCAGCTATACTTAGGTTTTCAGATCCATTGTCACCTTCTCCAATACTACTAATCGCCGGACCAGAACCATCCCATTTAGGACCTTTTTTAGCAGATTCCCAAAGACCAGCCGCCACACCATCATCAATTAATTGACCCCAAGCTTCTCTAGCGTCGGGATCGCCAGCCATTGCATCATCTCTGATGGCCTCTAAGCTAGCTAAAATACCATCTTTATCAGCTTCTTTCTTAAATCCAGGTTTATCAGTTGCCTCTTCTGCTTCAGGTAAAACATCTTTCCAATCTTCAACCAAACTACGAGGACCAACATCCGATAAATCATCACTACCAGAAACATCAATGGCATAAGGCCTTATGGTTAGCTGATGTCCGCCCATCTTGCGATGAATAATTGTAATATCATATCCTCGAGCCTGACTAGGATATATAAGGTAAAGGCTATCGTTTCTAGCTATTTCTGCAAGTGTCACTGAGATCTCTTCTTCTTTACCATCAACATCAACCTTTAAAGACAGCTGAACATTGTGCTCAGTTAGCTTGCTTTCTTTTCCTGCTTTAGTAACTACAATGGCAGCATTATTTTTAGCTCGAGAAAATTTGATAGTTTCAGAGCCCACTGTCACTTCTAGAGATCTACTACCTATAACAGAAAAATCAATAGGTTCGTCAATCGCTTCTCCTGAATCAGATGTTCCCTCTAACTGATATAAGCTATCATCGATTTGAGTTAAGGTTAGTCCTTTGCCAATGGGCCATTGACGACGAGTATCTACGCCCGGAACACTAATAAAATCAGGTTCAAAAACCTTAGCAACTTTAATTTGTTTATTTTTACGGGCAATAACAGGGTCATCATCAAGATCACCCCAATGCTGGCTCATTTCCATAACTATTGGTGGATAAGGGTCATCACTATGACCTAAAGCCTTTCTTAAAGTTTTCAATCCACTATTATCCGTTGCCTTATAAAAAGCCCACTCAAGCAATTTATCAGCCTTAAGGTCATACCTGAAAATGAAATCTTGCAACTTATCACCAGCCCGCCATTCAACCCAGCGCATTGGAGTATCAAAATCTCTTCCATTACGTCCGACCAAAGCATAAGCTATATCTTTGGTTGGGTCTAGCGGCTTAACTACAATTTTACCTTCAGCATCAAACTCAGTCTTAAATCCATCCACGTAGAATTCAGCTAATTTAAGTTCCCGATTCCAGGCAGCTAATTGCAACAATCGTAATGGTGACAGGCGACCATAAGAATCTAAACCAGAGTTAGCTTTCTGGGCCCAGAAGCGACGATTAGCATCGCGCCTTAAATAACGGCTATAATAAGGTAAGACACCTTGCAAAGCAATCGTAGTTTGGCTGCTGCTCTCGCCTTGGCCGAATTGACTATCTTGATAATCACTAATCCTTTGAACTAAATCTATACGTGCACTGTCAGATCTAAATTGAGCCTTATGCATATAGAACTCAGTCCGATTCATTGCTGATCGGAAAGAATGATAAAAAGACCATAGCCCATGCGGTAAATCTCTATAGCGACTACCTAATCTATCAAAAGCATCACCAACTATCTTTCTTCTTAGCTGACTCGGCCTTCCAGCCATAGCTCGAGTTAAACCTTCCTGGAGAAAATCAATTTTTAACTGACCGACTGCTTCTCCAGAAATAAGTGTTGATAGCTGATCATTGTTAAGGGTCTCAATTAAAGACTGTTGAGCAGCCAGACGGCGCGCGTTATCTTGTGAATAACGGGCTCTATTGATTAACTCATCCGTATTAACACTGCCTTGAACATTAACCAGACGTTCCCTTAAAATCTCTAATTCCATTAAATTGTCAGCAGTCAAGACTATTTGACCACTGCCAGTGTTAAGCTTTACCTCAGCAGCCTTATCTCGAATAACCGCTCTCTTGACAAAACCAATTAAACCATCTAAAGTGGTGACTCTTTCCTTGTCACTGCTTAGTGACCAAATCCCATTAATTGCGGCTGTAGCTGGAGCTTTTATTCCCTTCATCTTTATTGGTCTATCGCCAACCTCAACAACAATATCAGCTACCGGCGTTGCAAAAAGACCAAAATTACTTCTCGGTGCTACGGCTCCATCAGAAACAACCCCATCATGGATTGTTCTTGCCACAGTTGGATTACTATCTAACCAAGTATTATAATCCTCTAATGAAACACCCTTTCTAGATGCGTTTTCCCTGTGCGCCCTAAACTCAGCCGCAGCATGTTGTGCGGCTACTCCACCTTGATCGGTAAGAGCTATCCTTCCAGTAGAAGCATCATATTTTCCTAAGGAAGCATCAATGCCAATTTCGCCGGTAACCGGATTAACAAAGTCAGCTTGACCAGTTTGCCTAGTTAATCCACGAACTAAAACTATTTTTGCTGAGTCTGAAGTGCCAGCTGGAGTTCCTGATGAAGGCAAGCTAAGATCAGCCAAAGTTGCAAAACTTCCCGGACCAGTTTGTATATCAACTGTACTTGGATCATGATAACCAGTATAATCTGCCTCAGCTGTAAGTAACTCTGTGGCTAATTCACGGCCGTTATTTAAAGGGCTGGTTCCACTACCGTAAACAGCTGAACTAGTCGGACTACCTGGCGATTGAAGAGCTTGAGTGGGAATATTTAAATTAAGATTAGCCGCGACACTAGCAAACGAAACCCCCTTACCGTCAAATGATTCCTCAATCCATTCCATTGCCTGCTGATAAACTGATTGAGCCCTAAAATAGTCAGCATTAGAAGCATAATCCATTCTTCTCGGAGGAGCTAAAAACCCGCCGATCTGAACAAAGGCCTGTCTAAATGCTAGATTAGTGACAACTTCTCGTAAATTTTCTTCAACGCCGAATTCAATAACCCTACCAACAGCGTTAACAACTGGCTTTCCGATATATGGTATACTGTCTATACCAACTTTCCTCATCGTATCGCCAATAAAAGCTCCATCACCAAAGAAATCTTGAACTAACGACTGAAACTCACCTAAGCCTGGCATTTTACTAAGACCGGGGTTTAAAATCGGTCTTATAAAATGCATGGTCGGACCAAAGTACATAGCAGTTATTGCACCTTGCCATGAATAATTTGACATCACATTAAGCTTGTACTCAAACGGTGTTGCTTGTTCAAAGTTTTTAATCTGTTGCAAGATGTGCTCACGCTCTGGGCCAGTTGTAATATCAAGCTGATTTCTTAACTGTTCAACTCCAATATTTTTTTGCAAATCCCAAAGCGAAGTATTTGGAGCATTAGGATCAAGGCCTAATTCCATTGCCTGCCGGGCGATACCATGACTAGAAATTTTTCTAGCAGTTAACATATCTTCAGTATAAGTAGATATCACTAACTCTCTTATCTCGCGATTTTTATTAGCTAAAGAAGACTTATTAATTAAATCGATCTTATTTCTTAAGGCTTCACGGGTAGCTGAATCTTTAATGTTTTCCTTTATAAAGGTATCTACCTTAGATGGATCTTTTTTTAGGGCCTCAATGGCAGCAACGACATCTCGGGAAACTTCAGACGGCATTTTCTGGATATCAAACATCTCACCAAGAAGCGTATCAGTAAAATTCCAACCACTACTATTTTCATAAAGATAATTCTGAACATGCGGCAAAAGCGGCATCATGATCGAGAGATCTTTAACTAGACGAGCTGATTCAGCGACCATCTTGGCTGTAAGATTCATTGGCGTAAGCAATACTTGCTTTCCACCCTGCTCTTCCATAAACCACGATCTAGAAAGATTGCGCGTATCGCGTAATCCCGGAACAATTAGTTTTGTGCCTATTGTGACTATACTTAAAGTGCGATAAAAATCACGGCCAAACCAAGAATCTTTAGAATTCCAAGACGCATCTGAACCAAGGTAATTTTTATAAAAAGTAGGATAACCAGTAGCAAAGGCAGCGGTTAAACCCCACTCAAGAGAATTAAGACCTTTAATCGGCAAGAAATCACCCCTAGCAGTAAAACGCTTAATAGAACCTTCTTTAAGATTCTTAAATCCTTCCGACCATGAATGTTTGCCTGCACCACGAGCTTGAGCAAAACTACTAGAAAGAGTCCATAAGGCAACGACATTGTTAATGTTACGTACGGTATTAGCGGTTAAATCACCGATCATGAATTCTTTGCCAATATCATAGCCGCCCAGCTTACCTCTATTAAGAACCTCAGTAGTGAGATCAGTAACCGCCCAAAGCGCTGGCCAACCTTGATAAGCCCATTGTTTGACGCCGCCAACCATATTCTTAATACCTGCTGCCTCAGCCTTAGCATACTCTGCCGGATTTAGCTTGCTCAACTTTTGATTCCAATTGAATACAGCTTTGCCAAAATTACTAGCAGCTCCGGCTGCTAAACTACCAATGAAGGCATCTTGAACAAAGGTATAAACCGAATAATTGCTTTCATTAGTGACCCAAGCATTAAATGCTCCGGCTCCGCCAGTAGCCAAGGCACCAGTAAAAGGAACATTGTTGCGATATAAACTTTTACCAACTGTCCTAGCTGTAGCTTGAGCTAAACGAACCGGGATGCTTGACTTAATCGCATTTCCAGCATCATTAAGCTTTGGTGCTCCGGCACGTCTTATGCCTTTTCCAGCTAACTTTATTAATGGTGAAACCTGCCCAATAGCAGCAGCTGCAAGAGTTTGAGTCCAAAACTCCTCACTACCAGGGTTATCACCATAAAGAACAGCTCTTCCGGCACCCAATGATCCATAACCAACAGCACGGCCAAGCATTCCAATCGGAATTTTAGCAAGGTTGGGCAGATGTTTATAAACATCTGCTACTTTTGATAAGCCAGTTGATTTGGCAACCTTCGATAGCGCAGCACCTCCGGCACCCATAGCAACCGTAATAACAAAAGCCGTACGTCCGGCATCTTTATAAGCATCTACAAGAGCCAAAGGATTGCTATGTTCACCAGAGCCAAGCAGTGACTCACCATGGACCACCCAGTTCTTCGCCTCAGCATACCCAGCCATAATTCCTCCGGCGATATTATAGGCATACAAACCATTTCTTATTGTTCTCATCACCTTGACGGTGCGTATTGTTGCCTTAGAAGCATCTGCGCCCAACTTGAAACCACTCCAAATCGTTGACGCGCCTTTTAATGCGGCACCACCTGAAGCTACCTCATCAGGAAGACCAGGTGTAGCAAAGAAAAGTACTGCGGTTAAAACAACCTCGCCAGCTATCTCAGCTGAGCCCCAAGTTACAGCATCAACATAATCATTGGCAGCCATGGTAGTTGAAACAAGATCAAGTACGTTAGGATTACCCGGATCATTATGCCACAACTCCATAAAATAAGGTTCAAGCGACTTACCATCAACATAAAAAGCTTCATTGTTTCCTAAAATTGCAAAATTATTTGCATTTAAACCACTCCAAGACTCATTTATAAAATCAAGGTTACCGGTAGGCTGCATAGCATCTTCAGCTGCATCTTCTACATTACTATCCATCCAGGTTCCGCCATCAGCAAACTGTGTTCTAATTACTTCACTGTTAGAATTAAGATCAAATAACTCAACATTATCTGATTCCCGGTCAAACATTCCTCCATCCCTGGTGTCAAAAATATTATCACTTTTAAAAAGTAAAGGAACAACTGTAACCTCTCTAACCTCTTTGCCGTCTTCGTCTTGCACCTCTATTACTTTTTTGTTGTCAGCAACAAATCCATCCCACTTTTCTTTAGAAACTTCGCCATAATAGCCACCTTTAAAATGTTCGGTAGCATCATTCACTGAAAGCCATCTTACCTGGTAAGGCCGGCCTGAAGATTCACCTGAGCTTCCAGTATCAATTGAAGCAATGGCAGTATCATCTAGACTAAAATCATAGCCTTTAGTATAACGCCCAACCGCTTCGGTATACAGTTTGTTATCAAAAGCCCAATGTTGATTTTCAGCATTAGTTTCAAGAGCGGTTTCAAAATGACTTTGACCCGCCCCGAAGAACCACCCGCGGTCAGTACCAATCTTTAATTTCATTCTATTAGCCGTCTCTCCGGTAATGCCGTCGCTGCCTTCCGGTACGATTTGTGAACCTTTGACCACTAAACGATAGGCAATGATTTCACCATCCTTTTTGACTGCAAATGGCGCAAGCTTTTTCATGCCGCCGGTCCATGGATCCTTTTTTTCAAAATCAATGATATCTTGAGCATTAATCTGAAGTACGAATAAAACATCGCTAGTACGGGTTTCCTCTAAGGCTTGCTCAAAACTAGTATCCCAAAAACTAAAAGGATTTTTGGCATCCCAAGGAATTAAATATTTTGTTCCATCGCCATCAACAAATAAAGCATTATCTCTTACGCCATTACCATTAGCATCACTCAAAGCCCTCGCCAAAGCCGCATCACCTTTAGGAGCAAGTTTTAAATGATTTACATCTACATCAAACGGTATAAATTTCGTTGTTCCTTTAGGGTCACGATCACCTAAAGCATTCCGCTTGACATAACCTTGGCCAGTGAGTGCGGCATAAGCATTTTCATCGTTTGGTGAAAATTCACCATACATCTCTTGAACTGCATCCAATTCTAACTTACCACTTGTTCTTTCATTAGACCCTTTGTAGCCTTGATAGAAATCCTCGATAGTATCTTCTAAATTTGAATCATCAGAGCCACCATCGATCCACTTAGTAATTGCTTTACCATTCTCATCGATAAAAAGAACCTTAACATCATCATTACCAGGTCCCCATGTTCCTACACGTCCTCTTTCATCTTTTAAAAGCGCCTCATCAACCGGCAGGCGATAATACTTGACACCATCACGATAAACCGCTCTGCGCTCCAAAGCATCCCGACTTGCCTTGGTAGCGCCGTTAGCTTCATTTTCAACAAAAGCTAACTGATCAACTCCGTATTTACCTGTCGCCTGAACCAAGCCTTCTTTTAAATCTTTCTTTGAAAAATCACCCTGCCAGTTTTTCGGTAAAGCGCTCTTCTCAACTTCAGTTTTGTTACGACGAACAATAAGTTTATTGTTCTTATCCTTATAATAATCTATAACCACAGCGTTAAAGCCGGTTCGAACAGTATGCGAGGTAGTAAACGATCCGCCAAAACTCATCTGACTAGTAGTCACTGTTTTCGGACCAAACTCTGAAGCATGAACTAAAGTCCATTTCCCATCTTTACTTATAGCTATCGCTAGATTACCTTTTTTACTCCATCTTGGAGCAGATTCATACCAACCAACGACTTCCTTACCATTTATGTCGCGGGTATGAGCTGGGGCCCAATTAAGCATTTTCTCTTTTAAACGTGAAACCGTAGTTGCATCATTAATTGCTTTTTTATAAGCCTTCGCAGTGAGAACTAAACCCCCCTTCTTGGGAAGCATGTGGATATATTCAAGCTTTTGGGTTGTAGGATTTCGATAAGGCAAATAAACAGCAGTAAAATTGGCAGTTTCAGTCTGCCGCATAAGCGTTAGCTTACTTAATAAATCATAGGTTGCTGCTTGTTTGGGATTAAGCCAAATCTCATTACCTTCTACCCCAATAGTATGTGAAAGATTTATACCATCATAGCTTACACCATGGTGTCTTAAGAAATGAGTTCCATCAAGAGTAACATCGTAGAAACCTTCACGACCAGATGCATCCCTTAAGCTAGTTAGAGTAGCTTGTTGGTTAATCCCCAAACGTTCGGTATTGTTTAAAGATTCGCCTTTAAGCACTTTAGCGGTAGCATCAAGCACTCCCCCATTTTCAAGAGCCTTTACCCGCATTATAATCGTGCTGATTTTTGGCTTCTCCAAGCCAAGGATATTTATGCTTTTAAGTATTCCCGGCTCAGCGATACCTTCCATATTAAACTTGCCCTTGAGTACTAATCCTTCGGATTTAATACCAGTTCCTTTATGATTCATTGGATCATATTCATAAGTTGCGCCCCAACCGATTACTTCCGGACCTTCGCTCCATTTATTATAGTCAGTGTTATTTGCCTTATAGAACCTTCCCCCATCAACCCAAACAGTAGCCTCAGTTCCTAAAAATCTAGTATGATCAGCTGAAGCCATTTTAATTCCTTGATAAGAAAGCGCCCCGACTATTGTTTTCGGATCAATCTTATCGTATTCTTTTCCTCTAATAGTTTCCTTATGTAATCCGTATTTACCTAAACGATAGTTTTTAGCCAGACCTCCTTGATCACCGTTACCAAAATTAAGTTCACCAGCTTCTTTATGAAAAGTTATATTCTTGCCAATCCCGTGATACTCTGATTTAATTTTACCAGTTTGAGAATCATAACTAAAACGCAAGGTAGGATGTGGGTCAGTATCATGGTTGGTCATTGGGTCAGTGTCATGGTCAGCATCATAGAAAAATACAAAAGAATTCTCAGCAAGATAAACTTTATCTGAATGAATCAGCTTGGTGCTAGTAAATAAATCGTTCGAGCTAAAGTATAAAACTGAAGGATTAACTTTTTCTTTAGAATCTAGTTTTCCATTATTATTAGAATCTTCCCAGCCTACGCCTCTGGTATAAAGATTAGGTATCAAAAGAGCATTGTTAAGGGCAAATACTAATTGTCTAGGAGTATTAAGTTGAGCATCAAGTTTTAAAGACGCCTTTGACGTGCTCTTTGAAGTGTCATATAAGGTGCCGCCAAAGAAATCAGCTGCTCCAAAGATATTACGTGAAGAAGCCCGAGCATAAGTAGGAATTTCTGAAGCTTTAGTGTAGCTTGGGGCCTTTGGATCAGTTATAATCTCAACATCAAAGGGTGATTTGTGACTCCAAAATTGACCGTCGCCGATTAAGGCTGATGACTTGAGCGATCCGGGAATCACTGCACTCTTAAGTGCACCGCTATTAACCAATGGCGTTGGTGAATCATAGCTATTTGGGCTAGCATTGTTCTTAGCTTCCGGCATTTTAATATTGCCTAATAGTACTGAAAAAGTTTTAGATTCACCATTAGAGTCGCCAGTTACGAAAGAAGAAGAAACTGTTTGCGCTATCTGGCCTAAAGCATCGGCCTTTCCTTGCGGAAGCACCCAATCACCACCCATCTGCTTGAACCAATTAGCGCTGGCACCATCGCCTGGTCGCTCGCCACGAGCAGTTACCGCGTAGGTCATATCTCTTTTTTCATCAAAAATAATAGACACTGGAGTGGCCTCGTCATAAACTTCACTCCAATTCTTAGCTTGGGTAAGCAAGTCTTTTTGTTGTTCTAATATAGTTAAATTTATATTCTGCGGTGTTTGATCTTCTAAAAGAAAAGCTCTAACATTAGTTAGGGCTTGCTTTAATTCATCTCCTTTTAAACCACTCAAATCAATTGGAAGGTTGTTTGCCTTTTCTTTAGCAATGACTATATCTCTTTCTAAATTCTTTATAGTTCGTTCGAACACTCCTCTAAAAAAATTGTTGTCGGAACCATCCATCTTTGCTTTCAATTGGGCTAATTGAGCCTCAAGACCCGCTAGATATTCTTTTCCTCGATATTCTGATGAAAGCGAATTTAAAATTCCATCTCTAAGAATAGCAATGTCAGCATCGCTCCAATTACGAAGCTCATTCCCGGTACCGCTAAGAAAATCAGCTATTTTGTTATACTCAGTATTTAGATAGTACCAAACTTTTCGGTAAGAAGGTTCATTTGCGGCGCGTTGAGCATAGACAAAATCACGTAAAGCCTCAGGGCTCTTAAATATATCAATTAAAATCTGTTTGTTAGGTCTATCCATCCCCTTAACAAATTTGATTGTAGATATTAAGGTATTAACATTACTCAACCCCTTATCAATATCAGCAACAGTAACAACATGTTTCCCGGCCATCTCAAAATCCTTAATTATCTGCTTTGCTTCAAATTGAGAGAATCTTACATAGTCTGAATGCTCAGAAGGACGAGCGTAAAACTGACCAAGGGTTGTTTGTTCAGCTTTGGTAAGTTGAAATTTATCGCTAAGAATATCCGGATAAGTAACTGTTTTATCAAGCATTCCGGTTCCTTTATCCATAAGAATGCCATAATTAATCGGATTACCCTTTTTATCAACCTTATCTGAATCCAGATCAATATTGATTGCCCCATCAAAGAAAGTCTTACTACTTCCATTCATTAACTTATCCGGACCAGCCAAATCAAGATCAGTAAAGGTGAGGCCATTGGCAATTATCTGCTGATGGACTGCCTCGCTATGGATTAAATAGTTATCGAAAACTGTTGGGTGATTGGCCCGTAAATCAGCCACTGAGGTATTCTCATCAATCGGTTTTCCACCATTTTGTTTGTTGTAATTTCTTAAATAATTCTGTAGGTCTACTTTTTCAAAGGGGGCATTTTCTAAACCACTTTCGACTGTAATCCGAGTTCCTTTCATGCCTAGAGTACTCAATAAAGTTTCTGCATCAACTTGGGAAGCATAAGTAACTTTACGTAATAGACCAGTTTTTTCGTCAGTACCAGTAACATCAAATTTAGCTAAATCTCCCCTGCCAGATATTACTTGACCAAGCTCAGCATTTACTATATTGTTATAATTCTCAAAATCAGGATCAAGGCCGCTACTTAAAGCCTGTGCAATCTTTTCTCGATTGGCCTCCATGACCTCTGTAACTTTTTCTCTAAATTTAGCAACGTTAACTGTACCAGTAGGATCTAAAATTTCTGAAAATTGCTCTCTAAGCTTATCAGCACTATCTGCACTAGAAAAATCATAGTCTTTAGCATTAAGCATCATGAGCGGATCATTGTTTGGTTCAGAACCAAATCTAACCACTCTGGCAAGCCGAGCCCTAGTTATTAAGTCATTAACCAAGGCTTCCTCAGGGCTTTGATTAAGTGCTTCGTTAGCTGACTCGGGATTAGCTTTAAGTCCGGCAATAACTCTATCAGCTCCTTCAGCATCAAGGCCAAAACGACTAGGGTTAATACCTAATTCACTCAAGCTCTTATTTGCCATAGCAATATCAGTTACGCCGTCAGCTCGTAGCTTTGAAATGTAAGTTCTCATAAAACTTGCACTCGGGTTATGAAAGACATTACGCATATATAAAGGTATGTAGTCGTTACTGCCAGATTCATTAACTATTGCACCACCCCAAGAGTGTTTAAGGCCGATTTCATTGTCCCAAGATGTTTTCTGATAGGCTAATCCCTTATAATCAGTGTCGGGATTGCTTAGGCTGCGGAAAAATAGCGGACCAGCAGCAATATTGTTATTATCAATTGTATCCTGAGTTGGCTGCCAAGTACCCACTTCAGCCGAAAGGGTTGCGCTATTGGCCACGATCAACTCTTTTATACTCTCATTACTAAGACTAATCTTTGCATCAATCAAGGCATCACTAATGCTTTCACCTCGTTTCACCACAAAATTCTTACCATCATATTGTAAGGTAATTTCGCGATTGAAAGGAGTTCTCGGGCCAATGGTGTGCGTCCGATCGAACACAGCCTGATTACCGTAGACAACCATGGTGTCAGTTGGCATAACTTTTCCTTCAAAGGAAGCTTTATTGGAGTTAATTACCTCAAGCGTTGAAACTTTATTAGCTTTAGCAAATTCAGCCAAAGTGATATTATCGCCAACAATTACTTCCTTGCCGCCGATATTTAATTTTTCGCCGGCAGCTAGCTTCATAAAAGGATTATATTCATAAGACTTCTTTTGGCTAAGCTCGGCGAATACCGGCTTCATTTGAGAACCTTCCGAATAACCTATCACTCTTTGTCCATCGGCAGTTATTGCTTGGGTGATTTTTGAACCATCAGAAAATTCACGTAAGCCCGGCCCAATACCTAAAGAAACAAACTCACCGTCAGAGCTCTTAATGAGATAATTTTTATAGTTAAAAAGACCTTGAGGAACATTTCCGTTTACCGAGGAAAGACCTTTCTCAGTGCTAAAGCGGCTAAAAAGATTCATCTTATCCCCAGAGCTATCCTTAACCGTTGAAACTTCTACTTGGCCATCAATTAAAGGCAAAACCTTATCGCTCTTACCAGCCTGGCCCTTTGAAAAATAAGGATAATTATTAAGAGTAAGATTTATCTGGCCCTGATTAATATCAACCTTGGAAAGTTCTAATTGTCCAGTGTTTTGCTTGGGAGTTTTTACGGTAGAACCATCTTGAAGCGCAGTCTCAGTAAAGCCAACTGTCTCTTTAAATCCTTGAGCTCCAGGAAGCTTGGCTACGTCAACTTGACTTAAATCAATAGTATAATCTCCGGTTTTTTTATCACGAGTTACTGGTAAACCTGAACCTTGCAGTCCAGTAAGAGTAAAATCTATGTCGCGCTTAGCGCCAGTTCCATCGACATAAGCTAATTTAAAAGATCCATCTGACTCAATAGTACGAAAACCAACCACCTTACCTTGGCCAGAAGCCTTAAATACTCCATATTCAGGAATATCTCTTACTCCATCAACAAACAACTTAACCGCTAATTGAGCGTATTGTTCAGGGGTGTATTTAGTAGTATCGACCCCTAACAGCTTAAGGTATTCAGGGCTGAATTGCGGATTTTGCAGTTTACTTAACTCTTTAATTCCGGCAACTGCAGCATAATCACCGGCTTGGACCTTAGCCCAGTTTTCTTTTGTAAGTACTGCCTGGGTAATCGCTTTAAACTCTTTTTCAGTAAATCCCACGCCGCGAGTCATCATCATAATATCTTCACGACTACGTATCTCAGGAACTGAATCAAAACTAACTTTAGCCGGGTCTACCCTAAAAGGACTGTCTACACCTTTTATACTTAAATCTCCCTTATTGTCATAGCTAAGCTTTATTCCTGATTCACCTTCAGTATTCCCAATGACTGCCCAGTTTAATCCATCAACTATAGAAACCGATACGTAACGATTCAACTCACCGTCCGGCACATAAGCGGCCCCTGTCCATTCGCCGTTCTTTACGGTTTTTAGGCCTCCTTCAGCAATCTTTGGTAAAACTATTTCAGCTGTAGTGTCAGTCCAACCAAGCACAGCCTTACCCTCGTTACCAATCCAGCCAAACTTACCATTATCGCCAAAAGAAACCACAGTCTTAGCTAAATGTTGCAACTGACCATCGCTATCCTTCACATCTAAAGATTGAGCAGTATACTTTCCAGCTAGACCTACTGAATAGCCTTCCTTGCTAACATCATAGTTAAAAACACCAGCTGCTGGGCTTAAGCCATCACCTAAAGGATCAAAAGTAGCATGAGCACCTTTATATAAATCAAAAACAACACCCTGGTCACTCATTAAAATATTAGCAATATTAGAATTCTTAAGTGTTGGAACAAGTGAAGAGAGCGGATCTGACTGAGGCAAGGCTAACATATCCTGCCCAGAGTTAGGCTTTGAATTAGCTCCTTTTACCACATCAACCCCCCCTATCTTCTCAAGCTTGGCCTGAGCAAGCTTTTGAGCAAATGGCGGCAAAAAAGAAGCTACTTCAGAATGGTTGCTAGTTAAACTTATCGGCTTAAGCGCCTCAAGATAAAGCTTACCATCTAATTTAGCTAATTTAACATTATCACCAGCTGCCGAATTAAAAGAATCGCCATTTTTAAGACGCTGCCAATTACCTTGAGCTAAGTCAGCGCCACGATTAAAGGTATCATAGCTAATTTTTCCGCTTTTAGCATCGTAATTAACAATAAGATTTTTAGCTTGAACCTGATCGACAAAAGCATCATTTGCTGATATATCTTTAGAAGCAGGAAAAGTATTCTGAATATAATTAAAAAAATGAATTAATGAACTCTCGGTAAACTTAGCATAATCCGTAACTGTCTCAAGACCCTTGGCTGAAAAGTTAATAAAAGAGTCACTGCGTAAAATTTGTGTTTTTGAAGGATCAGCAATGACTCGCTGCAATAAAGGTTGCCCATCGCCAGACTGATAATTACCGATAAGACTTGGTCCAATACGCAAACCAACATCACCAGCGACAATTCTTGAAGCATTAGCATTAACCAAAAGTCCTCCATTAACTGGAACGCCAATCAGTTCGCTTTTTAAATTTTGGTAAAGAGGTCCATAATTGCTGCCGTCGGGGTTAAAAACAGAATTCTTAGTTACCCAATCATTACCAGCGAGAGTAACCTTTCCATTAGCTATGCTTTCAGTGATCTTAGTAGAAATAAAACCATCGGTATTTAACTTACCAATTTTCTGACCATCAATACTAGCAGTTGTCACCATCCAAAGATGACCAAAACTATTGCCGTCGGCGGTCAAAGTATTTGGCGTAAGTTTTAAGTTTTTACCGCCATTGACTAACTCGGCATTGTAAATGCTCTGAAAATCATGACCGAAAATATTAAAAACCGGTTGGACTGAAGCAACTGCATTCTTATCAGTTCTTAAAAAATTAGCATCGCCAACGAACTTACTAGTTCCTTCCGGTTTATATAAAGAAAACCAGGTATTATCCGAAATGCTATGGCTCGGTAGACGATAGCCAATATCTTGGGCAGCAAACTTTGCATTAGCGCCTCTTACATCAGCATTGGCCTGCTTAAGAACAGAGGTAGTGCTCCAACTCTCAAAACTATTACTCTTCATATCAATCCACTGAACTTTCTCAAAGCCCTTCGGCAATTGCATAAATAAACCACTATTGGCCTGTTTAGCTGTATTTAAAGTTCCGTTTTCAAATGCCGAAGACTGAAAAGGAAGATGCCCTAGCTTGACCCCTGTCGGTACAAGAAAATCGGGCGAGAATGGTGTTGGCGAAAAATTATTTATCGGAAGAGTGCTATTTTGGATATTTTTAACACCTGCCAAATGCTGGCCTAAACCCTGATTGCTATTTATAATTTTTTGAAAGGTAGCTGGGTTAGTTATGTTATTGTAAACGTTAAATTGACCGGTAGGATTAAACTGCCACTGTGGTTTAGCTGCTCCGCTGTTTGCAGCACAACTATCGCCAGAACATGGAAGGGCAGTCTCAGTCCAGCTAAAGGTTCCATCCTGCAATTGCTTAGCCTTCATGTTGCCAGCAAAAACAAGCTGACCATTAAGGCTTGGATTTAAAGAAAAGGTCTGTGACTCCCACTCGCCCTTTGAAAACTTACCGCTAATCATTGAGCTATCAGCTAAATTGCCTAAGCTTTTACCGGGACGAGCCAAAAGCATTGTAGAAGAACCGTCGTCGCCTCCAGCTTTTTGCCAAAGGTAAGTAAACTTTTCTCCAGCCTGGGTAATTCGAGCAACCCTTAAAATCTCATTAGTGGCCCAAGGAGAATTTGATCCATCCGGGGCAAGCTTTGTAGTTATGCCTAACTCAGCTCTAAAAGTTTGTAAACCATTCTTCTTAAGCGGATCAGCTATCTTAACAATACCAGTATTACCTAAGGGATGGAACTCCTGAAATCCAGAGTTACGAGTTGTGGCTCCGTGGAAAAAGGAATTCTCCATTTTATTAACACCTTGCCAGTTTCCAAAATCAACAAACTTTCCAATGCTGGCCGGAGCAAACTTCTCAGCACCTTTGCCAAAGAAATCATTAGTAAACCCGGATTTATACGGATTCATAAAAGTGGTTTCATGAGCAGTTGATTTTACCCACTTATTGCCAATTTTATTAAATTCCTGGCTAAAAATTACCGGTGATGACTTTCCAGCAACTCCAGCAATACCACGGTCGAAGGTAATCTTCTTAGTCCCATCAGGAGAAATAAATCCACCATGACCTTGATTAAAATTATAAGTTTTTAAATCCTGAAAGTTAACTATTTGATTCTGATTAAGACCAAAGTGCCCACCAACGTATATACCCTTTTGACCGTCAAAATGGGTCGGTAAAGCTACCGATTTAGTCAAACGATTACTGCCAAAATTAGCAACTTTAAAATCAGTAGTATGGATCTGAGCTAACTTATTAGTACTCGCTAAACCACTTACTTGCCATTGAAATTTCTGACCGACAGCTGATGTTGATCGAGTAAAAGTCTCCGTAGTTCTCTGAAGAGCCGCGGCTTTAACCATCTTTGCTGGAACTAAACCAGCTGCGGCGAGACCGCTTAAAGGATTAAGATTTGCTTGAGTGGCATCAGCCAAACCATTACCAGTTATAAGAGTGCGTTCTCGATTAAACCCATCGGTGCCAACTGAAAAAGCATTAGGGTTTCCGGCTGCAGTCCTTCCTGGCTTGATCATGCCATCTTGAGTATAAATTGTAGCTAAATCGTGAGTGCCTAGACGAGCCGTGCCCATAGCTAGCCTCTTAATATCACTATGCATGGTTTCAGCTGAGACAACTCGACCGTTAAGTTTAGCAGCTAGCTGGCCAACTTGATTATATACATTATCGGGATTAGCGTAATGTTGCGGTAGAACTAATTTCTGCTGACTAGCGGCTATTTTAAGTTCGCCTCCAGCCAGACCACCAATTTTAGCCGCCTGGATCCTTTGCCCTGGATTAAGATGCTCAAAAGCAGCAATCTCTACCCTACGGTTAGTATTTGTTTCAATAAGAGCTAGTATTTTTGGGTCAGCGATAGGCAAAGCTTCTCGTGCAGCAAGAACTTGTGAAGTTACATGCTGTTCAAGAAAACCACCCCAAACTGCTCCCTCTATCTGCTTAACTGCCTCAATACCCTTAACTACTCCGATCTGGTTAGCTTCAAAACCACTCTTGCCTTGACTACGAGCTTGAGCCCAATTTTCTCCTAAAGCAGATTCAAAAGTAGTAGCGACTGATGTCTGTTTAGCAGCTACTTTCTCAACAGCAATACTTATCGAATCCGCAAGGTCTGAACCGATCCTTCTGACTTGTTCTGTAAAACCAGTCGGCTTACCAGCCTGGCCTGGCTCTGAACCAATGAGCGTAGGTGCTATTCTTCCAGTTGTTCTTACAACACCTTCAAGTGCAGTAGTAGTAACTGGAGCTACGGCTCTAAAAGCATCTGTAGCACCTCTAGTAACAGCACCCCAATCAGTGCTACCGGGCTTAACTGCTACTGGTTTTGGCTGTGATGGCTTTAATGGTTTTGGAGGTGTTGATGGCTTCGCTGTATCGGAATTCGGAGGCTTTGGTTTAGCCGATGCTCCACCACCTTGCCCACCGCTACCACTGCCAGCTGCTACAGGACTTACTTTCGGCGAAGAAGTCACTGGCGCTGTTCCACCAGAAAGTTTAGGAGAAATACTAGTAGAGTTACCACCGGCCGTTTGAGCATAGACCGGAGCACTAGCAATAAAATAACTTAAGCCTAAGGGCCGATAGATTGGAGTTTGATAAGGACTAAGCGTAGTGTGGATTGAAGTAGCTAAATCTGGGCCATAAGCCGAGGCCATATCCTGCCAAAGAAAACAAAAAAGAACCAAAAAGGCTACCTTACGCATCCAAGGCTTAAAAGCCGGATTATGGATTTGGGTAAATAGTCCTGACTGATTGTTGGTGGCTTGATCCATTTTAACCCTTACTTATATATAAAATAAGAAACAAAAAAGTTCCCCCTTTCCCCCATCACTAAAACTATTGATTTATTATGCATAGTACCTTTTAAAATAAAAAACCGGGTTACCGTTTGGATTCGGTAGCCCGGCTATCCTTTTTAATAAGACTTACGCAGACAAAATTAAGGCTAACTCAGTGTTGACTCAATTCTTCTTGTTTTCTCTTTAGAAGCTAACTCTCGTTGTTGACTGCGTACACTTCTGCATAAACTAACGTAGGACCCGTGGCTTTGCGCTTCCTCGATCTCTCGAGGTTTGCCTTTATCGCTCCCTGTTGTTAATCTTAGATGTATCTCTCAGCTTCCATATAAATATAACATATTATATTAAAAGAAGTCAAGCAAATACTAGAAAAAAAGTTATTTTCTGAAAAGTTTTTCAGAAGCAGCTATAAAGGCGGTTTTAACCCGTATTTTTATCAAGGCTGATTAAAGATGGGCTCAAATTATTGATAGCCATCTTTGGACAATAAAATTGTTAACTCATTGAAAAAGAACTTGTTATGAAAATTATAATAGAACAAAACTCATTATCGCACGCTACGGATAATCAATTGTCGAGTGATTACATCACTACTAAGTAAAATTGAATTGAATGTATTCCCCAATTGGCCATCAGCATCAAGAATGCTTAAAGTCGGAGAGTTAAGTATTTGCGTATTTCCAGCTATCAGTAATGATGTGTCTTGCTCTATCTGATCCTGAACAATCATCAAATCCTGAACATTAATCCCGGAAAGCTCAAGCGCCTGTATAGCCGGAAGCCTACTACCATTATCACCATGCAATAATCGGATAAAACCAAATTTAGGAACCTTTAGTTGCGTAAGATTATGCTGGGATTGCTGCTGGCTGACAATTCGCAAGCTCGAAGCCTTCATTGGAGCTAGTCCTTCAAGTAGGATTTTATCGCTATTTTTAGACACCGAAGCTAGATTAGCAAAAGATCGCTTAAGCTCTTTTGCCTTACTTAAAGCCTGACTTCCGGTAGACTTTAATCCTGCTATCCGTGAAAGATCAGACAAACTTGCCAAGGGCGACTTTACCGTTAAAGCAATTCTATTGGTGTCAGGTAAGCTAAAATTAACCTCTGATTTAGGTAAAAAACGATTAAGCCCCTTTAGAGCCGAACTAATCTGATAGCTCTTTACCTCAGAAATTGAAGGAGAAACTTGAAAAGATACATCTCTTAAATTAGCTAGTTGCGGAACAATTTTTGCCCCTTTAAACTGCGATTGAAAATTAAATTTATTCGGTGATATTGTGGCTAACTTTTCAAACTTACTGTTAAGTTGATTGGGCATTTTGTTAGCCAAAGAACTAATCTCAATATTTTTAGAAACTGTAGCTAACTTAGTTAACTTTGGACTTAATTCAGCATTAATTAACTTTGGTGAAAGCCTAACCATTCCATCAGAAATATTGGTCAAACGTGAAAAGGTTGGCTTAATCTCACCAGATAACCGCTTGCTCATCTCACGAGTTAACCTCGAGGTATCAGCGAAACGCCTAAATTTAGTCGGCGGCTGAACCATACGCCTAAATGCCGGGTCAGCTGATTCCGGTAAAGACCGCTCAGCTCGTTTAGCAACCTGTTCAATTTTTGTTGTATCAGTAAGCGGATCTTGAGGTTTAGCTCGTTGTTTATCTAACTGCTGTTCGGTTCTCTTGGCTGCATCAGCAAGCCGCTGAGTACTGCTTGGGTCAGCAGCTCCGACCGTTGCATCGTCTGATTTGAACTTATCAGTTCCGGCAGCCTTAATCAACTTTGAATCCGGCGAATCTGCCCCTTCAGAACCCTTAGTAACTTTAGTAGGATCAGCAAACCCTTTTTGTTTATCGCCAGCAGCTACTGGCTTGTCCACTAAAGCTAACAAACCACCAGTGTCTCCACCGGTTGGCGCAGACGCAGCAGCAGCACCGACCTTCTTAACGCCAGGAGTTAAAGTACCTGCCCCAGTACCAGCTGTTGCTGTTTTACTCGGGGTGGGCGGTATTAATTTAGGTATAACTTTCCCAGTTGCAACTTTAGCCGCAGGATTAGTTGGAGGCAACTGGCCACTATTAACTTGCAATTTTGGTTGCTTTTTTATTGTTGCAACTTTTTGTGTAGGTGTTGTTGCAGATGCCGTCTTTTGCTTATCCGCTAAGGCGGCTGCAGCAGCAGGAGAAAGAGTTCCTGCAGGTTTTGGTTTTGCGTTATTAATGATAGGTGCCGTAGTCATACTTCCGGCCCTTCCACCAATCTGAGCCAGAGAGCTTACCGGAAAAATAAAATAAAGCAAACTGAAGCATAAAAACAGACCAATAGTTTTTTTAACTTTTCGAGCATCTGAATTTGTCTTTGTCTGTCTCATGGTTTACTCCTTTCTCTCAACCTCAGCCAAAAAAAAACGGAGACGTATTCTCGCCTCCCATTCTACTACCAAATTGTTAAAGCCTCGGCCATAACTTTCTACTCCTCCGTGGCTTTGTTCTTGTTTTACCAGAGAACCTTTTCATTTGAGTATAACATGTTTAGAATCAACAAGTCAAGGTCATTTAGCCCTATAAATTAAAGCGTTTACAGTTTGTCCTATATACTTTATATTATATAAAAAATATAGTGACATAACTGATCATTTGCTTGTGCCTCAAAAAAGTAAACTCAAAGCTAATAATCAAAATTAGAAAAGGTTAGCATCGTAGGCTGGTTTTGATATAGTGGACAATTAATTTCATAAGTATCTGCAAAATATGCTAATATGAAGTAATTTTTATATTATGGTAGTATTTTTGTTGCCTTTTCTCCTAAATACTGCATATTATATTGGAAGTTGTGCTTGCCATACTCTTTTTGCCAAGCCCCCCACTGCTGCCAATTACCTTGTTTCTTAGCTAAGGCTGCCTGTCTTGATGCATAGTCAGCAAGAATCCCATAGTGGACTCTATCAGTTATCTCACCTGAAAGATATTTTGGTCTACCCTCTTTTATTAATTTTGCATAACCACCGGATCGAATAATTCCTTCATATACTGAAGAATACTCATTAATCATATCTTTTACCGTATATTGAGGCTCACTTAGCATCTGCTGCTTTCTGGCTTGATCCATCCGCCAACGCTCAGCGCTTGGGCCGCCGTAGCTATCCTCATCAAAGCCCTTTGGGTTAAGATTAACTTTAGTAAGTTTTTCTAACTTTTGAGCTTTTAGGGGTTCCTTGGCCTCTTGCTGAGGACTAATAATCTTTATTGGCTTGTTCAATTTAGCCAATCCAGCTTGGCCTTGAAAATGCTGATCAGGAACGGAACCGATATTTTTCTGATAATACCAAACTGCTGCTGCTTGACGCCCACTCTCTTTACCCCAATAAAAGATAATTGAGTCAGCTTTAGTATCAGCTAGATTTCGTCCGGTATATGCTTTTAAAATTTCTTCACCTCCATAAGTAGCCGGCATATTCTTAACCGGCCGCCAGCCTTCCTGATCATAAGCTTCAAAATGAGGAATCTTTTTTATCTCAGAATAGGCTACTCCATAAGGATTAAAATTTTTAGTTTTGAACTCTTCAGCGTGAACTAACTGATTAGCAAATTGCTTAAATTGCGAATTGAATTCGTTTAGTTGAAATTTGCCGGCTCCGGCTAAAGCCTTTAGACCTCCCATTGCTGGATCAACTATACCCTTAGCAATACCTTCTAAGCTAGTAATAACCTCAGGAATCGATATCTCAAGCGGCTGGCCAGGACCAAAATCAGCCGGACCAATAGCAAACGGATCATCACCATAGACTTTAGATCCAGCAGCCAAAACATCCGAACTAATTAACTTTTTATAATCCAGCGGGGCATTAGGATCAAGACCAGCTTGTTCAATTTGCTGACGCAAACCATCCAAAGAAGCCTGCTGGATTGCTTTTCGATCACGCTCATAACTATCAGCTAGCATTTGTTCAGCCAAAGCATTTATCTTAAGTTGCTGTTCTATTTCAGCAATTTCAGCATCAATTAAAGCTTGTTTATATAGCTGACGCCCAAAAGCATTTTCACTCTCGATGCGTTCTAAATCAATAACCCGGAGCTTTTCATCTTCAAGCATTTTTTGGCCAAACTCTGCTTCTGCCTTCCAACGCTCAGCATAAACAACCCGTATGTTCTCTTCTTCTAACATCTTTCTACCAAAGGCTTCTTCCATTTTTCCACGATTAGGATCAAGCCTTTGACTATCAATACCCAAAGCTTCCTTAACTAAAGCTTTATCAGCCAAACGGCTATCAGCAACAAAAAGATTGTCTTTGCCTTTCCGATTATAAGCAGCATAAAAATTCATATCTTCTCGACTGTATTGCCCCTGTTCTACCCACTTAGGAGCTCCTTTTGAATCTTTCTGCCAAGAGCCAGTTTTTGGGTCATCAAGCAATAAATAAACTTTCACTTGAGAAGGTATCTTCTGACTACCACCAATCTCACCAGTTTTTTCATTTTTTACTTCATAAACCGGACCACTTTTATTTTCCTTTCGATAAACAGTCCAACTTTGTGAAGAATCCTGAGGATCTTTAATATGTACTGCCCTGACTGATCCTTTTAAGCCGCCATGATTGTAAACCGGAGCTGGCTTTAACGATCCTGATTTAGCAATCGGGGTTGGGCTTTTATGGCTGGTTTCAACCTTATTGGCACTAGAAGACTTACTGCTTGGGCTGTTTTTAGGATCAGATTGGCCAACTGGGGTTGCACGCTGCGGGCTGCTATAGCTAGTCTGGCTACGCCGACTAAACAAATGCCTGCGAGCATAAACCGTCTCAATATTTACTAAGAACAAACCAACTATTAACAGTAAAACTATTAACTTCCTACTCTTTGTTTTGTTATTCAAAGATATCCACCCCCTTAGCGATTAAGTTTACCCGGATCGAGATCTAAGCGAAAAAGCATCATATCGCCAGAACCGCCGCTAGGCTGAATGATCTTTACTTCATGAAAAATTGAGTTACGACTTGGATCACTATAAGATCTAATTTTCTCAACTTTTATATCACCATAGTCGGCTACAACCTTCTCCCAAGTCTCCTTAGGAAACCAGGCAAAGTTTTTCTTCTCGATATGCTTATCTACCCAATCCGGCAGTTTTGCTAAGGCTGGTTTTTCAACTAATCTTTCTAGAGAGGCCAAAGGTTTAATCTGGCCAGCTAAAGGTTCAGCTAACTTTTTGAGTGAGCTCTGATCAGGTTTAAACGGCTGGCTATCAATTTCAACACTGAAATAAATGCCTCGACCTTGATAATTACGAGCGCCATAAACTGCATAGTCACGTTTAACTTCATTCCCTAGGCCTTCAATTTTACTAATCTTCTCAAGCTGGCCTGAAGTTGAAATAACCCGACCAAAAACATTCTTTTCAAGCATAACCTCAGCTACCTTAACCTTTGCCGCTTGAGACAAGGTACCTGAATTCATCAAAACTGCTAACTCCGACCTCAATAAAGCACCCGAGTTAGGGTCTTTACCTTGAGCAAAAGTAGCTAATTCTTTTACTGTGTAGCGAAGTGGTTCAAAAACTCTTTGGCCTAAATCGCTGGGTGATTTAGAAGTTGAACTTATCATTCGAATAAGATGATCATCTCCGCGATTGAATCCAGCAAATATATTAAGCTCTTCTAAATTCGTTGGGTAGTAGCCATTAGCAGCCCACTGAGGATTGTTGGAATCGCCATAGCCGACCTTTATCTGGATACCCTTAGCCGACAAAGCAATAATACCTTTATCTTTGTCCTCTAACTTATGTAACGGTAAACTAAGCTTACCATCTTTATCAACGGTATAAACATCATAGACATTAAGTCCGTTTTCTTTGCTACGCCTAATTTTAATTTGAGATCCATTATTCGGATCAATCGCATCAATAGCAGTAACTCCTTGTTTCCTTTTATAACGGGAAGCATCTTCTCTGTGAGTAGCCACTGAAGCATCTCGGCCTTCTTTGCTTAAGTTTTTTGACTCAACTGAAACCATTTTAGCAACTTTATCTGGGTCAATGCTCTCTCTTTTACCGTTCCATTCAGGAGACGCTTGATGATAACGCTCCTGCCGGCTCTGACGAGCCTTCTGTTCGTCAACAGTTAAACCCTTGCTAGCGCCAGAACTAGGCTTTAGGCCCTGGCTAACAACTGGTTGCCTAGCTTTAGAAGAATCTACTGAATTTGGAGATTTAGCTGATGTCTTGGTTTGAGTTGGCTGGTAAGTTCTACTTTGGTAAGAACGGCTTCTTTGGCCGCGACTAAAAAAGCCCCGGAACCCCCGAGCCTGAACCGGCTTAATGAAAATTAAAAAATTCAATAAAAAGAATACACTAAAGAAGAATATAAAAAACGACTTTTTTCTCTTATCCATAGCTCGCCTCCCCCTTTAACCAAAAGATATTATTTTAAGCCACAGATAGAAAATAAAAAACCGGATTGCCCAACTACTCTAAAAGAGTTGCGGCAACCCGGCTATCCTTTAATTCTCTTTACTTATTTCAGGACCCGTGGTTTTGCGTTAGAGCTCAAGCATCTGCCAATTAAAAAACCACGGAATAATCAACACAGAAATTACGAGCTCTAAACCATAAGTTTAAAACTTATGAGACCCCAATTACTCAGGGTTTGCTCTTATCGCCTCTCCAAACGATATGAAAACAATTAAATAAATACGTGCTTACTGAACCTTATCAATACCCAAGAGTGAAATCAAAGAAACATTCTGAGGTGTTGCTTCATAGCCTAAACTAGTTGAACTAGAGTTTACTGCTTGAGGCTGTATTAAATGAACGTCTTTCTGTAAAATCTTAGCAGCGTCTTCACCGGAGACATTCTTTAACTCCTGAGGATTCAGTGATAAACGATATAATGATCCTGGACCACCAAAAAACTGCTCCAAGCCAACACTGTTACGAACGCCCCTAACCTTCTCGCCTTTGAATTGACCTTTAGCCGGAATAGGATGTAAGTTAAGCTGTTTGGCAGCCATTTGTAATTCTTTTATTGAAGGCTTCTTGCTCATACTAAAAGTATTATTAATATCTTTAGGCATGAATTTCGGACTGAATGTCCCCATGCGGTCAAATGCCGGACTCAAACTACCAGAAAAAGCCGGGCTCATCATAGTTAATTTTGAAAAAGCTGGGCTCAAAGATCCCGAGAGAGCCGGGTTAACTGAAACTAACCGAGCAAAGGAAGGACTCAAGGCTCCGGAAAAAGCCGGGCTAAGTGAAGCTAGCTTCATAAACGACGGCTTCAAATAAGATGTAGTTTGTAAGCTTAAGTTTCCTAAGCGAGAAAAAGAAGGATTAAGCTGACCGGAAAAAGTTGAACTAATTGTTGCTAATCTAGAAAATGAAGGTTTCATTTCTCCGGAAAGATCCGAGCTAAGTGTACCGAGTTTAGAAAAGGACGGTTTTAATTCTCCAGCTAAACCTGGGCTCAGATTAGCCATTCTAGCAAAAGAAGGCTTAAGTTGACCAGTCATCGCTTGATCTAAATTAGCTAGCTTGGTAAAAGATGGCTTAAGACCTCCTTGCATTGAAGGACTTAAACTATCTAACTTAGAAAAAGAAGGCTTGAGGTCACCGGTAATTCCCATATCAACCTTTGCCATTCTCTCAAGATTAGCTTTAAGCGCACTTTTCATATCAGGAGCAGTTGTGGCTATCCGCTCAAAAGAAGGCTTAAGGGCTACCCGACCCATAGTTGGATCAACTGACCCTAGTTTTTTAAATGACGGGGTTAATCCATTTTTTGAAAATGGACCGTTAATATCGCTAAGCTTGCTAAATGACGGAGTAAAGCCACTAGGATCACCATTGTGGCTAGGCTTTCCGGCATCAGTAAGTCGCTCAAAAGCAGAGCTTAATCCACCGAATCCACTAAAACGATCAAACTGATCGCGCATTCCAGCCTCGGCGCTACCGAGAGATAAAAACAGAAAACAAAACAACCCTAAGCTTAATCCAATTAATCTTGTTATTTTCATATTCACCCTCCTCAAAAATTACTCTAATAATAAAAAAACCGACTTGCCTTTTGGTTTCGGCAACCCGGCTATCCGTTTACCCTTACTCTAAGGACCCGTGGCTTTGCGTTACCTCGATCTCTCGAGGTTTGCTTTTATCGTTCCATATATACTCTTAAAATGTAAAATCAGAGAATGTCCATTTAAATATACCATATCCTATTCAAAGAAGTCAACCCAATTTTTGAAAAAAATCCTTAAAAATGTAAACGCATACGCCATTAATCGCTCAGGGTTAAATCAACTGCCTCTAGTTTAACCAGTAGTTAAACGATCATTGTTACAAGCACAATTTCATTAAATTACGTGGACAATTACATTTATAACTATCTGTGAATAAATTAGATATGCACTTATTTTTTGTATATATTTTTCAGTTGCATTGATTACGATAGGACAAAGGCTTAATTACCTACCCCTGGAAATACACCTTGTCGGATAAAGCGGATTAGGATTGGTCCGGCTACAATAATCAGAATAACCGGTAAAATACAGAAAATAAGCGGAACTAACATTTTTAGCGGAGCTTTCATGGCCTGGCGCTCACCTCTTCGATAGCGTCGCATTCTAGTATCTTCAGAAAGAATTCGAAAGGTCTCCTCAACCGGAGTACCCATCCTATCAGCCTGAACTAAGATTCGAACAAAGGAAGTGACATCAGGAATGTCAACTCGCCTAGACATATCACGTAAAGCCTCAACCCGAGGTTTACCAACATTGATCTCTTTTAGAACTAAAGTCAACTCCTCAATCATTGGGTTAACTGCTACCTTATCTACTACCCAACGAACCGCAGCCATAAAGTCAAGCCCGGCGCCAACGCACAAACCGAGCAAATCAATAGTTTCCGGTAAAATACGTCCAATTTGAAATTGACGTTTACGAACTCGAGCATTAAGAATCAAGTCAGGAAGAAGCAAACCAAATAAGCCAGCTCCAACTAAAATCCAAATATTTTTTACATCGAATAAATACAGAATCAAAGGTAATATTGTTGCCAAAAGTTCTTTACCAGCCAAAAATTCTGCTGGGGTCAACTTCCAGCGAGCAATCGCTGTCTTCCAACGTAAGCGCTTCTCCAACCCCATCAACTTAAGTAAAGCCTTATTAATTGGAGCTAAGGGCAAAAGAAGGGGTGAAAAAAAAGACCCTTGTTTATCTTTTAGTTCTTCGGAAAAAATCGATACCGTATCAGATTCTTTAGGAAAAAGACCGAAAAAGATTATTGCAAATCCAATAATTAAAATTGTATAAAAAATAGCGATAATCATCGTTTTCGTCTTCTCCTATATTTCAACCTTTCCAAAGATAATAATCAAAATAAAGCCCAATATTTGAAGAACTATAGCAATAAGCAGCATTAATCTCCCAACCTCATCCTGCCACATAATATCAAAATGATCCGGCTTGATCTTCTTAACTATAAAGAAAAAAGCCGGTCCCAGTAAGGAAATTATGATTGCCTGAAGACGAGCCTGGATAGTTAAAGTTGAGACTAAATCCTTTAGTTTAAGGCGATCACGAATAGTATCAATCAAACGGGCAAATACCTTAGTTAAATCACCTCCGGTCTCTCTAGCTACAATTACGGCTGAAGACACCAGGGTCATTTCCTCTGAAGGCATTCGACTATCTAGGCGAATTAAAGCCTCCTCAAGAGTAACACCGACTTTAATTTCCCGATTAAGAAGCGATATCTCTTGAGCTATCGGAGCTGTCATCTCATCAGACAAAACTTCAAAGGCCTGAACCAAGGTTAAACCACCCTTAAGACAGCTGTTCATAATCATCAAACCGTCAACTAGCTGATGGACAAATTTCTTCCGACGTCGACCATCAAGTATATTTACAAACCAAAGCGGCAGGAAAGCTCCAACAATTGCAAAAATTGAAACTGCCCACCACTTTTTAGTAATAAAATAGCCTAAGATACCTAAGAGTAGCGGCATGATAATATAAAGCCGAACCAACATCTTTCTGCGGATAAAAATAAACATCTCCTCAAAATGAGATGCAGTACGTTCAGCCTTGCTCTGCTGGGCCTTATCCCATCTTTTCAAAAGAAAGGTCACCCCGTAGTAACAGATAATAACTAGGCCAACTCCTAAAGTAATATAGGGAATTATCATTGCCATATGGATTATTTTACCATTGCCAACCTAGAAAGTCGAGCCCCTTCTTTTTAAATATTCCAATTAGGCTTAAATTGATTTAATTGAAAGCGGCGGGTCTAAAATAAGAAAGGCTCCGTAAAGATTTTAACTTTTTACGGAGCCAATTCTCGCTCCCCCTTAACGGGGTCTTAATCGCAAGGTTCCCTCAAAGGGACGGCAACGTCACTCAAGAACCTTGCTTACTGAATTCACTTATCTTTCTTCGAACCTTTCTTTAAATCTTTCTTAACCGCAAGATGATGATTTTTTAAACTATAGGTAATTAGGCCATCTTTGGGTGATCCCAAAAAAGTTAGGGTTACCATCACTCCCTCTTCCTGTTTAGCAAAGAAAAAAAAGGCTTCCGATGATCCACGACCATTAACTTCTTTGAAGTCTCGGTTCTTAAATAAAAGACGATAAAATTTAATTAACTCCTTTTTGGAAGATCCCGACTGATAGCGATAATAAGTAGTTGTCGTACCCTCAAGTTCTTCTAAGTTTCGATCAACCATTTCAGTCTTAGGCGGCAAGAGACCAACAACTTGAGACTGAACAACGGAACTCCCTATAAACAGAAATAAAAATAAAAAGACTATATATTTATACCTTAATTTCATCGATAAGCCTTCTTAAAACTCCTCATCACCCCAACCATCTCCGGCAGCCTTATAAGTCCCCTGAATGCTCCGCTGAATATAAGTAGACATAGCCAATAGTGCTGCAACCACAAAAGCAATTAAGGCCGCATAAATTATGATTGTCTGGGTTTTGTTTCTTTTTAACATAAGCTATCTATCAATATCAAAATCATTAGTTTCATCAATTACACAATCTAGCATCATGGGCTGCTTGACCATTATCAATATCACCGTTTCCACTAAAATCAGCACAGGCCTGGCTCTGAACCGGCGGATAAAAAGTTGGGAAATCAAAGTCGCCACGCATTCCTTTTACCGGGCCTCCCATATGAAACTGAAAATCATAAACATGCACTTGACGATCATGCTCAATATCAACAATATTCCAAATAACATAAGGATCTCCATCATCCTTATTTTCAAAGGTCTCCTCAGTACTATTCAGCAAGCCATCACGCGCCTTCTTAGCAGACTCTGCAGCCTTCACCATTTCCTTGTCAGCCTCAATCAATCTATCCCTTCCTGCTTCTTGAAAACTTATGCAAGTTATGGGGGGACCGGGACAATCAGGTTCTACACAGCAAGGCGGCGTCAAACAAAGAGGCGCTTTAGCAACACAACCGCACGTATTCCAAGCTCCGTGATATATCTGCGCAGCATCTTCAGCCATATTTTGGGCATTTTTGGCAGAGTTGAATGCATCTGTTAAATTTTTCTTTATATCACTTTCCTTATCTTTCGAAACCTTCATTTTCCAAGTACGGGCCTCATTAATACAAACAATATTAGTAACGGTGTGATAACGAAAAGCACCGTCCATCCAAGAAAAAGTCTTTTCTTCACAGTTATTTACATTATCCGGGGTAATACTCTCCAAAAAAGCACTATAGCGCTTAGCATTTATTCTTCCCAAGCGATGGCTAATTCCACTATTAGAAAAAGCGTATATATAGCCGGCATAGAGAGCGTTTTGATATAAATCTGTACCGCTTTTACCATCATCATGTATTATTTCTCTGGCTGCGGCCTCTTGGGCTTTTTGAAGCGCTGAACCACCAGGAGCAATACCTTCATCCTCTCCTCCTTGATCATGATCAGACCCTGATTCAACAGCATCAAACCCATTCCTTATTATGTCATTAATCTGTAGCTGATAGCGTGCTGCGTCTGCCCCTGCTTCGTTAGCAATATCCTGAGCGAGAGTCAATCCGGTTTTTCTTGGTATCTCAATAGGCGCTTGACCTAATGTAATCTGAGGATTTACTACTGGAGCGGTCGCGCTTGCAATTTGGGTATCACAAGTAGTCCCGCATAAGTCTGGACACAGCTTCGACTTGGCTAAGGTTGAATTATTAGTATAGTCCGTTCCGTAAATTTTATCTCTAGCATGATCAAAATGGCTTGTGAGTTTTTTTTCGATATCTTCCCAATTCTTTTTAAATCTTTCTTCCTGTTTCCCAGCATTAACATTAGCCGCGTAATTAAAAGCATAGGCCATAACTGAAGCTGCAGCTAAAGCTCCACCATCAACAGCATTGTCAGCGTAAGTCTTATCTTTTGCAGTTTTACCAACGTTAATAACCACAAAAGCAAGAGCGATCATGGTCACCATTATTGAAATTAAAAAAAGAGAAACTTGGGTATGATGTTTGGTTGGTCTTAAAAAAATACGGTTTCTAAACATTGTTAAAATCTTATCCTTATTTTATTTTACCACAAATTACTCTAGAGCCGCAACCACATAAGTCGGAAATAAATCATCCTTCATTGATTTTTGAGCACCATCTGCACTCACCTGGCGCATCGGCGTTCCAGCTGCAACTCGACTAATCTCATAAGTCATCTGACGAATTGGAATATGGGCAATGCCCCAGGCAAAAAGACCGGTAGCTGCACCAATGATCATTGCCCCAGCCAGAAAAACTACACTCGACTCTAGTAAACTCTGGGCTTTTCTTATCTTCATAAAATATCACTCCCTAACAATTATCTACCATGGCCTCTAGCCTGGCCATAATATTTATTATCTATTTTATAGATCATTGCCTCAACGACGCCGGCGTGCCTGCCACCACTGGTACTGCTTGCAGTAACCGTTGAGACAGTTGTAGTAAAGTAACGCGGTTCAACTGAACCACTGCTAGCTTGTTCACCAAGATCGTATTCAGGAAAACGGTTAACATCCATCCACATTCCCTTTTTAGGATCTTCTCCTTGACCGGTTACTTTAGGAATAGCCCATAACACGTAACCAGCACCACTACTAGTAGTTTTTTTACCTAAAATCGGACTGGTCGCATCAGCCATCCGACGATCATCCCAAGTGCCATAAGCAACAGCCTTATTCTCGGCATGCGATTTAGCTAAAGCATAACGAAAAGCAGCCATCAAAGCATATTGGTCATTATTAACCTTAGCAATATAGGTAACTAACATGCCGACAGCTACTAAAACTATCGGTCCGAGGATAGCCATCTCAACCATTGCTTGTGCTTTTTTATTAGAAAATAGTCTTAACATTTTTCTCCTTAAAAACAAATACAAATCATTTATCTGTCCACTCTCGATCCTCCCAGTCTTTATATTCTAAATCCGGATAATCGGGAAGCGGCGCAGCCGAAGGAGCATCTTGAATATGTAAAGCTGAGCCCTTATGCTCCATAATATAAGGTGGCATCGGCGGCGAATAAGTCACCGAGCTACTACTAGTCTGTGCGTTTATATCAAAATTAGCTCCCATATTTTCATCCCTGTTGACATTACTAGATGAATCACTATGAGTTATTGACATCTCCCACTCTAGCCCTTGACCGTGACCTAACCAGGCATCACTCTCATCGTGCACTCGGCGCTGAATATTGCGCTTTAAAAAAGCATTTATTCCTGCCATTGCTCCAAGGACAATTACAAGAACAACTCCATATTCTAAGATAGCATTTGTTTTTCTAAAGTTATTGGCCTTAATCAACATAAGCTACCTCGGACTAGTAAACCTCATTCTATCGTTCCTGGTCGATGAACTAGTAGAGAGTGACCCCTCATACTGACCGCCTTCATAACTAAATGTAGCTGTCGTCTTACTCATTCCTCGATTTTGGTTAGATCCTGCCCACTGCTCATCATTAAAAGTATCTAAATTTTCCTTTAGCTTTCCCTGTAAACCTCGATTAAGATAGTTATGCATAAGCAACAAAACCACTACCGTAAGAGCTACGATGCCGGCATACTCTATAATGAGTTGAGCCGGCCTTTGTTTGACTTGCCTATACTTAATCACTATCTTCTCCTTTGGCGTTTACGGCCAATTTTTATCTAAGGAAGCTACTCCTCGCTTTGAAGTTGAAGAATATGAACCATCGGTCCAAGTCTTGGTTGTTGGCGAGCCCCAACCAGGAAAGGTTAACTCCCAGACGCTAGTTGAAGCTTGAGAATGTTCCTGGACATCACTTACCCCATGACCATACTGATCAGCCATTTGATCAGTTGTCTCTTGGAACTTTCCTTGCACACCCCGAGCTAGATAGACCTGAATCCCCAAAAAACCCATAACTATCATGCCCAAGACTAAGGCATATTCTATCACAGACTGTGCTCTTCTCATAGCTACCTTACCTTAAAAAATTATTAATTAGCGTTCCCTTGTTCCCATTCATCTTCTTCCATTGCTTGAACTTCTCTAACTGAATTCATCTGCTGGAAACCACCGGTAATCTCAGTACGAGTCGTGGGAGTAAAACCATCAGTTGTAGTCTCTATAATTTGAGCGTTATTAACTACCATGTTCTCTTCACGGTAAGTTCCGTCTGGATCATACTGATCCCCCATCTGGTCACCAATAATCTGCATTCGGCCCTGAATACTTCTCTTTAAATAAGTCTGCATGGCAAGCAAAGCTCCCACCACCACACCAATAAGCAGAGCGTACTCTAGGGTACTCTGAGCTTTTCTCATTTGAATTAACACTTTATTACCTCCTTTTACTTAACCTTACCAACCAAGCTAACTCTTAGCGAGTCATGTTTGATTCATAGTTAGCCTGCATAGTCTCATTATAAGTATACTGTGTATCAGCTTCGATATTCTCAGTAAAATATCTTTCCGAACTCTGATCAGTTGTAGTTTTAGTACCAGCTACACCTTCCCACTGATAGTTAGTACCTCCAGTTTTGTCGATAAACTGATTAGCAGCATCATGGATTCTTGCCTGAAGAGCTCTTTTCACATAGCTCTGCACACCCATGGCTGCGCCAATAACCACAGCAAAAAGAATCGCATATTCTGCTGTTGCCTGTGCTTTTTTCAACTTAACCAACATCTTTAACACCTCCTCTTATCTAGTAATATTCTAGTTTGTGCCTATGAATTTTTTCTCATTAAGCACTGCCGTTAATTATTATTCTACAGCCGACTGGCCACCAGCAGCCCGATTAAGAAAATCCGAAGATTTATCTTTTATTAGCTGCGAAGAGTCGTTGAACATCTGTTCAACTGCCCCTTGAATTGGCCCGCCTTCTTTAGAGGCGGCAATTACTGCCAGAACAATCGCTGATAGAACAATGATATACTCTAAGATGCTCTGCGCTTTCTTCCTTTTCCTCATAATTCAACCTCCTTTATCGATTACCTCACCCCGTTTTGTATATCATATAAATCAGCCCAGATATGACCAACCCGGGCATCAATTGATCTAAACACATAGCTACTCATAACTAACAGCGATACGGCGACAATCGCGATTAAGGCTGCATAGTCAAGAAAGCTTTGAGCTTTGTGTTTCATATTATTCTGTTCCTCCTGGGCCAGGTTCTCCGGTATAAACTACCTCAGGAAGGGGAACCACTGTAGCCTCATAAGTATTATCAACTGCTTGAGGTAAAACTTCTTGGATATGATTTTCAGTTTGACCAAGACCAGAGCTAACCCCGCTGCCAAAAAATATTGTAGCTGCAGTGCCGCCTCCGACAACCATAATTAAAACCGCCAAGTACTCCAAAATACTCTGAGTTTTATTCTTTTTTCTATTAATTTTACTCATAATTCTCACCGATTAGCCTCATTCATCTCTTGAGCCAAATGCCGATCTCTTACTCTCAAGGCCCGAGAGAGATAAAAAGTCATTGCACTCATTGCCGCAGCAACCACTAAAACTATTGCCACATATTCAAGAATACTTTGAGATTTTACAAATCTTATAATCATAATTTATTCTTCTGCTCCTGGCGTTTCCTCTACCGACCCCATAAACCAATCATCATTAAGATTTTGATTAATTTGGTCCATCCCCTCATCAGTATAACCAGCTTCATTTTGACTAAAAAATTGATCAGTCGCAGAATTAAATCCTCCCTGTAACTCTTCGGCTGTATTCACTTCATCTGCGTCCGGTAAATCTAAATCTTCTGGTTCGTTATTAATCCAGTGATCTCCGGCTCCGGATCCAGCCAATAGGTTATCTCCTTCCTCACCAAAATTAGAAACAAGTGGGTCATTGCTTCCACCTAAAAAATCACCTTCATTACCAGATCCCCATTCATTTTCAGTAACTGCTTCCGGGTCAGCTGTATCTTCAGGAAGTGCACCACCTAAACCCTCTTGAGGCTGTGACCAATCTTCCGGAGGCGCAGTGTCTGGCACCCCATCATTTAAGGTCTTGCCCAAAAGAGTGTTGTCAGACAAGCTACCTTCACCGCCACGAGTTGTCATAACTGCCGCATGGTTAATTGCAAAAAAAGAAGCAATCCCCACTCCAGCAAACACAAGACAAGCCGCTATATATTCCAAAGCGATTTGAGCTTTAGTTAATTTTTTGTTTTTTTTATACATTTACTGCTCCTTAAAAAACAAAACCGACCTACCACAAATCTCTGGAGAGAGACTTTCGGCAGCCCGGCTATCCTTAAATATCAACTACTAAATCGTAAGCTAATTACGACTCTAGGACCCGTGACTTTGCAATCTTATATAGCCTAAAAGATTGCCTTTTCGTTGCCTCCCTATTCGACTATAATATACCATAAAATACATAATGATTTCAAGAAAATAGGTGAAAAATAGGGGCTTTTTGAAAGCGGTTACAAAAGCACCTCTAGTCAAGAAATGCCCGTCTATTATCGATATATAGACAAGATCGATTAAAAGCCTTTTTAATCTTTACCGGAACCTGCTTTAGGACTATTTTTATATAACCCTTACGCAGAGAAAGAGTTCCACTCTTTAGTCTTGGTTCCCAGCCACCGATAAGTTCTTTAAACAAAGCGGAAAGTATTTGCCCAACCCTAACAAAGTCAATGGGTTGTGTAAATATTAGCTTTTCGGGCAGGATTTTCATCGGACTCCCCCCAGTTAAACTAAGTCTACCTCTGCCTTCAGCAGCCTCTACCTCTCTAAAAAACTCATCTACAACATAAGGCCAAAGATAGAGATACTGGGTTAAAATCCCAGCCAAATTGGACCTTTTGCTGATTTTCGGCAAAAAGGCTAAAAACCCCCAAGATACTGAAGAATTGCCTTTTTTAATCTGGATATTGTCTAATCTGAGCTCTTGATTCTGCTTAGGAAAAGTAAAAGTAGTCGGGGTATTTAAAAGGTAGAATTCACCTAATTCTTGATCAAGAAAACGCTTAAACTTTTTTAACCTAACCCGAGGAAAATCTACTGGAACCAAAATCTGCGGCGAGTAACCAAAAACCAAAGAAAGTTCACTATCAAGAGGCTTTAGTTGATCACAAACTTCACCCTTTAAATCAATAAGTTCAACCTTAGCTAAACCGCTTTTAATTCCCTTACTAAAATTAGCTGCGGCCTGAGAAAGATAGTTAAAGCTCCGGGTGTAACCAATGATTAGAACCTTTTGTTCAAACATCTTTTGAAGGCGTTGATGAACAACTCTTAAAGGAAGGGAAAAATCCTCTGAGTTAGAAGGTCGATCCCAAAAAGTGGCTAATCGACCATCAGAAAATCCTTGGGAACCGTCCTTAAAATAAAACTTTACCGCACTAACCGGCCTTAGTTCTTTTTTTAACTTACTTAAACTTACTATCGGATGTTTATTAGTAATGGTTTGATTAAACTGATCCACGATCTTTGCTGGAAGCTGTCTTAAACCAACTACTCTCAAAAATCCGCTTTTTCTTAAACTCGCTCTGATATTTTTATCCACTAAAAATGAAAAACTAGATAATACGATTAGTTGCTTGAGCTGGCTACGATCTAAATCAGAAAAATATTTTTTTAGCTCATCGCTTAAATAATCAAATAAACCAATCTCACTATCAAGCGCCCTCAAAACCATTAAGCCGCAAGGCTCAACCATTCTTAAAGCATGGGCTAGTTTTGCTGGCTTTCTTCCGAGGTCGCTCTTAACTCCCTTATTTTTCAATATGTTATGAATCGAGCTTTTTGAAAGAGTAAGTTTATATTTCGTAGCTAAAATTACTGCTAGCCCTCTAACTCCCAAATAGGGGGCCTTATTGTTTTCACGCAGAACTAAATTCCTTGTGGTTGAATTTATCTTACTTCTAGACATGGTAAGTTGATTATATCAAAAAAAAACCGGGTTGTCTAAATTTAGACAACCCGGAAATTTAACTTTTACTTTAAATCGCTATTTAATTTCGATAGACAAAATCGACATCAAAGATACGTTCTGAGGTCCAATTTGAATTGGCGGTAACAATTGTTTAGAACCAGAAATAGGCTGAATAAGATGTAAGTCTCTAGTAATTAATTCAGCAACATCTGTAGCCGATAGACCCTGCAAAATCTCAGGACTAATTGACAACCGAGAAAGTTCCGGCGAAGTAGCTATTGGGGCGAAGGAAATTGGTTTCTTAGCTGTTAGCCTTATGGTTTTTAAACCCTTAGGTTTGGTATAGAGAGCATGAGTCTTGCCAATTTCAACTAAAGATGTCTTATGCTTAGTTAAAGCCTGTAACTTCGGACTCAAAATGGATGAAAGCTTAGGACTAATGCTAGCTAGAGTGCTAAAGGCTGGACTCAAAGAAGGTGCCACTTTACTATTAACATTACCTAAACGCTCAAAGTTAGAATTTAAACCTCCAGTTATGTTCTTATTTATTGTGGTTAACTTAACTAGCTGAGGATTTAATTTATTATTAATATTTACCTCACCCATCCTCTCAAATGATGGTTTTAGACTACCAGCTAAGTTAGTATTAAGAGTTGCTAGTTTTACAAAGGACGGTTTAACTGTTCCGGCTAATCCAGAAGTAATCGTATCCATCTTTGCGAAAGATGGCTTTATGCCTGAATCTAAACCCTTTAAAGACTCTAGTTTAGAAAACGATGGTCTTAGGCCATGGCTCAATCCGCCATTAATTAGGGCCATCTTAGCAAAAGAAGGCTTAAGGCTTTCGGATAATTTAAAACTCATGCTGGCCAACTTACTAAAAGATGGATTGGTTGAATCTAACTTTTTATTGGTCTCAGTCAACTTCTTAAAAGGTGAAGTTGAATCGTTTTTAAATTTAGAAAGTCCGTTAAAAGTCTCCCAGCGACTAAACTTATCCCATATTCCAGCATAAGCCTGGCTAGATGAAACTAAAAACAAACTTACTAAAACTACCAATAAAATCAATACTTTTTTTCTGCTACTCATTAGATTTGCCCCCTTTTATTTATCGCTAATTTTTAATCCAGTATTTATTAATCAAACTTCTTAACTGTTTACCGGACATTTGATCGGTTATCGAACCAAAGTTACTACTTTTTGAATCACGACCCCAAATAGTAACTTTATACTCGGCATCATCACGAACCCTAGCTAATCCACCGGCTCTTCCCTGAAAAAAGTCTATCTTTTCTATAAATTTATCCTCGCTAAAAGGATCCATCTCGGTTGTTGCAACTATGGCAAAGGCTCCTGAGACAACTTCCTTTAACTTGTCTTCGGAAAACTTATTGAGATTATCTAGACCCAACAAAGAACTTAATCCCTCTGCTTTCATCTTAGTAGATAGTTCAAGCTTAAAAGGATCACCTCCTGGAGCAGAATCAGAATCAGGAAGCTTGGTAAATGACTTGCTAATACCGCCTAAGTCTTCTTCATAGCCAGACGTTACCTTAGCTACTGCTTTCCCTAGACCTGCTTTCTTATTATACCCTTCCAAGTTCTTAGCTGCCCAATCAGCAATATACTCATCGGTTGATTTGTATTTATAGGTTAGTGTGGTTTTATCAGTAATTGGATTATACTTAATTGACCACTGCTTTTTATTTTTTTCGGTTAAAGCATAATCTTTTCCACCAATATTACTTATACTACTAATTTTGCCTCTTTGGTCGCCAGAAATCCTATCCTTTACAACAACTTTATTGTTTCCGGAAACTAATTCGCCTTTTTTAACTTGATATTTTTCACCAGAGCTAGCCTTATTGGTCTTAAAATTAGGCTTAGTCGGACCTTTTATCTTAACGCTTCTAGCGGCAGGCTGGGATGGTTTCGGATTAGTTTGACCAACTTTTACTTGTGCTGTATTGGCAAAAGCTGGTTGAATACTTCTCTGCTTAGCACTATTAACCGGACAAGCACCATCGCAACCAGCATAAACTAAATTAGATAAAGATAAACTTCCTAGAAAAATTAAAATAGCCAAAGATACAAATACTTTAGAAATTTTGCGCCTCCCGATCAAAATTACCTCCTAACTTAATTGATTTTATTGATTCATCTGCCTCTCTAAGGCATTAAATCTATTAACCTCTAAAATGTAACACATAAACCTGATTGTTTTCAAGGGTTTAAGAATAAAGTTTTGGAAACGGTTTCTTTAAGTAGATTTAAAAAAATATCGCTGGGAAAATAAAGCGGATTAAAAGATTGATTCTACTCGTATTCTGAAAAGGCCTTCTCATCCAAAAGACCGAGGCGGTTAAATTCAGGAAAGAAACGAGGATAGTTACGCATAACTGTACGAAATTTACCCTTGATTTTGCCCTCTGCGGTCCTTCCTTCGCGTCTAAAGATAAATAGGTCCTGGATAGCTACTTCCCGGCGTTCAAGCCCTCTAAGCTCAGAAATATGGCTTATTCGGCGTATTCCGTCAGGGTAGCGCTCCTGCTGAACAATTACATGTAGGGTATTTCCAATCATTCGGCGGATTTCTTCAATCGGAAGCTTTATTCCTGAAGAAAGAATCAAAGTTTCCATACGGTTAGTAACCTCTTGGGGGCTATTTGCGTGAATTACCGCTAGGGTTCCCCGGTGACCAGTACTCATAGCCTGAATCATATCTAAGGCCTCAGGGCCTCTTACCTCACCAACGATGATTCTATCCGGGCGCATACGTAAGGCATTTCTAATTAAATCCTTTAAAGTTACCTCACCCTTTCCGTCCTGGTCAGGGGTGCGGGTCTCCATTGGTACAAGATTTTCCTGATGAAGAATAAGTTCAGCTGTATCCTCAATGGTTACTAAACGTTCCTGCTCCGGAATATGGTGCGATAACATTTCCATAGTAGTAGTTTTGCCGGAACCAGTCGCTCCCGAAAAAAGGACATTAACCTTACCCTTAATACAGGCAATTAAAAAGTCACCCATTTTTTGATTCATGGTACCGTTAGCAATCAAATCGTCAAGCGAATGAAGCTGACGGTCAAATTTACGAATGGTTAAGGTTGTACCGCAACGCGATAAAGGGTATTGAATAATATTTATACGTGAGCCATCTTCGGTACAAACATCGCCATAAGGATTATAATAAGATATGGTTTTACCGACTCGAGTAAAAAAAACATCAATAATATCCTTCATGTCCTCTTCACTAAAAGTTACTTCTATTTTGGATTTAGTTCCACCGATTTCAAGCCAAGTAGCCTTGGGGCCATTAACCATTATTTCGGTGATTGTCGGATCAGCTAAAAGTTTACGTAGTTTATCTGCGCCTTCAGCCATAACTTATTCCTTGGAGATAAATATCTCACGCGGCAACTGTATACCACGAGCTCTAATTTCATCGTAAAATGTAGGGATGTAGCCTAAAGAGGTAAAGTAGCCTTGAACTACTTGCTTTTTATCGACTCCGGTCTGGCGATAAACGAAAATATCCTGTAAATTAACATGCATGTCATCAAGCATGCCAACAATTTCAGTAACTGCAGTTACTCTTCTTGAACCATCACTCATTCTAGCAGTCTGAACTATTAAGTTAACCGCCGATGAAATCATCTCGCGAATCGCCCTAATCGGCAGTTCAATCGCACTCATTAAAATCATGCTATCAAGACGAATTAAAACGTCATGGGTGGTATTTGCGTGGATAGTTGACATACTGCCATCATGACCAGTATTCATAGCCTGAAGCATATCAATAACCTCATCGCCTCTTACCTCACCGACGATGATTCTATCCGGACGCATGCGTAAGGTGTTACGAAATAAATCTCGAATGTTGATCTGCCCCTTTCCTTCAATATTCGGTGGCCGTGACTCAAGACGAACCCAGTGAGTCTGATTGAGTTTAAGCTCAGCTGAATCTTCAAGCGTAACAATACGTTCGGTCTCAGGGATATATTCAGAAAGAATATTTAAAAAGGTGGTTTTTCCGGAACCAGTTCCTCCGGAAACTAATATATTTTTACGGGCCTTTACCGCGGCATCTAAAAACATTGCCATCTCCGGAGTCAATGAACCAAATTTCTCAACTAAATCGGTCATATGATAACGTTGACGGGCGAATTTTCTAATAGTTAGAGTTGGCCCGGTTAAAGAAAGCGGCGAAATAATCGCGTTAACACGTGAACCATCGTTAAGCCTAGCATCAACATAAGGAACCGACTCATCAATTCTTCTACCTAGGGGAGCTAAAATTCGCTCAATGACTATCCGAACCTGTTCATTTCCGGTAAACTTCTTGCTGGTTAAGTATAATTTTCCTCCACGCTCAATATAAACCTGATCTTTATTATTAACCATAACTTCAGTCGTGGTCGGATCTTTAAGTAAATCTTCTAAAGGACCTAAGGCTAAGGCTTCATCAAGAATTTCTTTAGTTACTTTTTTACGAATCTCTAAAGAAGAGATGAATCCACCAGCTTCCTGACTAATAATATTAGAAATAACCCTTTGGGCTCTATCTCTTAGTTCCCTCATCTTTTTTTGACTATAGGAAAATGTCTCAACCGGAAGACGCTTTAAATCTAACTCCTGAAGCAACTTAGAATGAACCTTCTTTTTAAAACGAATTACCTCATCCTCTTCTTCCTGTAGGTAAACTTTTTCCGAACCTTCGGTAAGCCCAATTTTCTGTAAAAAAGCGACATCATCTTCAACTAACTCTTCTTTTGACACCCGCAATTCAGTAAGATGTTTATGTTCAATATAAATATCTTTATTTTCAATCAATTCTTCGGCTAACTTATGTATGGCCATGCTGAGCTTAGAATTTGGCGCATCAACTACAACCGGAATTCCTCGATTAACGGCCATACCAACCAATCTTCCTTCCGAAGGAGCCAAAGAGATTATCTCAGCCGGCAAAAGCATTTTTATCTCTTGCCAGCTAATCGAACCTTTGCTTTCAGCCCGATTAAGTACAACCTTAATCATCTGCAGAGGAAAACCGATTGCTTGTAAAGTATCAAGTATCCACTCGGTCTGATAGACCGATAAAATATCCGGGGTAAGCACCAAAAGAATAAGACTCGAAGAATCAAAAGCAGCAATTAAGGTATCACTTAAGTTATTTCCGGCGTCGATGACTATATAGTCAAAATCATCCTTTATCGTTCCGATGAAATCTTTTATTAACGGTGCAGTTATTTTGGCACGTTGAGCAAGCTTAGTAATCGAAGGTAAAAATGATAAGTTATTCTTATAAGGAGTTACATAGTTTTTAATATTTCTTTTTTTCTCTTGAAACTCCTTAATGTGGCCAACTAGGCTAAACAAGGAATATTTAGCATCAACCCCAAGGAGCTTTGCAGTCATCTGAGGCGCTCCGAGATCTAAATCTAAGAGTAGCACCCGTTTACCTTTGGCCATTAAACTTACTGCTAAATTCAAAGAAAACAGGGTTTTACCTACGCCTCCCTTGGGACTAAAAAAAGTAATCGTGCGAGCATCCATAAATTATTTATATTATAAAAATAAAGCCTCTCCCTCTAGACTTGTATTATTATACCATAAGATTGACTAAAAATACTAGAGGCAATAAAAAAATATTCTCTTATTATCAGAATTTTAGAAAAGGGTAGGTTCTGCAAAGGTTCTATTGATCCATGCGATAGATTATCGGTACATCTATCCAAAGATCTTCAAACTCAGTCCCGATTGGAAATGGCGGATAGGGACTTAAAGCTTTAGCCGTAGCTATTACGCTATTATCAAAAGATACGTAACCTGAAGATTCAGCAATTCGAGCTTCAATCACTTCGCCAGTATGGTTAATATGCATCTTTAAGGTCATCGCACCCTGCCAACCAGCTTCTTCAGCTAAGCGTGGATAATCTAAAGACTGAAAAATCATCTTTTGAACCTGCAAAATATACCTATTTAAAGTAGCATCTCTTTCTAAATAGTTAGGGTAAATTACCGGTTTTCTGATAGCGTCCGGGCCAACAGTTTCAGCAGCCTCTAGAATCGCTGTCTCCAGCTGACTTTTTTTAATTAAAGGAGTAAGAGTTATCACTAGTTCAGTCTGATCCTCTTGAAACTCTCTTGAGCGGAAAAGACCTCCGATAACCGGAACATCACCTAACCAGGGTAGCTTATCGACATTATTTGACTCATCACTGGAAATTAATCCACCGATAATAACTGTATCTCCAGAAACCACATTCAAAGAAGTGTCAGCCTTTCGAGTAAGGAAAGCCGGAACCTGTATTGATGAAACCACAATTGCGTTAGCCCAATCTATTTCGCTTACTTCGGTTCCAATATTAAGAAGAATATTATCATTAGTGAGTACGTCCGGACGTAACTTTAAAATAACACCATACTCTCGATATTCAACCGAGATACTAGTTCCGGCAGCACCAGTTGTGCTGGCACTAACATAAGGCACCTCACCACCAACAACTAATTTAGCCTCTTTTCCACTTAAACATAAAAGTTTAGGACGTGAAAGAACTTTCGCCCGGTTATCACGCACCAACATATTTATTCGTGTATGGAGAGCATCACGTGAAGCTTCACGTATCGGCCAAAGCCTGCTCCAAGGAGAAACCCGATCAAGGGTTGTCTCAACTCCAGCTGAATCACCAGTTGGAGCAGTATAAGGTTCCTCTCTTATCTGAAGATACTCTACCCACTTAAAACCAATCCGATCTAAATCAGTCTTGTTCATCTCAAGAACCTGACAATCAATTTCAACCATCTTATTTTCTTCAGTGGTAGTTAAAAGATTATCAATTAAATCACTTCTTCCTGAATCAGTGTAGTAAGTTGATAAAACATGCTCTATTTGCTCAAATTGACTTGGGGTAACTTCTCCCATAATCATAACTTTGCCCGAAGTTCCATTAATCCTATAATGAACATTCTCAATTCTTAAATTCTGATTAATTAATTGCTCTAGCTTTTTCTGAACCCTTACTGCGTCCTGCGGATAAACAAGAACATAGAATAACTTCTCGCCTTCAGTATCCCAAATAGTTAAAGTAGTCTCACCAAGACCTTTAGCAATAATAACCACTTCTGTATCAGCTACCTTACTAATATCGGCTATCTCCGGGTTGCGAATTGATACCCGCTGCGGTGAATTAGCTCTAAAAACATATACTTCACCGACAATTAGACGAATTTCAGTTGATTCTGGCTCTAAAGAAAGAAAATCCTGAGACTGGACAGATGAGATAAAAATAGTTCCTAAAACAACAAGGCCAATTATTAAAAATATCCGTCGTATCATTTTCCTCCTTTAATGAGACTTGCTATTTTTGAAATAGTAATTTCAAAAAGAGCTTAGTCGAATTACTCAGCCGGGGTCTCTTCCATCTCTGTGGCCCGATATATCTCAATCGTCGGAGCTGGCTCCTCAATGGGTACCTCTTGCCACATGCCCAACCGCTTCATTAAAGCCTCCCAAGTTACAGCCGTATAGCCGTACTCAGTAGCCGTATCTAATGGTGCTCGTAATACCAACCTGATGGTTGACCATTCCAAAATATAAGTTAAAACCTTAACATCATCAGGACGAAGAGCTAAGGTAACCGTATCAATAGTCTTAGCTACCTGATATTGAGAAAGATTTCTATTGGTAGCTAAAATATTAACCCCTTGAAAAATAGTTACTACCACAACCTCTGACTCGTCAGTCACCGGATCCGGTATGTTAAAGGTTGCGATAATGTCGACATTGTCGCCGGGCTTAATTAAACCCTCAATAGCCGAAATCTTGTCTACCGGAATAGTAATCGCTCGCATTCCTTGAGGTACTGCCTGGGATAAATATCTCGCTGAACCAAGAGCCCGCACCATATTACTATTTATATGCTGACCTCTTAAAATATCAATCTCAGCAAACTTACCAATAGCTGAATCAAGTGAAGTTAAATCCCCAGCCTGTACTGATTTAGACTTAACCCTGGTTAGACCGACCATGTTGATCGTAATTGTTGATTCTTTAGGAATATCAGTCTTAGCTGCCACTACCTCAACGATCTCTCCTTCAGCAATTAGCTTTTGGATTAAAGCATCGCGTTGAGCCAAATGTTTTTGAATCATAAAAATAGCAAATAAAGCTAAGACTACTCCGATTATAATATTAATCATTCTTTTATCCATAAGTACATTACTCCAGTAAGTCGCTGTTAACCGTTACTTTGAACTTCTTTTTAGCATCCTCAATAATTGAGTCTTTCTTATTGTTAGCTTGAACACCTTTTAAATGCTCACGAATATTATCACGCACCTCTCTAAGCGGTCGAGCATCGCCGCCTTTTACATCTTCAATCTTTATTACGTAATACTTATTATCCGGCCCTTTAAAATAACTTGATGATTTACCTTCATCAGTTGTAAGCACTACCTTCCAAAAAGTATCAAATTTTTGAGTACTGGTCGTATCCTGATCAATCTTTAAATAACCGAGATCTCCAGCTTTATTTTTGGTATCGGAAATAGAGTAACTTCTAGCTAAAAATCCAAAGTCTTCTCCCTGTAAAAGACGAATTAAAATATCTTTGGCTTGGCTCTCTGAACTAACAACAATCTCCCTTATCTGGCGTTCTTCCGGTTCTCTAAAAATACCTTTGTTACGATTATAAAAATCTTCTACTTCAATGCTAGTTATGGTTATGTCCTGATATAGCTCACCAAGCATCTTCTGAGCCAAGAAGTTACGTTTAAAATTCTTAACCGCATCAACAACATCTTGGTCTTTATCTAAATTACGCTCTTCGGCTTCTTGAGCTAAAATTTCAAAATTAACCAACTCGGCTAAAATCTTTTTCCTAGTCTCAATATCTTCAAACTGTCGTTGAACTTCTTCTTCAGGTAAAAGAGTTTTTAAGGCGTCTAATTTCTCCTTAAAATCGGTTGTACCAATAGCCCAATCATTAACCTGAGCTAGGAGTTGACCCTTAATTTCATTGCGCTTAACAGTAACTTCATCAGTCGCATCCGGAGAAGTAAGATTAGTGCAGCCAAAAATAAAAAAACAAGCAATTAAGAATAAAAATATTTTTTTCATAGTTAAGGCCTCCCTTTTTTTTTATTGTAGCCTAAGCTTAAGGATATGTCAACACAATTCGCAATAAAACTAATACTATTATATTTCCCTATTGCATTTAGAGCAATTGTGCCTTACAATATAGCTCATGAAACAGACCAAAATTGTACTGGATACCAGTATTTTTGTCAACCCTGATGCTCGCTGTCACTTTGGAGCAACCCCCAAAAAGGCCCTTAGTGAGTTCCTAGACATCGTAGCCGACAAAAAACAAATCAGCTGCTATATCCCACCCTCGGTATATGAAGAACTATCGAGTTTTATTGAAAAAATGCCGTCGGAGAAAAAAACAACCATAATCAACAAAAAACCACCATCCTCTTATCAGTCTTCAGTTCCGGCCATACTAGTATATGAATTTATTGAAGAAATGCGCTCAAGGATCAATAAAGGCTTAAGGATTGCTGAAAAATATAGCCGACGGGCACTATCAGCCCCTCACTCAACCGACAAGCAAAAAGATGAAGACCTAATAAAAACTCTGCGTCAGGAATACCGAGCAGCTCTTCGTGAGGGAGTTATTGACTCTCGACAGGACTTTGACCTTATTCTTTTAGCCAAAGAGCTTGACGCTCATATAGCTACAGTTGATGGCGGACTTGTTACCTGGGCCCAAAAATTAGGGATAACCTGCATCAATGCTAAAGAGTTAAAAGAAATCATCTCTTAAATAGAATGATTTAACTCCCAATTTCAATCACTAGTTAAAATCTGATTCAAAAACATTAGCATTTTTAAATACTTTATCAATCATATATTTACCAAATATTTGGTTGCCAGTTTGATTTTTAGAACGACTAAAATGCCGTTCTAAAATATCTGAAGATTTAATCTCCGGAATTTTACCTCCGTATAATTGTTGATAAAGTCCTGTGGCTGTTTTGCGCATGTCAGTATCTTTAAGCTGCCCCATAAACTTATCATGCAATTCATGCCAATCCCTATGCTCCCAGACAACCCCATCTTCTAAGTCTAAATCAATTATTTTGCCGGCACTGACTTTAGCCAATTGTGCCAAGGACATCTGATTAACCTTATCTCCAAAGTCATACCTGGCCAATCTACGCATCATTTCTAAGTCATTCTCCTTAATATACTTTTCGGTATATTCCTTAACTAAAAAGTCTCGATACCCTAGTGAGGTGAAAATTTCCCGAGTAAGAACCTTGCCGGTTAAATCATATTCATCTTTCGTGCGCCAAGAATATGAGTGCATCAAGAGAACCTTCATTATCGACTTAGGTGACATTTTACTTTCAGCGATCTGGTGAAGGTAGGCCAAAGTTTCATCCACTGCCCGCCAATAGAGATCTTTATTAGCTCCAGTGACATAATCTGATGCTTGAAGCTTTGTAAAAGAATCTAGCCTGTTATCGGTTTCTCTTAACTTATTCAGCCAGGTTTGTCGAGCCTGATGATCGAACTCATGAGTCAAAAAATCTCCCATAGTATCTTTAAGACTAACCCCTTCTCTTTGAGAAAATTTAATGCTACCGATCTTATCAACAAAAATAGCATCACCGCCATAAAAACCACTCCAGCCATCATACCTGCCCTCTGGAGTTGTATAAATTCTTTCTCCAAAATCTACCTTGATATCGCGTCCATCAATTTTTGCTGTATAGCTATCTTCGGTAACATACACACCAAGACTATAGCCCTCTAAAAGAATATAATTCTCAACATCGCTATCTTTTAATACCATTCCGCTAAAAAGCCCACCTGTGGCGAAGTTCATCTCTTCGATAAACTGCTCCCGGTCCATCACCGGATCAGCTACTCCGACCTTATAAGCTGCTGTCCGCAACTGCTGCATATTCATTCCTTCAAACTGCTCAGTCGTCCCATAGACTTCCTGTAGCTTACTCTGGAAATAATATTGCGCTACCTTTTCGGCAGACCAACTTTGGTTAGCTTGCTCATCAGAAGTTTTTTCTGAAGGAACAGCTGTAGGCACCTCTGGTAAAGATGGCGATGCTTTGTGCGCTAAAGATCCATTTCCCGATTGAAGACTATTGCTAGTGGCTTCTGGGGACTCAATCGTTGATGGTATAGCTGGTTTTGAAGCTGAAAGTTGAGGTTTTTGAAGCTTTGGCCTTTGGAAAGAAGGTTTGGCTACTGATGAAGACACCTTAACTGTTCTCTCTGCTTGCCTAGGTGGAACCTTCGCCGAAGGCTTGCTAACTTCTGGTTTACCTTTTGGAGACGATTTAACTTGGCGATTTCCTGGTGAAGACGTGATCAGTTTACTCCCGCCGCTTTCAAGATCACGGGCATAAGAGTCGGAAATAGCAAGAACTGCTAAAAAAGCAAAAAAACTTAAAATAAAAATTAACGCCCTCAGGCACGAATATAACTATAAGCTTTTTCTTCTTTTCATAATTAAAGCTAAAAAGTGACAGCAATTATTATCAATACAGTAATATATATTTTTGATTTTACTCCCCAAAAATTAGAGCTTACTCTTCTAGCCATTAGGTATACCAGCCAAATATAACATAATGTTTGGCAAAATATAAGATTATTCCAACGCTGCTTTGTAACTGTTTACAGATAAACGTAAGGATATAAATGAGAAATAAAAGGACCTAATCCTTTTATTTTATAATTGAAGTCATAACTTCCCGAATTAAATTACCGATAGTAACTATACCGTAAGGCTTGCCCCCTTTCATGACCAGGGCGATTCCTTCTTTTTTTGCTTGAAGAATGTTAAAAATCTCATGTAACTTTTGATTTAAGCCAACCTTAGTTATCGGGCGAATGAACTCTTGCCAGTTCTTCTTGGGATTATAAAACAAATCATAAACATTGACATAACCAACTACTTCTTTATTCTTTAAAACCGGATAACGAGTAAACTCATTCTTTCTAACGATTTCGAGAAGTCGCTGATAGGAATCAGTGTAATCAAAAGCAATCAGCTTCTTAAAAATTACACAAGTATCTTTAATCTTATCACTTCTAAACTCAAACACATCCTCGATTGCTTCTTTCTCGCTACGATCAATCCCGCCTTGGCTTTCAATTTCTTTCACTAAAGATTTAATTTCTTCTTTAGTCACAAAAGGAGAACGATATTTAGCTTGCTTAATAAAAATTCTAACTAAAAAACGACTAGATAGTTCACTTAACTTAACTAAAAATAAAAATAGCTTTTCAAAAAAACTTATCAAGGAAACTGTCTGGCAGCTAAAATCCTCCCTAAAAAACCTACCGATATTCTTAGGAATAAGCTCGGCAAAAATTACTACAATCGGGGTAAAGATAAAAGTTATCCAAAAATTACTATTTTCAAAGCCTGATTGAATCATAAAAAAAGTTAACAAGCTTGTACTAATTACTACCGAAATATTTGTTCCAATTAATGTAGTCGCCAAGAATCGTTCCGGTTTAAGAATTAGCTGATAAACCTGCTTAGCTCTTACATCTCCTTTGGCTTGACGATGACGCAAGCTTAAGCTGCGCGATGAAATAAAACTAATTTCACTAGCAGCAAAGAAGCCTTGTAAAACCACACAGCCCAAACAACCTAACAAATAAAGATAAATCATTTTTTTGTTTTATCCTCTATTCTAATTGCAACTATTCTTCTGACAGTAGCTCGTTCGATATAAAAATTAATCGTTTTTCTTGCACTCTTAAAATTAAATTGTTCACCGACTTTAGGAATCCTTTTCATCTCTGAAAGTAAAAACCCAGCTATCGTGTCTTCTTCTTCTGGCAGTTCTAAATCTAACTCTAAATTAACCGTCTTAATCGGGGCTTTGCCATGGACTCGCCAAAGGCCCGGACCGATATGCTCCAAAGGCTTATCTATTTTTTCAAACTCATCATAAATTTCACCGAAAATCTCCTCAACGATATCTTCGGCAGTAATTAAACCTTGAGTTCCGCCGTACTCATCAAGAACAATCGCGACTCGATCTTTAGTTTTCAGAAAAAGTTTTAAGATATCGTCAATACCTTTGCTTTCAGGAATAAGCTGAGGCTTTCGCAAAAACTCGTGATAGTCAGTATCGGGATTTAAAAATAAATCTTTACTATAAAGAATTCCAACAATATTATCTAAGGAACCCTCATAAACTGGAAATTTAGAATGTTTTTGCTCTTTTAAAATCGTTAATACTTGACTCTGAGTAAATTTAGAATCAATACCTTTTATATCAATCCGAGCGGTAAGAATCTCTGATGCTTGGGTATCTTTAAATTCTAAAAGATTACTGATTAAATCTTCTTCCTGTTCGGAAATCTGACCGGCCTTGCGACTTAAAAGCAAGGCAGTTTTAAATTCCTCGTCAGTCAAGACTGACCGCTTATGCTTTCTAATAATAAAAGAAGAAAAATAGTGAACTATTGAATCGATAGCGGCAATGACCGGATAAAAAACATTAGAAAAAGCTGCCAGCAGAGGCGAAAACCGCAAAGAAATTTTATCAGCTAAATAAATAGCAAAAGTCTTGGGAAAAATTTCACCTAGAAAAAGAATGGCTAGACCGCTAACCAAAATCGCTAGAAAAAGGCCGTTTTGACCTAAGCGACTGACAAACAAAGAAGTAACCAAAGAAGTTAATCCGATATTAACTAGTAAATTACCAAAAACAATTGCCGAAAGAAGACGAGTCGGTCGCTTAAGCAGTTTAACAACTAGACGAGCTTGGGGATGTTGCTCTTTCAGACGATTTAACCGGCTAGCACTTAAAGAAAAAATAGCTGTCTCGGAAGCTGAAAAAAAAGCTGAAAAAATAATAAAAACTAAAAATAAAAAATAATCAATCATCAAATATCCTCAAACATTAACCACATTTCCTAGATATACATGGCCTAACCCCGAGGCCTCGCCGATAGCTTTAGCTTTTTTTAACGTTTCTAAATTAGTGGGTTTATGATCGATAAACTTATAGTCCGGATGAAATCCACTAATATGCCAGGGTATATCTCTGTCAACTGAATAAATAAACTTAGCAATATCAGTCAACTCGGCCTCAGAATCATTCTCACCGGGAATTACCAAGGTCGTCACCTCAACCCAAACCCCAAACTCTTTGAGTAACTTAATTGAATTAAGAACCGGGGTGAGCTGGGCTTTACAGTTTCTTTGATAAAACTCTTGGCGAAAACTTTTTAAATCTACATTAGCAGCATCTAGATAAGGAGCGATTTTAATAATTGCCTCTTTAGACATATAGCCGTTGGTCACAAAAATATTAAAAAGACCAGCAATCCTAGCTAGTCTCGCCACGTCATAAGCATACTCAAAAAAAACAGTCGGCTCATTATAGGTATAGGCGATACTTAAACAGTTGCTCGATTTAGCTGAATTCACAACTTCTTGTGGCTCTATTGGGTTATATAAACTAATCGATTTTTGCGGATCTTGAGAAATCTGCCAATTTTGACAAAACCCACATTTAAAATTACAGCCCAAGGTGGCTATAGAATAAGCAAAACTTCCCGGATGAAAATGATAAAGTGGTTTTTTTTCAATCGGATCAATATTAGCGGCGGCAACTCGAGCATAAATTAAACTATAAAGGTTACCGTCTTTATTCTGACGAACTTGGCAGATACCAAAGCCTTCCGGATTTATCTGGCAGTGATGCGCGCAAAGATAACAATGTACCTTTTGATCAGCCAACTTTTCGTAAAACATTGCTTCTTTCATTTCTTTTTAGAAAATTTCTTTGTTGTCTTGCGAGCAAACAAAAAAAGAAGATCAGATAGTCTATTTAAATAAATTAAAACAAAATCATTATTTATAAACTTTTTTCTCTTTAAAGTTACTATCCTTCGCTCTAGCTTGCGGGCTAAAGCACGAGAAACATCCAAACTACTGGAAACCGGGTTTGCTCCAGGCAAACAAAAACAAAAGCTAGAACAAATTGAACTCTCCTCAAGCTGCTCAATTAACTCTTCAAGACGTTCTATAAATTTATTATCTATCCTGACTTTAAGTTGTTTTCGGTGCCTTGCTTCAGTCGCAACCTCTGCGCCAATAATAAATAAATCTTTTTGAATCGATTCAACAATCTGCTTTAATTTTATATCCTTAGTCAGACTTTTTGAAATTCCCAAATAAGAGTTCAGCTCATCAAGAATTCCGCAGATTTCTATCCTTAAACTATCCTTAGCAACTCGCTTACCCCGACAAAGAGAAGTTTTTCCTTTGTCGCCGGTTTTAGTAGTTATTACCATTTATCAACAGCCCCCTTCATCTAGCTATCAGACTCAAAGTTTCACCCCGAGTCTTTTGGTTGGTACGAAATACCCCTCTAACTACTGAGGTCGTGGTGGTAGTCCCAGCCTTCTTAACTCCGCGCATTGACATGCAAAGATGCTCGGCCTCAATCACCACCATAACCCCCTTTGGTTTTAACTTTTTCATAATTATATCGGCAATCTCGGTAGTAAGCCGTTCCTGAACTTGCAACCGTCTAGCCAAAGTATCAACTACGCGAGCTATCTTACTCAAACCAGTAATTCTTTTATCGGGAATATAAGCTACGTGGGCCTTGCCAATAAAAGGAAGCAAATGATGCTCACACATACTATAAAGAGGAATACCTTTTAAAAGAATAATCTCATCGTGCTTCTGTTCTAAGATAACTTCGAGTTCTGAGGAAGCATCTTTAAATTGACCGCCAAGAATTTCCTGATACATGTCAGCAACTCGCTTAGGAGTTGCGGCGATGTCCTTTCTTTTTAAGTCTACACCAATTGCCTCTAAAATCATTTTGATTCCTTTTTCGATTCTTTTCTTATCCATCATGCCCCCTTATTTACCAATACAAAACTTGCTAAATATATTCTCTAGAATCTCCTCTGAATATACTTCGCCAGTTAGTTCAGCTAGACTATCTAAACATTCTTTTAAAGAACATCCAACTAAATCAATGGCATCGTCAGACTCAAAGCAATCTTTAGCCTCAGTAATACTCTCTACGGCTTTTTTTAAAAACTGTTCCTGATAATGATTAAGGAAAATAATATTTTCTCGATTCAAGCCGTTTTTATATACACTATTAAATACAGCTTTTTCTAAATCCTTAATGCCTTTTTTCTTTAAAGCGCTTAGAAAAACTTTAGGCTTTTTAAAGTTAGCAATGGTTTCCGCTTTAAGTTTTTGCTTTAAATCCCTTTTATTAATAACAATGATCACATTCTTATCCTTTATTTTGTTAAGTAAGAATAAATCATCTTTATCTAAACTACGCGAACCGTCAAGCATAAGAATTATTAAATCCGCCGAGTCAAAACTTTGGTTAGTTTTAGCTATCGCTTTTTTAGTAACCAAATCCCTGGGCTCAATCAAACCAGCCGTATCGTATATCCTTAAAGGCACGCCGCGAATATTTATAGTTTCTTCGATTACGTCCCGAGTGGTGCCATGAATCCTGCTCACAATGACCCTTTCTTCTCTAAGCAAGCAGTTAAAAAGGGTCGACTTTCCGGCATTAGTTTTTCCACAAATAATACATCTTAAGCCTTCTTTTAAAATTTTGGCATCTTTAGATCCGATGAGTAACTTATCAAGTTTATTTTTGAGTTGGTTGATCTGCTTTTTTATAAGACCTGTTGAAATTTTTAGCTCATCCTCAGGAAAATTGATATAGGCTTCAACCTGAGAAAATAGCTCTTTTAAATCCTGTTTAACTAAATCTATTTCTTTTGAGAGCTCGCCCTTGAGCTGCTGTTGGGCTAACCTCAGACCTTGGTCAGACCTTGCTTCAACAATATCTCTAACTGCCTCAGCCTGAATAAGATTTATACGCCCATTGACTAAAGCCCGATAGGTAAACTCACCTCTTTGAGCCTGGCGAGCACCCTGCTCGATTATTAACTCTAAAATCTTATTCAGAACCAACACCCCACCGTGGGCAGAAATCTCAACCACATCTTCCTTAGTATAAGAACGTGGCTTCCTCATTAGACTTAGCATAACTTCATCAACAACTAATCCAGTTTTTAGCTTTGGTTTTTTGGCCTTAGTTCTCTCCACTATCCAACCATAGAAAAGACTGTTGCCTTTAACTTTACGAATATCTTTTTTGTTGGCCGGCTTAAATATTTTTGAAGCAATCTTTATGGCCGCTTTTCCGGAAATTCTAATTACCCCTAAAGCTGAGGCAGAAGGAAAAGTAGCAAGGGCGACTATAGTATCGATTGAATTGTATTTCTTTAATTTAGACTCATTCATTGCAAAAACATTTTAGCTAAAATTTCCAAAAAAGCCACTGGTTTTAACAACCCGCTTTGCTTGAGCTACTAAGAACAAAGACCCACTAATTAAAATTAAAAAATTTTCTTTATAAAGCTGCCTAGCTATTACTAAGGCTTGGCGAAGATTAGAAGTCACTATACTTTCGCCTTTAGCATATTTTTTAAGCTTAATCGGATCAGCGACCCGGGGGTTCTTGAAACTAGTTAAGATTAACTTTTGATAGGGTATTTTTTCTAGCATTACTTTAGCTGCTTTGTCTTTCAAACAGCCAAAGATTAAAATAACTTTTTTTGAACGATAATACAGCTTTAAATTATCACTGAGCGCCGAGAAAGAAGAAGGATTATGGGCAACATCAACTAAAACTAATGGCTTTTGTGAAATTAGCTCAAACCTACCCTCAAGATTTAACCTATCAAAATAACGATTAAGTTTATTAACCTGCAGCTTATTGTTGTTTAATAAAAAATAAGCACAAAGGGCACAGGCTGCATTATCAGCTTGATAGCTTCCTAAAAAAGGTAAACTTAAATTATTCAACTTATTATTGTTTCGATCAACATAATCAAAAACCGTAGCCGCTGCCTTAAGACGCAGCTTATTAACTTTAAAATCACGCCCTAAAAGAAAAAGCGGCGCTTTTTTTACCTTGGCAATTTGTTTAATTATCTTTAAAACCGAAGGTTGCTGCTTAGCGCAGACCACCGGTACTCCAGTTTTTATTATGCCGGCCTTCTCTTTAGCTATTTGATAAAGCCTCCGACCTAAAAGATCAGTATGGTCATAGCCAATATGGGTAATGACTGAAACTTTTGGCTTTACGATATTGGTTGCATCAAGCCTTCCGCCGAGGCCGGTTTCGATTACTGCGTAGTCTACTTTTTTTTCCAAAAAATATTTAAAAGCTATCGCTGTGTAAATTTCAAAAAAACTTAACTGACCTAATTTCGGCGATAACTTTCCTTTTTCAATTTTACTTCTTAAGCCTTCAACTATTCTCACCAAATCTTCTTTGGAAATCATTCTCCGGTTGACTCTGATCCTTTCCCTAAAATCAAAAAGATGCGGTGAGGTATATAATCCAACCTTAAATCCACAAGCAATCAAACTTTGTGCGCAAATTTTAGCGGTTGAACCTTTACCTTTAGTTCCGGCGATATGTATGGCTTTTAAATCCTGATAGGGTATTTTAAGCTGCTTGAAAAGAAAACGCACTCTTTCTAACTTAAAAGAATTTTTATAGTTAAACTTGGTGGTTTTTTCATAATTAATGAAGTCTTCTAGATAGCCGCGAGCTTGACAATAATTAGTAATCATTTTCAGGAGGCAGAAACTTTAAAAATAAGTTTTAATGGCGGAAATGACGGATGCCGGTAAAAATCATTGCTATACCCAGCTTGTCGCAAACTTTTATAATCTCATCATCCTTTATTGATCCACCAGGCTGAATAATAGCTCTGATTCCTTTTCGATAAGCTACTTGGATTGAATCTTCTTTAGGAAAAAATCCGTCTGAAGCTAAAACTGCTAACTTGGACGAAGAAACAGCCTTACTCAAGGCTATTTTTACTGCACCAACCCTGGAAGGTTGACCGCCACCAACCCCTAAAACAGCACTGTTTTTGGCGATAACAATCGCATTCGACCTTACGAATTTAGCTACTTTCCAAGCAAAAATAAGATCTTTCATCTCGCGAGAGCCAGGTTTCTTTTTAGTAACTACCCTCAAAGAATTTTTATCAAAAGTAGAATTATCCTGACTTTGGATAAGATATCCGAACGAAGTCCCGCGGGCTTCCTTAAATGATACTTTTTTATTAAAATCAACCTCTAAAACCCGTAAGTTCTTTTTGGGTGCAAATAACTTTAAAGCCTCTTTGGAATAAGCCGGAGCAATAATACATTCCTTGAACTCGCTTTTAATAATCTGAGTAGCGGTTTCCTTGTCGACTTTACGATTTAAACCAACAACGCCACCAAAACTGGAAAGTTTATCGGCGTTATAAGATTTTTTATAAGCACCGGAGAGTTTACGGTCAACTCCAACACCACAGATAGAAGCATGCTTTACAATTGCCGCGGCCGGTTCTGAAAATTCCTTAACCATGCTCATCGCCGCATCAAGATCAAGAAAATTATTATAAGAAAGCCCCTTACCTTGAAGTTGCTTAAAATCGGCCGTATCCGCCTCAACCATTTTATATAAAGAAGCTTTTTGATGAGGATTCTCTCCGTAGCGAAGTCGCCAAGCTTCTTCAAAATTCCAAGTAGCGATATCCTTACCGCGAAAATAATTATAGATGGAGTTGTCATACTCTTTAGTAAGATAAAAAGCTTCCTGAGCCAAAATTCTTAAGGTCTCAGTAGATATAAAACCGTTATTTTTTTCAAGCTCAGCGAGTACCATTTTGTATTGGGCCGAAGAACTTATACAGGCAACGTTTTTGAAATTTTTAGCCGCAGCCCTGAGCATTGCCGGACCACCAATATCAATATACTCAATCATCTCATCGCAACTTAAACGTTCTTTTCTTTTTTCGACGAAAGGATAAAGGTTAACCACTATCAAGTCGAAAGGATATATTCCCAACCCACGCATTTCCTCCATGTGTAACGGATGTTTTTTATTAGCTAGAATCCCTCCAAACACCTTAGGATGAAGCGTCTTAACCCTTCCGGAAAGTATCTCCGGAAACGAAGTAAGGGTCGCTACCTCCTTAACCACCACACCGCTTTTACGCAACAAGGTGGCTGTTTTACCGGTTGAAACTACATCAACATTAAAGTTAACCAACTTCTTTACAAAGTCAGCTATTCCCTTTTTGTCCCAAACACTAATTAAAGCTCTTCTTATTCTTAACATAATTACACATTAAACCTTATTTCAATAATATCGTTTTCCTCAACTACGTAATCGCGATCTACCAGCTTTACAAAGCCTCGCGAACGAGCCTCGGCCAAATTGAAAAAACTATCTAAATCCTTACAATTAACCACTTCGCCCTTGATAAAACCACGTTTCAAATCGCTATGAATTTTTCCGGCAGCTTCTAATATAAGCTCACCTTTTTTTAGACTCCAAGCGTGAACCTCTTTTTTACCGGCAGTAAAAAATAAAATTAATCCTGACTTCTGAATTACTTCCCCAATCAAACTGTTGATATCAGCGACTTCGTTTTTAACCAGGCAAGGTTTAAAAGTTAAAAGTGGCAAAGTCTTTAAAAGCGTCTTCTCAGAATCGGATAAATTAAGATCACAAAGAAGCTCTTCCGCTTCTAAGGCTACCTGTGCTTTTTTGAAGAGCAGCTTCTCAGCCTCACTTTCACAACGTGAAAGTCGGGTTTCAATCTTTTCTAAATCGGTAACAATCAAATCAAGCCGCTTACTCTCAGCAAGAACTATTGCCTCTGATTGATCAATATCGCTATCGACAAACTCAACCGGATAAGGAGTTGATTTTTTAGGAGAAAACTTCTCAACTAACTTTTCAAAACAACTTGATTTATAAACTTGCTTTCCCGGCTCTAAATCTAATCCTAAATTAAATATCTTCACCTATTTTGGTATCCGCTCCTGGGTTTTACACATGTTGTTCTTCTTTGGCAGCTTTAGATTGCTCAACAATCCCTTGAGTAATTCGGGCCGGAACAACTTCATAACTATCAAAACTCATAGTATAGGTTCCTCTACCGCCGGTAAATGAACGCAAATCAGAGGCATATTTAAACATCTCAGCTAAAGGTATATGTGCCTTAACCACATCATTCTTGCCTTTAGTTTCCATTCCTAATACTCGACCGCGTCGAGAACTTATGTCACCGGTAATCTGACCCATAAATTCTTCAGGAACGGTAATCTCAACATTCATAACTGGCTCAAGTAAAACACTTCCGGCTTGGTCAAAAGCCTTCTTTAAAGCCATTGAGGCAGCAATCTGAAAAGCCATATCTGAAGAGTCAACCGGATGATAAGAACCATCATAAAGTATCACCCGAATATCGGCTATCGTATAGCCAGCTAGAAATCCTTTAACCATTGACTTACGAATACCTTTCTCGACTGAAGGAATAAAATTACGCGGGATAGCTCCTCCGACAACCTTATTAACAAACTCAAACTGCTTGCCGCGCTCTAAAGGCTCAACTTTAATAAAAACTTCACCGAATTGGCCTTTACCGCCAGTTTGTTTTTTGTAGCGATGAGAAACATCCACCGACTTGGTAACTGTTTCTAAATAAGGTACTTTAGGCGTTCCCAATTCCACATTAGCCTGATATTTTCTTTTCATCCTTCCAATAATCACATTAATATGCAACTCTCCCATTCCGGAAATAATTAGCTCTTTGGTTTGAGCATCTCGCGATGTGCTACAAGTCGGGTCTTCACTAGTCAAGCGCGCTAAAACCGCTGATATTTTTTCCTCATCTTGCCTGGTTTTTGGCTTAACTGAAGCCGAATAAGCTGGAGAAGGAAATTCAGGAATCGGAAAATTTACGGGCCGTGATGAAGCGCAGAGGCTATCTTGACTAAAAGTATTTTTTAATTTTGCTGCAGCTACAATATCGCCAGCCGAAACTTCATCAACCGCAATCTGTTGCTTGCCTTGCAAGGCATAAAGCTGGCCAAACTTTTCCTTGTCATCTTTAGTAACATTAAAAAACTCACTATTAGAGCTTATTTTCCCCGAAAAAACACGGAATATCGTAAGTTGGCCAACAAAAGGGTCAACAATCGTCTTAAATACCTGAGCGCTAAATGGCTCCTCGAGTTTAGGTTTAATAACCAGTTCTTGATCAGACTTATCCTTAGCTAGGCGTCCGGCTGACTCACCTACTGCCGGCATGATTTCGGTAATTACCTCTAATAAAGTATCGGTCCCGAGCTCTTTAGTAGCCACACCACCAACTACCGGAAAGAATAAAGAGTTGGTAACTGCTTTATCCAAAGCAACCCGAAGTTCTTCATCTTCTAAAGCACCTTTATCTAGATATTTCTCTAGAAGAACATCGTCACTCTCAGCAACGCTTTCGGCAATCTGACTATAGAGAGTCGGGTCCATATCTTTATTTTTTAAAATATTTATTAACTTATCGCCCTCGACCTTAACTAAACTTCTCGCTTTTTTAGTTAGGCTTTTTTGAATATCGGCTAAAGTTACCTTATAATCAGTATCTTCTTTGTCTAACTTATTAATAAAAAACATGCAAGGAACTTTTTGAGCTTGCAAAATTTCCCAGGCTTTTTCAGTACCCACGCTCACACCCTCAACAGCGTCAACTACAATAATTGCGAAATCAACTACCCGCGAAGATGTTATTAACTCACCGATAAAATCTAGATATCCCGGAACATCGATAAACTGTAAACTATTTCCTTTATAATCAGCATGAAGAATCGAAAGGTTAATCGAGCTTTTGCGATCTCTCTCGTCATCCTCATGATCGCTTATTGAAGTGCCGGAGTCTACACTTCCCAAACGATTTACCGCCTTTGACTTAAACAGCAAACTCTCAGCTAAAGAAGTCTTTCCTGACTGAGCATGTCCGCAAATAAGAAATGTTCTCTTCTTCATCAAATCGCTATTCATCTTATATCCTCCTTAAGTGTAGTTGCGGGAAATAAAAGTTTACACTAGCAGATTCGGCTTAAAATATTACTTTTTTAAGCCCTAAGATAGCAAGTTTCTATTATATTAAAAATAGAGCCATTGGTCAAGAAAAGACACCTTTTTTTTATCTTACCTAACTCATTGTGGCGCAATGCAATATGAAAAAATTTAGATAATTAGCATTGCATCGCCGAAGCTAAAAAAGCGGAATTTGCTGGTTGCTGCCTGTAAATAGCTCTTTCTCAAGGCCGCTAAACCACAAAAAGAAGACATCAAGATGAGATTACTAGAACAAGGAGTATGAAAATTAGTAATGACTGCATCAACTATCCTAAATTTATAGCCGGGAACAATGTAAAGACTAGTTTCACCGCAAAAAGGCTTAACTTGATAATTAGCCTCAGCTTTACTATCCAAAAAACTGACCGTTTCTAAAGTTCTAATTGCTGTTGTCCCTACGGCAAAAACTTTTCTGCCAGTTTGCTTTGCTGAATTAATAATATCGCAAGCCGCCTTAGAAATATCTATCCACTCTGACTCTATTTTATGATTTCGAATATCGTCGGTCTTAACCGGTCGGAAGGTTGCCAAACCACAGTGAAGAGTAACATTTACTATCCTTGTCCCCTTATCCTTAAGCTGGCTAAGTAACTCTTTAGTAAAATGCAACCCAGCAGTTGGCGCGGCAACTGCCCCCGGCTGCCGAGCATAAATAGTCTGATAGTCTTCGGGCTTAGAAATCTTTTTCTTTATGTAATGAGGTAAAGGCATTTCTCCAAACTGATCCAGGAACTTCTTAAAATCCGAACAATAAAACTTAATCAAACGCCCGCCCTGATCAGTTCGGCCAACAACTTCAGCCTCGAACTTGTCTTCAACAAAAATAATTCTATCCCCTGGACGAAGGCGCCTTCCCGGTTTAACTAAAGCCTCCCAGGTATCTTTGGCCACCTCTTTAAGTAATAATAACTCGACCTTTAAACCTTGGGCTTTTTGGCCAATAAGACGAGCTTTGATTACTTCGGTATTATTTAAAACCAAGACATCACCGGGATTAAAAAAACTAAGGATATCGCTAAAAATCATTTGCTGAGTAAGCTTTTTCTTACAGTCTAAAACTAAAATCCGCGAACTATCCCGAGGCCGAACCGGTTCCTGAGCAATTAAGCTTTTAGGAATATTAAAATTATAGCTGGAAAGTTTAAACTTATCAGGAGTCATAATTGACCTATTGTACCAGAAGAGTTAGAAAAGTTAAGTGAAAGATTGACTTTTCAAGCTAAATGTGTTATTTAGAGAGTTGTGGAAGAAGAAATCCAAAGACTAAAAAATGAGCTAGAAAGGGTCCGTTCCCAACTTTACGTCTTCTATGAACTCACCAAGGCCATGCGCACGACCCTGCGCCTAGATGAAATAATCTACATCATCTTAACCGGACTCACTGCCCATGAGGGCTTAAGATTTAACCGGGCAGCTATTTTTTTCGTTAACCAAGAAAAAAAATCAATAGATGGTTTTATGGGCATTGGCCCAATTGACGCTCAAGAGGCCGGAGAAATCTGGGAAGCAATCGAAGAAGATAAAAAAGATCTCTACGACTTAATTGATAACTACCGCCACGTAAAGAAACTTACCGAAAAACCTAAATTTATGGAATTCATTCAGTCACTTAGCTTTCCGCTTAACAAAAAATCCGGCCTCCTATTTAAAGCTCTCGAAAAAAAAGAAACAATCCACATAAAAAAGAAAAATAGTGATAAGCTTAAAAGTGATCCAATAATAGAAAAACTTAACCTTAAAGAAAGTCTTATTTTGTCCCTCTGGATAAAAGGTAAACCCATAGCAATCATGGTAGTAGACAACTATATTACCAAGCAAGCCATAAGCGATAACGATCTAAAAACTTTTAATATGTTTATGGAAGAAGCCCAAGGAGCAATTGAAAACTCTAAAGATTTTGAAAATACACTTACCAAATCACACAGTGATTCTTTAACCGGCCTCTGGAACTATGGCTACTTTCAATATAAGCTCGACGAAGAGCTGACTAACGCCACCTCTTCAAAGTTACCTTTATCAACAATGATGATTGACCTGGATGACTTTAAAAAGTTTAATGATTCCCGCGGTCACACTCAAGGAGACTTAGCCTTGAAAAAAATAAGCCAGATAATTCAAAAAAACTGCCGTAAGTTTGATGTTCTTTGCCGCTACGGTGGTGAGGAATTTTCACTGATTTTGCCGGGCAGCAACAAAAAGGACGCCCTCCTCTTAGGCGAAAGAATCAGAAAATCGATAGCCAGAAGTAACTTTTTGGAAAGTAAGTTTACCGTAAGTATTGGAATCTCCTCATTCCCCGAAGATGCAACCGATAAAAAAACCCTCATTGAACGAGCCGATGAAGCCCTCTACACAGCTAAAGGCCAAGGTAAAAATCGAGTAGTTCTAGCTTAAAAAATTTAAAATCTTACCTGAAAACGTTTGCAAACTAATCCCAAATCCACCTTTAATCTCCATGTAATACATGTTATCTTTAAAAGGTAACCCTTCGGAGAGGCGAAACCATGGAAAAAACAAGCTATAAAATCATTATTTTTGGGATATTCTTAAGTTTACCTTTCTATAGTCAAAAAGTTCTAGCTGAAGGATTTACAAATCTTTCAATAGCTATTAGAATGGCACAATTTGCACCCACTCATGTTAGCAATAAAGAGCTCACCCCAGAACAAAAATCTCAAGTAAAACAATTAGATCAACAACATACAAAACCGCAAAAAGGCGAATCCTCGAAAAATCATAAAAACCGAACACGCGAAACTCTAAAAAATCCCGGAGTAAAAGCCGAGTACAAAAAGCTTGGTATTGTTTCCGTTCATGACGGCCAAAGAGAAATAATGATTGCAAACTCCCCAGCTGATCTGGGAGCGGCCAACAAAAAAGGGGAAAAAGTTCTCTACTACTATCCAAACGGTGATCTCGATGGCGAGCCAAAAAAAATAACTGTTCACAGCAACCTTTATGAATATGCAAAACTAAGAAATTCTAATCCTCCGGGAGGAAAATACTTTAAAGAAAAAAAAGAAGAACCTGAAAAAGAACACCTGCCTTTAGGCTTTTTTAGACCAGATCTCGGAGTCCATATCTATGAAGCATTTTTTCATCCAGCCATTGTCGAACATGAATTCAGCCACTCCTTAGATAATCTTTACGGCTTAAAGCTGGCACCAGGAGAGCAAAGTATTGGCGGTGGAGTGACTCTTGGTTATAACGATTCTGAATTAACCCGATTTCAAGAAAAAATTATAGAGCTCGCTAAAAAAGTTGATGCTAGTGGCGATCCCGAACTAATACATCATTTCAATAAATTGCTTCACCATTTTGCCTTCAACTACGGTAATGACAATCCTTCGCTCGACTCTAAAACCAACTTCGCAGACTTAACCGCAATAAGAGCTATCTTTACTACACCTCAATTAAGAATGCTAGCTAACAAAGCTGCCACTGAACTATTCTCTTGGAGCTTATCGACAAAATATCCCGAATGGCCGCTTGCAGAGCGTCAGTTCAGAGAATTTACAGAAGAAGAAAGCCAGGCCTTCAACAGAAAGACTAATTCACCAGCGACTTACCCAATGGTAAAGGCTTTTCTAATGGCAACCAAAAACCATAAAGAAGTGCAAAAATTTATATCTAGCCATAACCGAATTTCGCCCAACCTATCAGATTTCGCTAATTTTATCAATTGCAACGATTATGTAACAATAAATTTAAAAAATTCTGGATTTATGACTGGCAATGTTTATGTTGTGTCAAAAAAATTTCTAGAATCAAACTAGGGGCTTTTCTTAAACTACCTGCTGGCCGGAGCTTTTTCAGCATCTTCAGCAAACTTAACCGATACTAATTTAGAGATGCCTTTCTCTTGCATGGTAACACCGTATAAAACATCGGCGTTGCTCATACTCTTCTTATTGTGGGTGATTAGAATAAACTGAGAGAAGGATGAAAACTTCTTTAATAGGTGGTTAAATCGATCAACATTAGCCTCATCTAAAGGGGCATCAATTTCATCAAGTACGCACAACGGTGATGGTCTTACCTTAAAAATAGCAAAAATTAAACTTATTGCCGTTAGAGCTTTTTCACCTCCTGACAAAAGTGAAACATTCTGTAATTTTTTGCCCGGCGGCTGGACTTCGATTTCAACCCCAGACTCTAAAACATTCTCCGGATCTACTAAGGTAAGATTTGCTCGACCGCCGTTAAAAAGAAATTTAAAGTGTTGTTTAAACTCCACCTGAATCTTATTAAAAGTATCTAAAAATAGCTCTTTTGAAGTGCGGTTAATCTTCTGAATAGCCTTTTTAAGATTATCCTTAGAAGTAATTAAATCATTCTTTTGGGTCTCCAAAAACTCCTCGCGTTTTTTTAACTCCTCAAATTCTTCAATCGCAACTAAGTTTACTTCTCCCAAAGATTTAATCCGCTTCTGAAATTTTTCCTTGCTAAACCCTAAATCTTCTAGGCTGTTCTGGGGTAACTCTATTTCTGATGAATTAAATTCAATATTATAAACCTGTTTTATATAGTCAGCTACTTTTTGTTTCTCATATTCCAAACTTTGTATTTCTAATTTTTTATTATAAGTAGCGGTGCGCAGCTCTTGTCTTTCTTTTTCAAAAATCTGCAAACCGGCTTTAGCTTTATCCACCTCTAGAAGCAGGCCGAGTTCCTTCTTCTCTAGCGAATCCTTAACCTGACGCTGTTGAGAAATTGCAGTAGTTGACTCAGTAATTTTTAGTTCAAGCCCAACTATTTCGTTACCGAAAAAATTCACCCGCTCTAGACTTTGGGATTTTTCTTGATCAACCTGGTTAAGGTTACTTTGAATATCACCTATTTCACTTTGGAAAAGGGTAATGTTAGATTCTAAAGTTTCTTTCTCTTTGACTAAAGACTGTTTTTGAGCATGACTTCTGGCAGTTTCAACATCAATCTCATTAACTCTTTCTAAGGCTTGACTTATTGTGTTTTGGGCCTCAACCAACTCTTGATTTACCGCAGCCAATACCTCTTCAGCTACATCAGCCTCTTGACTAATCGCCGCTTGCTTTCTTTCGGAATCGCTGATTTCATCAAACGTAGTTTTAGTCTCTTGGGTAAGCAGCTCGGCCTCTTCTTCTAGCCGGTCTAATTCTCTCTGACAGGTATTCTTTCTTTGATCAGCATCCTGAAATTTTCTTTTTTCCTCTTCTAGCTCTATAACCTCATTCGATAAATCTTCACTCAATCTTTTCTTGTCCTGTTCAAAACTACCAAGACGAGAATTGCGTTCATCAATCTCAACCCTAACCGCGGTTATCCTATCTTGGAGTTGTTTCTCTTCGAAAGAAATAACCTTCGCTTCTATTTCAGCTCTGTAGCCTCCAGCTTCTTTTACAAAAGTGACATCACCGATCGAAGCAACAAGCTTATTAATATCCTTAGGTTCTTCATCAAAGATAACGGTTATCTTTTTCTTAACCGAAAAATTCTCATATTTTACCTTTAGATCTTTTAAAAACTCATATGATGCATTAAGCTCAAGCAATTCCTTTTCTTTATCAAAAATACTATTCTTAGTATCATCGATCAAAGATAGCATCTGTTTTTTCCGTGCAATTAAGTTATTTTTCTTATTTTGAAGCCCTTCCAATCTAGATCCAGCTTCACTGTAGGCCTGTTGGCTCTCGTTAAGACGCTGACGATTTTCGTTAAGCATAGTTTCTAATTTTGCCTTATCGAGAAGAAGTCTCTTTTTACGATTAGCCAAGGTTAAAAGGGTAGTCTGGATCTCAATTAATACATTATGAAGATGGGCTTTCTTATTTTCTGACTCTAATATTGTTTCTTTATAATCCTTACTTTTGTTTTTAACCAGACTAACTTTATCTAAAAGAGACTCTTTTTCTTGTCGGTAGTTTTCGATAACTTGATCAGTTTGGGTAATAATTCCGTCAATCCCGGCTAAACGCTCTTTTTCAGTGCGATTACGTTCTTTCTGCAAATCAAAACGCTGGTTAAGATTTATTTTAGCTAGCTCTAAATTCTTATTACGTTGAGTAAGTTCCTCTATCCTTTGCTTATTAACCGCAATATTGCTGGTTGCACTCTCGGTCTGAGCCTGCAGAGATGCGACCGCTGCACTAGCCTGGTCAAGCTCTCCTCTTAAAGATTTTAACTCAGTATGCAGTTCCTCCCATTTTTGATTAACCTCTTTTAGCTGTTCATCCTTATCAGATTCTTTTGCTTTAGAATCATTCAAACCATCAAGAACCTTATTTATTTTTTCCTCTAAATCTTTGACTTGCAAGCTAGCAATTTTTTTCTCAACCTCTACTAACTCATGCTGGACTTCCTTATACTTCTTTGCCTTCTCGACTTGACGTTCTAGGTACCGAATCTGACGCTTAAGCTCAGAAAGAATATCATCCAGGCGCAACATATTATCCTCAGCTTCCTTAAGTCGGCGCATGGTTTCCCGTTTCCGCTCTTTATACTTTACAATACCACTGGCTTCATCAAAAATAAGACGTTTATCTTCAGGCTTATAGCTTAAAAATATCTCAATTTTACCCTGCTCAACAAAAGAATAGGTAGATTCGCCAATACCAGTACCCATAAAAAGCTCCTGAACATCTTTGAGCCTAACTACGTTTTTATTGATAAAGTATTGACTCTCTCCGGATCGATAAAGTCTGCGGCCTACTGAAACTTCTCTGAAGTCTATCGGCAGATACTTATCCTCATTGCAAAAGACAAGATTTACTTCAGCATAGTTTAAGGGCGGGTGATGCTCTGTGCCATTAAAAATAATGTCCTCCATCTTTGTTCCTCGTAAAGATTTGGGACTCTGCTCACCTAGCGACCATTTGATTGAATCAAAAACATTACTTTTTCCACAACCGTTTGGCCCTACAACTACTGTTATGCCGGATTCAAATTTGAGACTAGTTTTTTGCGGGAAGGATTTAAAACCGAAGATTTCGAGCTCTTTAAGATACATACATAAATTATAACACTATTTACCGTGAATTTCCCGAATTTTTTTAATTAAAAGTGGGATCACCTTAAATAGGTCTCCAACGATGCCATAATTAGCAACTTTAAAAATCGGTGCGTCCGGGTCTTTATTGATAGCAATGATTACTTTTGCCGACTGCATTCCAACCAAATGCTGGATTTGACCAGATATGCCACAAGCAATATAAATCTTAGGGCAAACCGTTCTTCCGGTTTGTCCGACTTGATGCGAATAAGGAATCCAGCCAGCGTCCACGCAGGCTCGAGACGAACCGACTGCAGCACCGAGCGCCTCAGCTAACTCTTCTACCAAGGCAAAGTTCTTTTGATCGCCTAAGCCTCGGCCGCCAGAAACAATAATGTCAGCCTCGGATAAGTTAACCGTAGCAATGGTTTCTTTGATGAAGTCGAGAAATTTTATCCTTTCATCCTTGCCCTTTTCGTCAAATGATTCCTCGATAATTTCACCAGTTCTTTTAGAGTCACGCTCAGATTCCGGCATCACTTTGTGCCTAACTGTCGCCATCTGAGGCCGAAAGTTAGGTGAAATAATCTGAGCCATAATGTTTCCACCAAAGGCTGGCCGGGTTTGGATTAAAATCTTTTTTTCTTTATCAATATCTAAGCCAGTACAATCAGCAGTTAAGCCAGCATAAATACCAACGGCAATCCTTGAAACCAGGCTTCTTCCGGTTGTGGTTGCTCCGGCTAAGATAATCTCCGGCTTGTACTTTCCGACTAAGCCAGCAATTGCCTTAGTATAATTCTCGGCAATATAATGCTTAAGCGCCGGTGAGTCAATTACAAATACCTTATCAGCCCCACGATAAATAAGCTCTTGAGCCTTATCGGTTATAGCTTCTCCTAAGAATATTGCTCCGACATAAGTTCCCAAATCGTTTGCTAACTGACGGGCCTTGTTGAGCAGCTCAAAAGCAACCGAGGAAACAACCCCATCTCTTTGTTCAGCAAAAACCCAAACCCCCTTATATTGAGAAATATCTTCCTCAATTACTACCGCTTGACGTTCAATTATAATTGCCTTAAAACTACAGCTATCCAGACAAGCTCCGCAAAGAGTACATTTATCTAAATCAATAACTGCTTTTTTATCAGATAGCGTAATCGCTGTGGTCGGACAAACTTTCAAGCAGAGCCCACAGCCAACACATTTATCTTGAATTACTCTTATACCACTCATAATATATCTTTGATTTCCTCAACTAGCTTGCTAACAATCTCCTCAGGCTCACCTTCAAGCATTTGGCCACCTTCCTTAGGCGGCGGAGTGAATATTTTAACTACTTGAGTCGGCGAACCGATCAAGCCTATTCTGTTCTCATCAATAGCTAAATCTTTATTACTCCAAGTAGGAATATCCGCCTTTCTGGCTGCCATCTTCCCACGCAGAGAAGGAAGTCGTGGTTCATTTATCTCTTTTACTACTGTAATCATTGCCGGAAGCTGTAACTCTATCAACTCATAGCCTTCCTCAAGTAATCGTTCAACAACCATTATTCTGGGAGTGGTATCAAGATGAACCGTATCTATCCTTCGCACATAAGTAGCTTGTGGTAAATCAATGTGGGCAGCGATTCCCGGCCCAACTTGAGCAGTATCACCATCTGAAGCTTGTTTACCGCAAATAACTAAGTCAAAATCTCCAATTTTCTTTATTGCCCTAGCTAAGATCAAACTGGTTGCCCAAGTATCTGAACCAGCAAAAGCCCGATCTGAAAGGTGAATTGCCTTATCAATGCCTAAAGATAAGGCTTCCCGAAGAGCGTCAACAGCCTGTGGCGGGCCCATGGTAACCACGATTGCCTCTCCGCCAAAGCGTTCTTTTAAACGAACCGCCTCCTCAATCGCATACATATCAAAAGGATTGATAATTGAAGCAACCCCTTCGCGGATTAAGGTATTAGTCTCGGGGTTAATCTTAACGTCGGTTGTGTCAGGGACTTGTTTTATGCAAACTACTATCTTCATAATTTTTAATAAGATACTATAGAATTAACGATTGGTCAACTATAAATGTCTAAGGCGAAGGATTAACTAGTTAATAAATGTAAGGCTTCTTGATATTTAGCTTGAGTTTTCTTAACGATTTCTTCAGGCAAATCAGGACCAGGCGGAGTTTTATCCCAATCCAAAGTCTCTAAGTAATCACGAACAAACTGCTTATCGAATGAGGCCTGCGAACGCCCTGGCCCATATTCAGCTTTAGGCCAAAAACGCGAGGAATCAGGAGTTAAAACCTCATCGATTAAAATTAAATTATCTCCGTCTAAGCCAAACTCAAACTTAGTATCAGCAATGATGATTCCTTTACTTAAAGCATAATCGGCTGCTTTATTATATATAATTATACTTATTTCCTTAATTTTAGCGGCTAAATCCGGGTCGATTTTATCTTTCATGTAGTCAAAGCTAACATTCTCATCATGTCCAACTTCAGCTTTTGTAGCCGGAGTGAATATCGGCTCAGGTAACTTTTCTGACTCTTTTAACCCAGAAGGTAGTTCTATTCCACAAACGCTCTGAGACTTTTTATACTCCTTCCAACCAGAACCGGAAAGATATCCCCTTACTACACATTCAAAAGGAACAACCTTGCATTTTTTAACAATCATAAATCTACCAGCAAGATAATTTTTATCATTCACAGCACTATCAGGTAAATCAACTACATCAGTAGTAATTAAATGGTTGGCTACTGTGCCTTTTAAGAGTGAGAACCAGAAAAGTGATAGTTCGGTTAAAACTTTTCCTTTGTCAGGAATAGGAGTCGGTAAGATAACATCAAAACAGGAAATCCGGTCAGTGGCTACCATCAAGAGCTTATCACCTAAGTCATAGACATCACGAACTTTTCCCTGTCGAAATACTTTTAAATCACTAATCATGATACCTCCTCTAACTTAGCTGGTTCGATATAATCACCTAACTTAGCCTGGGCCTCTTTCAAACGTGCTTCTTGGGCGTCTAGTTCTTGAAATAGCTCTTGAGGTATATTCTCAGCTTTTTGATAGACCGCTTTTATTCTATTAATCTTAGTAAGATTTTCAGAAATTCTAATCTTAAACTGCTGATTATAATCAACCTGAGAATAATCTTTCTTTAATACCTCAGAAAATAAAGCTTTTAAATCTTCATATTTAGGAATTAATCCAGTGGGAGATTTTAAAGCCTTAACCTTACCCTCTGAACGTAAGTTTATCCATTTAAGCCAAATACGCTTATCCTGAATTGCATTTAAAAATTTACCCTGCTTGTCTCTTAAAAAATAGTTGACTGAAAAAATTGCCGGGGCTTTTGTTGCCTTTTTACCAAACTCAAGATTAATATCTACGTACTTTCCTAAAGGAATTGAAAGAAAATCAATATTCGACATCGGGTTAAAAACTCTCACACCTTCAGCCCCTAGGGTTGCTGCGGTTGTCTCTGACTCTATGTTTGCTGCCTTAGTCACAACCCCTTGTTGCCAGGAAAATGCCTGCTCAACCGGAACTGAAGTATCTGAATCTCTACCGCCATAAATTAAGCCCTTAACTTCAACACCTTGTGAACTTTCTAAGTTCTCATCAACATTTTCTAAATCTTTAAGCCTAATTGTATAACGAGCATTCTTGTGCGATGGAGCAATCTCAACTCCTTTTGAATCACATTTACCCGATTGCCAATCTCCAGAATAGTTAACACCTCTTGCCGGGACTTCACCGTCTTTGCCAATCCAATATGGAGTCTTAGCCTGATCGATTAAGATATTAGAAAAAATTACCTCACCCTCTTTAGTTAAAGATTTAAACAAAAGGGCATCATCTTTAGAGCCTACATCTTTAATTATACCAAATATTCCCCGCTCAACATTAACTGCATAAACCTTGTTATCTCTTATTCTTAAATAAGCAATATCGTCACCAACTATTGTCTCTCCGCTAAGCATAGCGGTTGAGGTTTTTCCACACATACTCGGAAAAGCTCCGGCAAAATAAGATTTTTTGCCTTGAGCATCGTGAACCCCCATTAAAAACATATGTTCAGCCAACCAACCTTCGCGAGAAGCTTTCTGAATTGCTAATCGAAGGGATAGCTTTTTCAAACCAACTGTATTTCCAGCATATTGGGTGTTAGCGCTATAAACTAAATTATTTTCTAAATCTATATATACTCTTCTTTTATCTACATTCTTGCTAACACAATTCTCAAGATCGCCGGCGCTATGAACAAACTTAAAAAATTCGCTAGACTTTGACTTTTTAAACTGCTCATAGCCAGGCCGATAAAGGATATCCTCAGAATGAGATACATATGATGAATCAGTAATCTGAACTGCCGATATTGAAAACTCTGAATTAACCGGTCCAAGGCAAAAAAAGCAAATAAACATCTCTTTGCCTTTCATTATATCTTTTAAGGTAGCCTTTATCTCAATTAAGCCTTCCTCTTTATCAATGCTATTTAAAGTTTTACCTAAAGAAGATCCTTTAGGTACAAGATAACGAGTATTTTTCTTATCGCGAGCTTGATCAAGCGGACCGTCAAAATGACAAGTATGGCCTTCGATAGCCAGTTCCTTTTCCTCACCTAAGCTAATTGTTTTCTCACGAATATAGGCAATATCTTCCGAGGAATCAGTACGGACAAATACTGACTCAGGATTACACAACTCTATATATTCGCCAATAAAATTAATTAATTCCGGATTTTCTAAAGCAATAAGTTTATTTAAATTTTCCGAATTAAGCCTTTGATTTAAGAAGTCTAGATAGTTTTTAGTCATTAGATTCTCCTATGTTAATTGTCCAGTATATTCTACTCTCAAAATATCAAGCCATTTATCGCAAGCCCTACATTAGGCTGGAGATAAATGGTAAACTTTTTTATCAGATTGTAATTTAAAATTACTAAAATCTTCAAATACCC